>NZ_JAKGTN010000036.1:0-32814 GCF_021568915.1 Vibrio sp. McD22-P3
GGTGCTGTGACTGAAGCGGGCCATGATGACGATGGCAATGTTATATCAGGTACACCAACGGCTACCGGTACCTTGACTGCGGATGATGTAGACGCTGATTCACAGTTGAAGTTTGCTGTGGACAATGGCGACAGTCCTTACGGCAAACTTGTGGTGCAAGAAGGTGGCCAATGGACCTTTACGCTAGATAACACCACGACTGAGACGCAAGCACTCAAAGAAGGCGAAACTAAAGACGTTAGCTTTACGGTCAAAGTGACCGATGAGTCAAGCAGTACTCTCGCAGCTACCGTTACTGAAGCTGGGCATACGGACTCTGGTGTTACAGTGCCTGGAACGGATGTCGCAACTGGGACGTTAGTTGGTACTGATGTTGACGCAGATAGCACGCTGACATATTACATCGAGAATGGTATTAGCGATTATGGAAACATGGTTGTGTTGCCAGATGGTCGATGGACCTTTACGCTGAACAATAATTCAGAGCAAACTCAAGCTCTGAAAGAAGGGCAGACAAAAGACGTCAACTTTACAGTGACAGTTCGCGATGAGCACGGTGCTATTAATAATGAAGTGGTGACCATTTCTATCAAAGGTACCAATGACAAACCAACCTTTGTTGACTCGAGTGAGCTATCGGGCAATGTTATTGAATCAGGGCATTTGGACAATGGAACGGCTGTTCCAGGAACTCCATCTGCGTCTGGTCAGTTGCATGCAGAAGATATTGATGCAGATGCTAAGTTAACCTTCTCTGTTGAAAATGGAGCAACGGGTTATGGCAATTTAGTGGTTCAACCAAATGGCCAATGGACATTTGCACTAGATAATAACTCCTCGCTAACTCAGGCGCTAAGAGAAAATGAAACTAAAGAGTTGTCTTTTACCGTAAAAGTCACGGATGAATTTGGCGCGACTGATACTGAAGTCGTCAAAATTACCATCACAGGTACTAATGATAAACCAACGATAACCCAATCAAGTGATCTGTCTGGCGATGTAAAAGAAGCAGGACATCAAGATGATGGCACGCCAGTTACTGGTACTGCAGAGGTTGAAGGCACGCTGATTGGTGCTGACGTAGATGCTGGCTCAAGCCTCACTTTCTCAATTGATGATGGTAGCAGTGACTATGGCACATTGGTTGTCGACGATGATGGTGACTGGAAGTTTACTCTAGATAATACGTCTTCTCAGGTACAGTCTTTGAAAGAAGGTCAGAGCCACGATGTTACTTTCACTGTGAAAGTACGGGATGAATTAGGCGCGATTAACACTGAAACCGTCACCATTACCGTTAAGGGCACGAATGACCAACCGACATTTACTAGTTCTAGTGTTCTTAATGGGGCTGTCACAGAGGCCGGACACTTAGATGACGGAACGGTTGTTGCGGGTGTCGCCGTTGCTGCTGGTACATTGACTGCGACAGATGTTGATGCGGATGCTCAGCTTAAGTTCTCAGTGGATAATGGAAGCAATGATTATGGTGAATTGGTTGTTCAGGAAAATGGCCAATGGAAGTTTACATTAGACAACAACTCTGTACATACACAAGCACTGAGAGAAAATGAAACTAAAGAGCTTTCATTTACGGTTAAGGTCACTGATGAGTTTGGTGCAGTAAATACCGAAGTCGTCAAAATCAATATTACAGGGACCAATGATCAACCACAGATCACTAGCGCTAGCAATCTGACCGGCACTGTAATTGAGGCCGGAAATAATGATGACGGTACGATTGTTTCCGGAGTCACTCAAGCGACAGGTACGTTGGTTGGCTCTGATGCAGATGCCGGCAGTAATCTAACGTACTACGTCAATGACGGTAGTAGTGACTTTGGTAACTTAGTTGTTTTACCAGATGGCCAATGGACCTTTACATTAGATAATAACTCTCCCGAAACTCAGGCGCTCAAAGAGGGACAAACTCAGGATATTCACTTTACCGTTACGGTAAGAGATGAGTTGGGTGCGCTAAATACTGAAGTCATTACTATTTCGGTAAAAGGTACTAACGATCAACCCACGTTCACCAATGCAAGTGACTTAAGTGGTTCGGTGGTCGAGGCCGGAAATTTAGATGACGGAACTTCTGTAGCTGGTACACGAATTGCCACTGGTACATTACACGGTACTGATATCGATGCCGATGCACAGTTGACTTTCTCTGTCGACAACGGTTCAACACCATACGGAAACCTTGTAGTTCAACCTGATGGTCAGTGGAAGTTCGTATTGAAGAATGGTTCGAAAGAAACCCAAGCTTTAAGAGAAGGTGAAACTAAAGAACTTACGTTCAATGTTAAAGTGACCGATGAGTTCGGAGCAGTGAGTACAGAAGTCGTATCCATTGATATTACGGGTACCAATGACGCACCGAAAATTAAAATCAATGGCAATACTAACTTAGTCGAAGATGGTGTTGAATCTCGCTCGGGAGCTTTGAAAGATGGAGACCCTGATGCTAACGATGACCATACTTGGGAAATTACTGATAGTAACGGTGGTGTTGGTGAGTACGGTACTCTGACTATTTTTGAGAATGCCAATGGTGTCACCAAATGGCGATACGATCTTGAAACGTCCAGCGCTCAAAGTGGCAAAGTACAAGCATTGGCTCATGGTGAAGTAGTCACGGAAACATTTACCATCAAAGTGACCGATGAGTTTGGTGCCGTTAATGAAAAAACCATCACTCTAAATATCACGGGGACCAACGATCAGCCAGTCATTAATGGAGACTTTGTAGGTAGTGTTACCGAAGATGATTTCCCTAACAATGACCCCTCTCAGCCTATCAAATTTGTCGGCCAGCTTGCTCCAGGAGATGTCGATACCAATGACACACATGCCTGGTCTTTGAATACCGGGAAAGGACAGTTCGGTAACATTTCTATCGATCCAGTGACTGGTGAATGGACTTACACCCTCAATAATAGCAACCCGTCTGTGCAAGCATTGAGACCGGGAGATACACCGCTAACGGAAACCTTCACCGTCACGGTTAAAGACAGCTCAGGTCAATCCAATGGTTCTGATACTCAAACCATTACGATCAATATTTCTGGAACGAATGATGCTCCAGAACTTGCGGGCACTACAACTGGTAGTGTTATCGAAGACACTCCAGGACGTGAAGTGGCGACGGGTAACCTTGCCGTATCTGACATTGATTCTACTGATACTCATTCTTGGCAGGTTCAGGGTGAGAATCCAGTCAATGGGAAAGCGACGGGTACCTACGGTCAGCTGTCGGTTGATGATAATGGTAAGTGGACTTATGAGCTCGACAGTGACTCACTGGCTACTCGCTCAATACCACCAGGCATGACGGTAACAGATACTTTCCAAGTTGTTGTAACGGACGCTGGCGGTTTAACAGACACGATTACTGTTACGGTATCCGTTGCGGGCACCAACAGTGAACCAGAAATTGTTGTTAAACCTGAATATACCGTTATAGAAGATGGAGCCGCTTTGAGTGGAACGATCATTGCGGGTATTCCGACCCAAGATCAACTAGATAACAATGTTATCGGTGGTGGTGATCCAGATCAGGGTGAAATCGTCTCTTGGAGTGTATTGCAAAGTGGTCAATACGGTACTTTCAGTATTGATGAAGCCACAGGTACGTGGACTTATGTGCTGAACAATAACCACCCAGATGTGGACTCGCTTGATAAGGGAGACATATTACCTGGTGGTGACACTGTTCAGATTCGGGTTAGAGATAAGTATGGTGTTGAGTCGATTCAAGAAATCAAGATTGTTATCGAAGGTGAAAATGACGCACCGAACATCACTGGCGCTCAAAATAAGGTTATTTTTGAAGATGCTATAGAAGCGGGTCAATATACAACATCGGGTCAATTAAGTTCTGGTGATGTTGATGCGGACGATGTTCATCAATGGGAAATCAGTGATTCGAACAACGGTCGTGGTGAATATGGCACGCTTACAATGGACTCGAATGGTAAGTGGACGTTTACCTATGACCAACAAAGCAAGCTTTCTGAAATCCGAGCATTGAAACCTGGGCAGATTGTTACCGATGTTTTTGAAGTGAAAGTAACTGATAGTCAAGGCGCTACTTCTGTTGAAACCGTTACGATTCAAATTGAAGGCCAGAATGACGCACCAGTTGTCACAGGAGACGTGTCCGCTACTTATGTAGAGGACAATGGAACAGATGATACCAGCGATGACTCTACACCAATTGAGGGACAATTAGTTCTTACTGATTATGACAATGACGATAAAGCCGAAGTGGTTATTTCTTCAGGACAAAGTCACAACGTCTATAACGGTTTAAGTGGTGAGCTCTCAATCGATAAAGATGGTAAATGGTCATTTGTACCAAAAAATGATGTTTTACAATCGCTTGCCGAGGGTGAAACCGAGACTGAAGTCTTTACCATTTTGGTGACAGATAGAAATGGTGCAACAGTTACCCAAGATATTACGATTACGATTGAAGGCCGAAATGATGTACCAGTTATTTCTGGTGAATCAACAGGTACCGTAGTGGAAGATGGCACGGCAGCACAGTTTGGTATCGATCTTACGCGAACTGATGGTCAATTGTCTGCCGTTGATGTAGACAACAACAGTTCTATTGTAAGTTGGTCAATAGAGAGTAGTGGTGCATCGGGCAGCGCTCCTTCGGGTGTTGGCACGTATGGGACCTTGACTCTTGGCAATGACGGTAAATGGACTTACGTTCTTGATAATTCATTACCTGCGACGCAAGCATTGATTGCGGGTGAAACGGTACAAGAAAAATTCTATGTTGTTGCGACGGATAACGACGGCGGTGTTTCAAACCGTCAAGAAATCGTAATTGATGTTATAGGTCAACAAGATCCAGGTGATGGTTCTGGCAGCGGCGGTATCATTCCTGTTGATGTCTCCGAACTAGAAGTCACGGAAGATCAACAATTGGTTGATAGAGACTCTTTCATTTTCCCTATCCCACAAGGTGCGAACTTTATACCCGTAAACGGTGGTGTTTATGGGCAGCTTGTTAGAACGGCAACTGGCGGTTGGAAATATGAATTGGACAACGATTCTGTGCTTGTTCAAGGCCTTGATGAAGGTGAGACAGCAACTGAGTCATGGCGAATTGTTGTTGGTCCGTTCTACATAGACGTCAATGTCACGATTAATGGTTCTGCGGATAAACCAGAAATTACTTACAACACGGACATTACAAAACCTCAAGATGACACAGTATTGCTCGGAGAAGCGCACGAAGATGTGACAGATTCTATATCGGGTGTACTGGGTGTAGATGATGCTGATCTAGGTGATTCTCACGTATGGGCAGTAGAAGATATACAGGGTGAATATGGTACGTTAACCATCGACCCTGATACTGGTAAATGGACGTACGTATTGGATCCATCAAAAGAGCTTCCTGCCGAAAAAGAGGTGTTTGATACATTCTACGTAACCGTGACTGATACTGAAGCTGGTGAGGGAGCGAGTACTAAATCGGATCGCCGAGAAGTGCAAGTGAAGGTAATAGGGTCAGCCGAAAACTTCGAAAACCCTAACCCGAATGATGAAAAATATATCGTCAAGACTATCACTGCCAATGAAGACAATAGCGATAGTAATGAAACAGGTACAGGTCCTTCTGAGATTGTCATTAGCTCGGATAACGCAGGTGGGCCTTTGGTACTAGATCCGAGCATAGAGCTTGGAAGTCAGATTACCTGGACTTTAGTTGATGGCAATGGAACGTATGGCAGTATTGTCGTTAATGATGATGGTTCTTGGGTCTTTACTTTAGATAATGACAGTAGAGCTGTGCAATCACTCCAAGAGGGAGAAACCAAGCACGATGTTTTTGAGGTTTACGCTGTAGATCAATACGGAAAAACTATTGTTGATGACAATGGTTTGCCACAAACACTCGAGATCGTTATTGATGTGAATGGTCAAAATGATGCGCCAACGCTCAAGGCTAATGTTGAAGAAACCATAGTTGCCGACGATGTTGATCAAACAATATCCGGAAAACTCGCTGTGACTGATATTGATACTCAAGATCAAGGGCATCATACATGGGTTGCTACACCTAACAACGTTAATAATGCCTATGGTACGTTGGTGTTTAATGCTGATGGTACATGGTCTTATAAAGTCGATCCAAATAACCCAGACATTATTGCGTTGGGTGCGAATGAAACTATTGAGCAGACTTGGACAGTCGTCGTTACTGACCCGAAAGGTGCAACAGCAACACAAACTCTAACCATTAACATTCAGGGTGAAAACCAAGCACCTACGATGACCACTGTTGATGGAACTGTGACTGAAGACGTCATCGATAGCGGTGGAACAACCGTATCAGTAACTAAGGCTATTGTATTAGATGATCTTGATACTAACGATACTGTTACGCTAGACCCTACTAATTTGGATGGTACTTACGGCCACTTTACCGTTGACCCATCTACAAATACTTGGAAATACGTTCTATTCAACGACAAGCCTCATGTTCAATCATTAGGTGAAGGCGTCACGGTAACGGAAGAGTTCACAATACGCGCAACCGATCAATTCGGTGCTGAAGTTACTCAAAAAGTAGAAGTGACGGTAGTCGGTTCTAACGATCAACCAACCGTATCAGGCTCGGCTTCAGGCTCAGTAAGTGATGCTTTGGGTAGCACCGCGGCAGGTAAAGTCACGGTCTCCGATGTTGACGTTGGTGACACTCATACCTTCTCTGTAAAACAAGACTCAAATCTTGGTACGTTCACTGTTGATAACAACGGTAACTGGAAGTTCGTGGTTGACGAGAACAATCCAGAGATTAATGCGCTAGCCAAAGGGCAGACTAAAACTATTCAAGTGAGTGTTGTCGCGACAGACAGTTCTGGCGTAACGGCAACAGAAGAGTCCAACGAACATGTCATTAATATCACTATTGTCGGTACCAACGATGCACCGCAAATCGTGGATATTGGCGAACAAATGGCGACGGAAAACACCACGACGCAGCTTACTGGCAACTTTGACTCTGGTGATGTTGATACTGTTAATGTGGCGGATAGCCATCACTGGCAAGTAGTCTCTGGTGATCCAAGAGGCGAATTGACGGTCGATCCGGTGACCGGAGCTTGGACCTTTAATCTGACTGGTGATTTTGAATATTTATCAGAAGGTGAAACGCTGTCTAGTCCATTGAGCTATCAAGTGAAAGTCACGGATGAACACGGTGCCTCAGATACTATTACTGTCAATTTCCAAGTGACAGGTACCAACGATGCTCCAACCATTGTTGCTGCAAATACCGTTGCCACTGGTACCGTACATGAAGATCCAGCAGGCGCAGAATCTGGCACGGCTAATGGTGTGGTGACGATCGCTGATGTTGACCATAACGATACTCACAGCTATAGCTTGAGTAACTCCGGTATGGTGACGGAAATCCAAGGTACGTACGGTACGCTTAAGCTAATTGCAGGAGATACACCGGAAAGTGTCAAGTGGGAGTACGTACTAGACCAAGATAAAGCCAACAGTCTTAACGATGGTCCAGTCACTGAAAACTTTGACCTATTTATTGAGAGCTTGGTTGGTGGTGTGGCTCAAGGCGATGCAATCAAGCAGACAATTGAAGTCACGGTCGAAGGCCGTAACGACGCTGCGATAGTTGCTCCTGAGTCTCAAACGCATGCCGAGACCGATGCACCGCTGCAGATGTCAGGCAATCTCAACTCAACGGACGTCGATAACCCTGACGATACGTTTACGGTTCAAAACAATAAGCAAGGCACATACGGTACGTTTAGTATCGATGCCAACGGCGAATGGACGTTTGTGGCTAACCAAGCATTCAATTCTTTGAATGTTGGTCAAAGTGTTGAAGAAACCTTTGCTGTTACTACTATCGATGGAACGCCAACGAGTGTGACGGTGAAGATCGAGGGTACCAATGATGCCGCTACGGTAAGTGTTGGCTCTGTGGAGCGAGATGAAACGGATGCTCCATTGACAATTACCGATACCTTAACGTCTAGTGATGTTGATAACGCGGATAATACCTTTACGCCTAGCAGCAAAGTAGGGACGTACGGTACGTTCAGTATTGATGCCAATGGTGTTTGGACATTTGTTGCTAAAGAGTCATTTGATCATTTAAACGTCGGTCAAAGCGTCTCAGAAACGTTCGATGTCACCTCTGTTGATGGCACGCCATCGACTGTTACGGTGAAAATCAACGGTACCAACGATGCTGCAGACATTAGTGCTGCTACTGAGAACCTTACAGAAAGTAACAGCATACTAACGGCTAACGGGACGCTGACGGCAGATGACCCTGATAATGCAAATAACGTATTTGTTGCTCAAAATGGGACAGTGGGTAACTTAGGTACGTTTACCCTGACGGCAGCGGGCGTGTGGACATTCACCGCTAAGAGTAATTTCGATAACCTAGCAGAAGGTCAGAAAGCAGAAGAGAGCTTTACGGTGACTTCTATTGATGGCACTACCTCTGAGGTGAAGATAGTCATCACGGGTACTAATGATGCCGCTACAGTGAGCAGTGCAGATGTGACCTTGCAGGAAACAGACGCGGTGCTGAGTACAAGTGGTACATTAACCTCTTTAGATATCGATAATCCTGACAATAAGTTCCAGGAACAGACCAATGTCGCAGGTAATCATGGTACGTTCTCTATCGATGCTGATGGAAACTGGACGTATATTGCAAACGAGTCATTCAATAGTTTAAATGTGGGCCAATCGGTCGATGATACCTTTAACGTGAAATCTGTGGATGGCACCGTATCGACAGTCAAAGTAACCATCCAAGGCACCAACGATGCGCCAAGCATCACTGGTGATTTTGCCAAAGGTGTTCAAGAAGGTGTGACTGATTCTGTGTCCGGAACAGTGAACATCACCGATGTGGATAGTGCCTCGGTGACTCGCTCGTTGCGTAACGGGACATTGAGTGGTGATACATTCACTGCGACAGGCCAGTATGGGACGCTTACATTCAACGTGGCGACTGGCGTGTGGGCGTACGTATTACTTACTGGCAGCAGTAATGCACTCACTGGAGACCAAACTGCTACAGAGACGTTCTATATTGAAGCTACAGATGGCGCTCCTGGTGGTGATAGCGTACAGCCAATTACCATCACAGTGACGGGGAACAAAGGTCAGATTGGCGATAGTTCGCTTGACGACATTCTTACCGCAACCTCGGATGATGAGTGGCTATTTGGTAACTCTATTCCTATTGGCGGTGGTACTAGTGTGGACACTGATTCGCAAGATACTTTCCGTTGGGAAACAGCGAGTCTCGCTGGAACGGATACGATTAAAGACTTTGATGTACGTGACTTTGCAGCCACTGATCCAAACGTGAAACATGATGTGGTTGACCTAACTGCAGTCGACTTTAAAGCGGACCAGCAATTAACAGACCAGTTGAGTGTGTCAGAGCAGTCTGGTGATACGGTTATTGAGATCAGTGATAGTGGGGCAGTGTTACAGTCTATTGTATTGGAAGGTGTGACACTGACATCGCTTCTAGGTGTGTCTCAACAGGAAGTGGACAGTATGACGCCAACTGAGGTGCTACTGGCTCTACATCAATCTGAGCAGCTCACGCTACCCGACCAAATTCGCATTGGTACAGGAGCATCTGAGACGTTAATTGGTACGGATGAGAGTGACATTATCTACGGCGGTGGCGGTAACGATATTCTTACCGGTGGAGACGGCTTTGATTTATTCTTGTTTACTGAGGAAGGTGCTGGCACCACAACCAACCCTGCAGAGCAAACCGTAACGGATTTCCATATTGGTGATGATAAGTTGGATATCTCTGACTTGTTGCCAGATCACGACAATTTAGGTGATTTGCTAGGAAACATTACCATTACGGTTAATGATGATCCGAACGACAACACTGATCCAGCGACAACAGTTATCAGTGTCACCAACAATGGTGAGCAAACGGATATAACTCTTGAGGGTATTGGATGGAATGACTTGGGTATTGCCGATAGTAATGTAATGACTGATCAAGGAAATCATCAGTCAGAGTTACTGAATCAGCTAGACCACTTGAGCATCATTAAGGTAGACCCGTAGAGACGGGTCGTTATAAAACGAAAAAGGGCTGCGCGATGCGCAGCCCTTTGTTTTTGTTTGAGTACAATGTTAGCTCAATTTGTTCTGCTCTGCTTTACAAACCGCCGCAGTGAACACTACGTCTGTTGAGCTGTTCAGTGCTGTTTCTGCTGAATCCTGAATCACGCCGATAATAAAACCAACAGCAACCACTTGCATCGCCACATCGTTCGAAATACCGAATAGACCACATGCTAGAGGGATGAGCAGTAGAGAACCACCAGCCACGCCTGATGCGCCGCATGCTGATACTGCAGCAACAATACTCAGTAGCAATGCTGTCAGGATATCAATTTCAATGCCCATAGTATGAACCGCTGCTAGTGTTAGCACAGTAATTGTAATCGCAGCACCAGCCATGTTAATGGTTGCACCTAGTGGAATAGAGACTGAATAGGTATCTTCATCTAGGTCTAATTTTTCACAGAGCGTCATGTTGACTGGAATGTTTGCCGCACTTGAACGAGTGAAGAAAGCCGTTACACCACTTTCACGAAGGCATTGGAATACAAGTGGATATGGATTCTCTTTGGTTTTTACATAAACGATGATTGGGTTCACAACAAGGGCAATGATCGCCATTGCAGTAAGTAGAACGAATAGTAGTTGCGCGTAACCAGCAAGTGCCGAAAAGCCCGTTGTTGCAAATGTATTAGCTACAAGACCAAAGATACCAAATGGCGCTAGGCGGATTATAAAGCGCACGATCTGTGAAACACCATGACTCAGGTCTTCGAACACTGCTTTTGTCGTATCAGATGCGTGGTGTAGTGCTAAACCTAGACCAATTGCCCAAGCTAGAATACCAATATAGTTCGCGTTCATTAACGCACTGACCGGGTTATCTACAAGCTTAAACAACAACGTGTGAAGGACTTCTGCAATACCTTGAGGTGGTGTTGCACCTTCTGCACCAGCAACGAGGGTGAGCTCCGTTGGGAAAAGGAAACTTAGTAATACCGCTGTCAATGATGCGGAGAAAGTACCAATTAGATATAACACCACGATTGGGCGCATGTGAGTGGTTTGGTTTTTCTTTTGATTAGCAATAGAAGCTGCAACAAGAATGAAGACTAAAATTGGGGCAACAGCTTTCAATGCTCCGACAAACAGGCTACCAAGCATTCCGAAGCTTTGAGCAGTTGAAGGAGAAGCGAGTGCGAGGATAACACCAAAAACGATACCCGCTAGGATCTGGAGAACCAGGTTGCCATTGGCATAGCGAGCTAACAAGCTAGAACTTTGCATTTTTTATCCCTGTATAAGTGGTGCCGGACCTAATGTCGTTTGACGACTCCTATTCGTTTAGATAAGAGTTTTCGACGAAGATTGGTCGGCTTTATTTTGTAAAAAAGTGTGTTTGCGCGTTTTATATTATCCATGCAAATTAATGTGTCTACATATAATTTATTTTTAGATAAAATTTGTGGTATTTGTTGCAATTTATAGTTTATTGTTTTGATAAATGTTACCAAATTGATGTTTTTGTACAACGCAGTATTCAAAACATCAGCGTGATAATGAAAATTCTAGAGGGACTGTTGTGTGTCTCATTTGCCCAGTTCTACAGCCAATCCATTCGAAATGATCATAAATGGAATATCGTTTATCAGATACTGGGTTGTTTTATATGATTTTTTATCAATATTCTCTGTTGACCCTCCCCTTAGGGTAAAGGTTAGTTTGGTTCGTAGGCTAACGACAGAAGGGGAACATCATGGGATGTTGTAATAAAGCGCCAGCAGGCGGCGGAGCAAGTATGGGCACTGCACTTAAATATATCGCAATCATTGGTGTGGTTGTATTCGCTCTTGCTTACTTCTTTGGGTGAATACGATGCGTAGATTAATCTTAGTTGCTTCAATGCTAGCGAGTTTTGGTGTGTTTGCGAGTCAAGGTTCAGAGTTTTCCAAACTGACACCTCATGAAGCGCTAGACGAGGCGAATGCTATGTTTCGTACTGGTGAAGCTTCTATTCAAGTGAAACCAACAAAGATTGTTGGACAGTTCAAAGATGGCAGCCTTGGGGCAGTGCCACTTGAGAAGGAGTTCCTAGTCTCAATTGCACCTTATCTAAACAAAATGCACCCTTGTGATATGCACTTACCGACGGGTTGTACAGGTGAGTTGCAAAACGAGAAAATGGGCGTCACCGTTTATGATAAGGATAGTCATCGGCAGCTCTTATTCAAAATGGCTAAAACCAATCCTAACGGATTCATTGACTTATGGTTACCTAGGGACCGAGAACACCTTGAGATTATAGTGAACTATAAAGGCAAGAAAGCAACCAAAGTGATAGGAACAAGTATTATGGATAATACGTGTATTACTGATATGAAATTAGAAAGTGTATCGTAAAGCTCTATCAAAAAAAGACCGCGTAAAAGCGGTCTTTTGATTCATATTTACAACGTTAACTGACTAATGCTAATAGCCTTTTTTACGATGTCGACTCTCGCTTTGAACAGAACGATAAAACTTGCCAAGTTGTTTGTCGTTACTTCTTTTCTCCGCTAATGAAGCGCTGTTTCTAGCTTGTTCTCGCATCAGTTTAAAGTAGTTATCTACGCGCCTTGCGTCGATATCTCCATTCTCAAGTGCTTTACGCACCGCGCAGCCGGGTTCATTGGTGTGTTGGCAATCACTAAATCGACACTGCTCGACCAAAAGTTCAACGTCACTAAACGTTTCTGCTAATCCCTCTTCACTCGAGGTTAGCTGAATTTCCCTCATTCCAGGGGTATCGAGTAACAAACCGCCTTCTGGCATCTTGTGCATCGAGCGAGACGTCGTAGTATGACGACCTTTGCTATCATCCTCACGAATTGACCCTGTTGCCTGTGCTTGGTCGTCCATCAGGGTGTTCACCAAAGTGGATTTACCTACGCCAGATGAGCCCATGAAGGCAACGGTTTGTCCTTTGCCACACCAAGAGCGCAATCCTTGTAATGTATCGCTATCCAGTGCGTTCACAGTTTCTATGATCAAGAATGGGTCAAGCGCTTGTACTTGTTGTCGCTTGTCATCTACATCGTTACAGAGATCTGCTTTGGTTAGCACGATAACCGCTTCGGATCTCGCTTCATTCACCAGAGTGAGGTAACGCTCTATCCGACTTAGATTGAAGTCGTAATTGAGCGAACAAACAATAAAAACCGTGTCTACGTTGGCGGCAATGAATTGCTCATCTACTTTTGAACCAGGCGCTTTGCGACTGAACAAAGAACGGCGATCAAGAAGGCGAAGAAATCGATGTTGTTCATCGAGTAAAATCCAGTCACCAACCGTCATCTGAGGATAATGAATGTGATGTTCTAGATGGAACTCTTGTTGTTCCGTACAGACAACATATCCGCTGCGATGATGCGCAATGACGCGCCCTAGGACGATACCGTCGTATTCTTCTAATGTCAGTTGCTGTTGAAAAAATGTTTTCCAACCAAGTTCGTTAATTGAGATTGGATGGGTAAAAATAGAACTCATTGTTAGTACCTAAAAATACACAAAATATGCAATTTTAAATAGGGTCAGGTACTTACCGATGTAAGTGTGTGCGGGTGCACTAAGACCCCGGTAAAGGAACACCGGGTAAAGTATGATCGATTTCTAAACGAAATGAGAGTGCTGTTTGCTAATTAATTCGCTTTATTAAACCAACTTTACCAAGTGGGTACGCATTACAATCATCAAATTCCTCCAGATAGTGTTTGGTTAGGTGTCATCGTTAGCGATGATAGCACTAACATCAGAAAAGGCTAGTAGTTGATAATGCAGTGGGTATGGTTGGAGTAAAATTGTGACTTAAATTAGAAAGGTGTCAAACCATCATTAAGTAGAAATCACGGCTACCTAATGATGGTTCTCAACCCGTTTCAGTACGGGAGAGAGTGTAACTTTGTCATAGAGCAAAGGCATCAAATGGCGGTAAGTCATTTATAATTTAAATAACAAAAAAATAAAATGAAACATATCAAAGGACTATAGCTAATATATAGGAAGTGCACATCCATGTGCCGATTGGATTAAAGTGTGCTGCCTTTGTGGTTTTGGACAAAGTTGCGTGCTTTTTTTAGTTGTTCACTTTCACCATCGAATACGACTAAGTACTTGTCAGTTTTGATGGCGGTTTCATATTTGACAATGGTGTCTTTTGGAATACCAATACTGGCTAATGCTCCACCGATGGCTGTTACTCCACCTGTTATTGCAGCGCCTTCAACAGCACCTGCAACAGCAGCCACAATGGGGCCAGCGGCAACAACCGCCCCGATACCCGGTAACCAAAATAAGCCAGAGCCCACAAGTGCGCCCCAAATCCCGCCCCAGAAGGCACCTGTTTTCCCCCAGTTTTTGACGCGGTCGCCTGTGTTGTAGAAACCGGTAGCGTGCTCTTCCGTTTCATAGCCCTTCCCAATGATAGATATGCACTCTATAGGAAATCCCTGGTCGACTAAGGTGGTTACAATATGTTTTGCATCCAGATGTGTGTGCGCAATTGCGACAACGTTAGAATTATTCATCATTGATACCTATAGTAATTTTTCGATTTGTTCCGATTTAGCATCAGCGAGCTGCTTTGCGACAACTTTGTGTACTCGTGCAGCAGGAGCTTTGTGGCATTGGTCGACGATTTCATCAATTTCAATAGCATCTAATTGAGTGATATCGAACACTTGCACTTCACTATTGGATTTATGATTCCATGCAACTAGGTAACCTAACGTTACAGGCATCAGGTCGTAGTCTAATTCGAGGAACTCTGAACACGTCATAGTAGACTCAAAACTAGCTGTAGCAATTGGCTGTGAAAGTGTCACTTCACCAGTGTTTTCTGGCTGAGCGTTTGCGGCATAAGCCAAAATCGTAACCAGAGAAAACAAGCCTACGACTCCCTCAAAAACGAGTTTTTTTATACGTTTACTCAAAATTACTCCTGGCTATAAAATCGCAATCCGGTGGCTAGTTTCCGCCATTCGTCTTTGATAAGTTTTATCATGGTGACAAACGGGACACTCATCGAATGCCTTGGGGCTGATGTGTGTGTGACCACACTTTTCACAAATCCATTCAGTTGGTATTAGGCTCTCGAATTCAAAACCTGACTCAAGTCGATAGAGTAAATTAGATAAACGCTCATCATGCGTTTTCTCAATCGCCCCTATATTAAGAAAGTGATCCGCGACTACTGAATCACCGTGCGAGTTGCAGAGTTCAGACAACTCAGGATAAAACGCGACAGATTCAAAACTTTCGCCATCGATGCTGTCTTTTAACGCAGCGGCAATATCGGTTAAGCGAGCTCCTAACGTGCGTTGTTCTATATGTTTGAAATGAAGTTTGGCGTGTACCAGTTCATTGGCGGCAATATGTGCAAGCTGATCAGCGATATGGTGATAGCCTGACTTTCGCGCGAGCTTCGAGTATAAGTTATACTTCGTAAACGCCACTGCCTCGCCTTCAAAGGCTTTCTTAAGATAGATAGAGACGCTATCCATCTCTTTCACTTGCATTGACTGCTGGCAACACGTCAATTGACCACCGCCAACACATGTCACTTCGACTTCATTGCCACACAGGTTGCAATGATATGTTTGGTATTTTTCTATCATTGGCAGACCGTTACATTGGTTCGTTGTGGTGATGGTTCTGATGTTTAGCAGACAGCTTAGTCTTGTGTTTTTCTAATGAGTGTAAAACTGCTTGGGTCGCTTCTTGCAGAGCAATTGCGAATGTCGCGTTAGACTTTTTGGTGAAGAACTGTTCATGATCGAGATGTACAGTAAGCTCAACTTCGAACAGACGATAACTCTCATGATAGATAATATGGCATTTTTCTTGATCGATAGAATGAAAGTGCCCTTGAATATGAGCAAACTTCTCTTCGATAAGTGTTTTCATAGATGGAGTGATATCAACGTGCATAGATGTGATTTGCATTTATATTTCCCATTAAAATAGATACGTGAGTATTAGTGTTTTTAGGTGAGGCAAAATATTAAAACAAACCGCTCACCTCTAAATCATTAGTAGGTAAATACTGTATAAATTAAAAATATTCATTTTAAAACAGTTGGTTATGTGGTCTTGTTGATGGGCGTTTAGCTTTTGTTTTGGTTTTTTAGGTTTTATTAAAAAAACAGTTCTTTCCAGTGGAAATACTATCGGGATATTATCGCAATCTTATTTATTAGATTCTTCCTCGTATTAACTTAAAGAATGTTTGGATTAAAAATTCACCAATCAATAGATTGAAAATTCTTGAGGTAATATGAAATACAAAAATATACTTTTAGCGATAGACTTCGAGCATAGTGACGCTGAGCTCATCAAAAATGCCACTGACCTAGCATTTAGCTTAGGAGCGACAATCAGTCTGGTTTACGTTCACCCAAATGTGGAATACAACCCATATTCTTTAGCATACTGGGGAGATATTTATAGAGAGTTTGTTGCTGAACTTGAGCAAAAACACGACATAAAGGAGCTGGAATTTATTGTGAGTGCCTACCCGATCTCGAAGGAAAATATCTACATAAAAAACGGTGATGTTAGCCGGGAGATGCATGCTGTAATCGAAATTGTGGACGCTGATCTGATTATACTGGGCAAGCATCATAGTGTGGTCAATATGGAAGGAACGTTAGAAAGAAGCATGCGAAGCGTAGCAGGTTTAGATGTGTTGCTCGTTTCTTAGGTTTAATTTGCCGCATGTTTTACCTCATTGATAAAAATGCGGTGAGCCACTGATCAACGCCTGTTCTCGCTTCTGTCGACTTCAGCTATATGGAAAAGCAGCATGTCATCTGTCTTATGCTTATGGAGACATCATTCGGCGTTGGTTTGGTTGAGTTCTCAAAATGGCAGTCATTTGTGGAAAAACACTAACTATCATGAAGTTAAATGTATTGAGAAAATTATTAGAACAATTGCTCTAAATACAATGTAAAGAGGTAAAGATATGTCGAGCGAAGTGGGCGTTGATGAACATATAATCTTAGGTGATTACTGCACGTGTACTAAAAGAATGAACAGTGAGCCCACTGAAGTATTGAATGAATGTGATGGTAATGCAATTGCTGTATTGTCCAAGAATACGTTAGTCTACTACGCAGTCCCGATTGGACTGTTTGAAAAGATGTTAGCGGCATATGATGCGAGTTTATTCAACTTAATTGGCAGCTAAGTCGATCATCGGCCTCGCAGGATGCGAGGCTATCGGAAACATCAATCCAATAATGCCGACTCTTCCTATCCATAAACCACCCAGCTCATTTACATCCATCTTTATTGCATAATCCAACCCAACGTTAGCAAGTAATTTTTGCTGAACGCCTCGCCTTGCCGCTAATAAAAAATCGTAGAATTTTCTGAAGTTTAGAACGAAAAAACTGTTTAGCGGCTAACTTGTTTTCATATTTTTCGATTTTGTAATATAGCGACAGAAAAGCGTCTTCAATAGCATTATCGAGTAGCAAATCAGTGCGAAGGACATAGAAAGATTGTGTTTCTAAGTGCACCTTTAACGACACCTCATAATCGCCAAAACCATTATGAAAGACGACCTCACAACGACTAAAGAGTAGGTCTAAATTACGGTCCACTAAGAGTTGATATTTATCTGCAATAAGTGATGTCGTTTTAGGTTGGAGCTGCACGTTTTTACTTGTTATTTTCATTGTTAATCCGAAGTTTTGTTCATGTTCCTTGTAGAAAACATGCCCATGCCAGTCAATGGATGGGCGTAATTGATGAAGGAACTGCTTTAGTTGACCTTCTTTAGTCCAGCATTGATGTCTACGATATCTTGCTCGCTCAAAGTTCCTATCGCTTGCTTGAGCTGCACTTGCGATAAAATGTATTGGTAGCGTGCGTCAGACAGGTTCTTATTTGCTTGATAGACGTTCTGAGTGCTCTCTAGAACATCGACGATAGTGCGGGTGCCAACATTAAAGCCTTCTTGAGTGGCGGTAAGAGCTGATTCCGCGGAGATAACTGACTGTTTATAGGCTTGGATAGAACCGATGGAAGAACGAATATTATTATTAATGGCTCGAACATCTTTCTGTACTTCTCTGAACGTCGATTCCAAATCTTGGCTCGCAGAAACAAATTGATATTCAGCCTGCTTGGCTTCAGATGTGATGCGTCCACCAGAGTACACTGGTAAATCGATCGAAATTCCTAGGTTAAATAGGTTTTCATCGTCATCCATTTGTGCACCCGTCACTGGGTCATTAGGTTCGTTATAGTTTTTTGTATAGCTATAGTTCGATGTCAGTGAAATAGTCGGTAGATGGCCAGATTGAGCGAGAGAGATCTGTTCCTTGGCAACATCTTTTTGAATGCGATTTGCCAAAAGATCTAAGTTCTCATTTGTCGCCTGTGCGACGAGTTGATCAGCGTTTTTACTTGGTAACGAAGTAGAGAATCGAGCAGTATCTAACACAGCCAAATTACTCGCTTGTTGTCCTGTAATGGCTCGCAACTCTTCATATTCGTTCTCGACATTGTTTTTGGCTTGGATTTCCTGAGCTAGAACACTGTCATATTGCGCTCGTGCATCTTGTACATCGGTGATTGGAGCAATACCAACATCAAAACGCTGTTCGGTTTGCATTAGTTGCTTTACCACGGCCTGTTTCTCGGCTTGAATAAACCGCAGGTCATCTTCGGCACGCAATACATTAAAATACGCCTCGGCGACGTTATAGATGGCTTGTTGCTGTGTAGACGCATAGCGTGCATCGGCTTCACGGGCACTTTTCTCCGAGATAGTGAGGGCTATCCAGCTGCTGCGATCATAAATGGATTGGGACAATCCTAAGCTCAGATCCGTGGTGCTTCCGTCGGTTGTGTGACGATCGCTATTTTGATACGCGTAGCCTGCTGTTAGGTCGATCTGAGGTAGTAGTGCACTTCGAGTAGAGTTAATGGCTTCAAAGGCAGAGTCTCTTTGTGCAGAAGCTTTAAGTAACTGAGGATCGTTTTGCTTAGCTAAGTCGTAGATTTCAGTCAAAGTATCCGCTTTTACCGAGCTAGCTATGGCTAATAAAATAAGCGGTGTAATTTTAAATGTGTTTTTCATTCTAATGCCGTAAAGGTAGTTAATATTGTTGTAATGACAGTGTTAGGCTGCGTTAGCCATCGGTATGTGACCCATTAGGTTCTTTAGCTTTGCTAACGTAGCGACTTCAATTTGACGAATTCGCTCAGCGGATAGTTGGTGCTTGTCTGCTAACTCTGAGAGTGTGGCTTTTTCGTTGGTTAGCCATCGATGAATAATAATATCTTTGCTGCGCTCATCTAACTTTTGTATTGCAATCTTTAGCTCAGAAGATAGGTGGTTACTCCAATTTTCTTCTTCATGATTGTCTGCGAAATCATCGCGATGCTCGCGAAAATAATTGTCTTCAGTATATGGGCAGTGAAATTCTTCATCATAATTATGACTTTCTAACTGTTTATCTTTATTAGATAGTCGTCCATCCATTACAAATACATCCCTCACTCGTACTTTTAGATTCTTCGCAATATCTTTCGCTTGTTCTTCACTTACCCAGCCAGAATCATTTTTGTGCTTTCTCAAGTTAAAAAATAATTTTCTCTGTTCTTTCGTTGTTGCAACTTTTACCATGCTCCAATTCTTGATTATGTATTCGTTAATTTCTGACTTTATCCAGTGAATAGCGAAAGAAACTAATCGAACTCCTCGAGCAGGGTTGAACTTCTTTATTGCTTTTATTAGTCCAACATTGCCAGCTTGAATAATGTCTAAAGTAGACATACCGTAGCCAACGAAATTTTTGGCAATGTAAGCAACATATCTTAAATGAGGCAGTATCAGCTCATTTAACGATTGTGAGCAATTTTCTGTAAATACTTTATTAGCTAGTGCCCTTTCTTTTTCTTCACTAAGTAATGGATACCTGCTAATTGAGCCTAAATAGTGCGAGAGACTATCTTTAGACTCTGCATTGGTGAAATATGATGAAGCTGACATTTCTTCTCCGATGTATTTGTTGAATTAGAATTTTAGAGAAGTTTATGTCATGAGTTACCACTTGTAATTATGGATAAATTAGACTCTGCTATAATTTATTTTTAACCTACAAAACAATGAGTTGCCTTTGTTTTTTATCGGGATTTTATCGCCTGTTTATGAGGTTTTATCTAGCTGGTTTATGATTTTTATGAGGTTTAAAAAGCTATTATTTAACCTTTATTTTACGTTGATTTTTGAACCGGAATTTTCAGTTAGAGTAGTTGTAAATCAACCAAGAAGTTGGAATTAACATGAAAAATCTAAAGCTAACTCTTCTTATCGGGTTAATTATTTCTCCTCAAGTATTTGCCGATAATCTGATCATCGATACAAAAGGTATTGACCAAGAGAAATACAGCGCAGATATGTATCAATGTCAGCAATTAAGTTACCAAGTACAACAGCAAAATGTTGAAGGTACAGGACGCACTACGATTAAACATATGGGACGTGCTGCTGCCTTAGGCGCTGGTGCAGCCGCAATTGGTGGTGGTTCTGGTTCAGAAGGCGCAGGAATTGGCGCAGGAATTGGTTTAGTAACAGGTGTATTAGGTAGTTTTGCTGAAAAACAACAAGCTGAAGCGAATTACCAAAATGAGAAAGATACCGTTATGCGCAATTGTATGAAAGATCGTGGTTACACGATTCTTAACTAATCTCAGTTTTCAATATATTTGTGAGTATTAAATAAAACATATGGTCACGATATATTAACCATTATAAGAGTAATCAGAATGAAAAAGGCAGTATTGTCGACACTTCTTTTCACCATTATTTCTTCACCGAGTTATGCGGATAGCACAATGCCAAATAATGAAGATATTTGGTTGCAATCGAGAGAGGATATTAAGCAGGCACGAAGAGAAGCGAGAAATGTAACACGAACTGGCGATGTTGTAGCAACTAAAGAGCTAACAGAACAGAAAAAGCTCGATAGGAAATGGCAACATGCGCTTCCATTTTACGCTCAGAATGCGATTGACCTGGGCTTTGATTTACCGTTGCCTTTTTCATTGTCGATTATTCCTACTTATACTGAACAGAATATTGGCTTTAATAATCTGAATGTTAATGTAGGCAATGTGTCATTAGGTGATGTGGTTGATTTAAACCAAATCGACTTTGGCAATCCTGATGTCAAAACAGCGACATTGCAACTAAGAGCAGCCGCTTGGTTATTCCCATTCATGCAAGTAGGTGCCCATGTAGGGCGTTTTGATGGCAATACTGACCTTGATGTGAAAATCCCGGGATCGGTGTTTCCTGGCTCGCTGTCAGACAAGCTAGCAAACTCAAACATTACGTGTAACCTCTTCAATTACTGCGGTGATAAGTTATCGAATGCATTGAACAACCTACCCTCTCTATCTTTTTCTCCAGAATTTAAGGGGTGGAACTATGGAGTGTCGACGAATTTTGTTGCTGGTTTTGGAGAGTACTTTGGTGTTTTACCAATCAGTTATACATGGTCCCAAACTGATAATGGTCGAACATCGAGTCAAACCCTTGCCGTGAGCCCACGCATAGGACGGTCTTATCACATTGAAAACTGGGGGTTATTTAGCCCATACATTGGTGTTTCGTATATGCATAACACCGGGACAACTAGTGAAACAGATGCGTTGGATATCCAAGGGTTGAGCTACAGTATTGATCAGTACAATACGAATGATTGGTCAGGTATTGTTGGCTTTAACTGGAATTTAGCAAGAAGCTATGGTGTATCTGCAGAGGCAAATATTGGTGAAGGCCGAAAAAGCGTAATGGCTATGTTGACCTATCGATGGTAGTCAGTGTTCCTAATCCGTAAATAGAGGGGCAGTGTGGTATTGACCACGTTGCCCTTTTTGACTTATACCGCATCATTCCCGCTTAAGCTTGTTTCTACCTTTTTCTTGATATCGGAAAGGTCGCTATTGAAGAACAACACTTCAGATAGATTTAGAACCTGAATAGTTGAGGACTCTAGGACAGCGTGGTAATAGAACTCTTCAGCTGCGTCTCTATTGCCTGTTAGTTCTGAGGCTTTTGCATTTAAAATATAGAAAAACACAGTGCGCCGTTCATGAGGAATGGTTTGCAGTATGGTCTTCGCTTGCAACGGTTCATCGTTAGTCAACGCCATCATAGCACTGGCTTCAAGGACTCTTGGCGTTGTTTGATTGGCGTTAGCAAACTGTTCAAACTTCAACAAAGTCTCTGTGTTTAACTGCTCTAGATATTGTGACATGTTTTGTGGAGGATCAAGGTACATTCTGGACACGTTAAAAATATAGGTGGTAGCAACAACGTAAGGGTTGTCCGGCGACAGTTTTTTGGCCTCTTCAATGAGCTCAATGGCTCTGGTATGAGTATAGTCATGATAAGACGCGCCAATAGACGTTAAAGCTGATTCAATTGATGCAGCTTCGTTAGGAAGTTCATCGACCAAATCCGCGATTAGTGACTTTTCAATTTCGATATTAAATGAATCCAACAAATCGTCTAACGACTTTTTTAAAGACGGCTTGAGCATGTCTTCTGTAACACGATATTTGCGAGCAAGATGTTTATGGCCAGATATGCGATTCACGTATTCAATTTCAATGTAGTCTTGGTTATCGCGTTTGGATGCTGCAAATTTAAGTTCATTCGCCGCTACTTTAGATGCTGGACCGTCATAGATGACACGATAATCCTTATAGGTTTTAAGCAGTTCCAACAGCTTTTTGGTAAACCCTACTTTCAGATCATCGCGTAGGACCTCATCTTCAAGAATGACGTGAATATAACGAGGTTCAAGAGATAGGTAACTTGGTGTGGCAATGGGCTCGATGACTTTTGCAGTGGCTCGGTCATTTTGCTTTACGTGCAGATAGCTTGCCCCCACACCTATGCCGATAACGAGTAATGCTGCGGTTGCAATCCAGCGCTTCCTGAAACCAGTTTTCTTTGTTGCAGTTTGCATGGCGGGGCGTTGACGTACTGGCTCAGCCGCTGAGGCTTCGACTTCCGTGCTTACTCCTGCTTCAGGGAGAACGATATCGGTTGTTTCAGGTGCTGACTCGTCTCGCAAAGCATCATTTTTTTCAGAGACAGAACTAGTGGTTTCGATGACCGGTGCAGGTGTTTCTATGTTTTTTTCAACAGTCGCATCGAGCTTATATCCACGTTTGGGAACTGTGACAATGTAGCCATATGGATGGTTGCCTTGCTGTTTGAGTATCTTCCTTAGCTCAAAGATCGCTTGAGTGATAACTTGGTCTGTTAGGATTGACCCGTTCCACACTTCGTCAATAAGTTCGTCTCTTGAGAACACGATGTCGGGATTTTCACATAAGAAGTGAAAAAGCTTGGATAGCCTGTTATCAATGACGATATCTTCGCCATGCAAAACGAACTTGTCTTCGTATGGATAAAACACCCAATCATCTATTTTAAATTGCACTTTTGGATTTTTCATAGACCATTCATAACTTACTGTATCTAATAAAGAAGTATTAGATAGTATAAGTGAAAATACAAAAAAAGCCTCGATACATTTTTGTAACGAGGCTTTCAGCGCTAAGAATTGACTATCGATTGTTCAAATAAGTTTGATAGTAGCTTTCTAAAACGGCATTGATTGCTGTTGAAATTGTCGCATAAGCCGACTGTGGCAAGTTAGCGAGAGAGACACGTAGTGACCATTCTGGAGCATCAAAACCACCACCAGGCATGACCACAATACTACTTTCTTCGGCTAGGCGAACTAGGAAGTCTAGCGGTTCATAGCCTTCTTGCATCCAGGCAAAGAAATCACTGCTGTACGCAGATGTTGCTAGGTCTTGGATATTAATCTCAACGTAATAGAAAGCGCCATTACTATTGTCTTCAGCGATGGTTGGCTCAGTCAGCGATTTTTCCATGAGTGTGTGATAGCGAGCACGTACGATGCGTTTCGCGTTATCTTGGTATTCTTTACCACCTTCTAGTAGAGCAAGCAGAGAAAACAGTGCCATTTGGATTTGTTGTGGAGTAGACAGTCCAGCAGTGTGGTTTAGAGCAACTGCACGGCTATCAGCAACAAGTCGGTCGATGAACTTGATATTTGCAGGATCAAGACTGATACCACTATAGCGTTGAGTCAGTTCTTGACGTGTAGATTCTGGTAGATCCTGAATCATCTTATCAAGATTGTTGTCTTCATTTAGGGCAATTACGCCCAAACGCCAACCAGTTGCACCGAAGTATTTCGAGTATGAGTACACCAGAATAGTATTTTTGGGTGCTAACATTGCCAATGAGGTGAAGTTATCGGTGAACGTACCGTACACATCATCAGTCAGCACGATCAGCTCTGGGCGCTCATTGGCGATATCTGCAATTTTCTGCAGTGTTTCATCGCTCAGTTTCACTGAAGCTGGGTTACTTGGGTTAACGAGGAAGAAGGCTTTGATTTTTGGGTCACGAAGCTTTTCTAGTTCGCTATCTGGAATTTGCCATTGTGTATCTTCTGATGCCATGATCTCTACTTTGTTTAAGCTGTAGTCTTCAAGCTCTGGCATTTCTAGATAAGGTGTAAACACCGGTGCACCAATGGCAATGTTATCGCCTTTATTTAGAAGACGATTGGTTTTCAATGTGTTGAAGATATATACCATCGCTGCAGTGCCGCCTTCGACAGCAAACAAATCAAAGTGAGAGTCTGGTAAACCAGCTTTGCTGCCCATCTCTTGTTCAATGTATTTACGAGAAATGAACTCGCAGTTTTTAAGCATGCGATCAGGTACAGGGTAGTTGTCACCCAGAATGCCTTCTACCAATTCATAGATGAGCTCATCCGCATCAAGTTTGTGTTCAGTTGTTAAGAAGCTAAATGCATTTAGAAGAAAACGAACGCCTTCATTCTGTTCATGGTCTTCACAGAATGACAGAAAACGCGTTGAGATATTGTCTTTCTCACTCATACCGCCAAAACCAGGGTATTGAGAGTAGGTTGCTTTAGATTCTAGTAGAGCAAACATACCTAACTGGAAAAACGCGTCTCTTGGCACTGTCGCCACCCAGTTTGGGTTGCCACGACCAGCATTTATCATTGCGTGATTTTTGTTTTCAGCAGCAAGCTTCATCAGTGTATCTTTTACTTCAAATGGGCTAAGCGTTTCTAGCTGTTTTTCGTCATTACGATTCATTTTTGATTCCAAATATTATTTATAAGCGTGATTGTTACGCTAGGGTTATATTAATTCTCTTACTTAGAACTTGTTTTATGATGAGTTCTAGAAGAATTTTTGTGGCTGTGCTTTTTATCATGGTGATGTTTATCATGATGACCATCTGAATGATGATTAACTAAATGTTTATGGCCTTCATTTTTACCACCATGTTTTTGGTGAGGATGAGTCTTAACTTTATCTTCAAATTCCATGTGGTCTTTATTGTGTTTGTGCTCCACATCACCATAGATTCTTTTCATCTTTTCTGAGGTGGTGTGTTTTGTATGTTGCATTTTCTCTGACATGATTTTGCTCCTGATTAAGTACCGGGATACTTTAATATTTCTCCTTTGGTAAAACATGAGATTACCATCATTGTTTTATATTTTATTCTTTCTTGGTTTTCTTAACATGTTGATTTTTAATGTTTATATTTTGTTTATCGAACATTATGCATTGATTATCCAAGAGTTATTAAATTCTCTTCTTATCACGGTAGATTAAATGTGTTCTCAACGTTAAACATTATTAAGTGAAGGTTATGTCTAAGAAAGCAATATCAATAGTCCTAGCTGTAGTAGTATTAATACTGCTATTTGTTTTCGGATTTAATAGTTTTAAAAATCATATGGTCGCTAAAAAAATTAGCGAGTACAAAGCACCTGCTGTTTCGGTGACTGCTATTACTTCTAAAAAAGATAGCTGGGCACAAAATGTTCAAGCAGTAGGGAAAATTACATCAAAGCAATCTACAGAGGTTACCAGTCAAATTTCCGGTCAGGTTAAAGCAATCAACTTTAATTCCGGTCAAACGGTAAATAAGGGTGATGTTATCGTTCAGCTTGATGACTCATTACTACAAGCAAAATACCGTAGCCAACTTGCGAAGCAGAAATTGGCAAAGATCGAACTTGAACGTCAGGTGAAACTTTTAAAAACGAAAAGCACAGCAAAAAACTCGGTCGATAAAGCACAAGCTCAATATGACGCAGAGTCGGCAGACCTTGCTTACATTAAGTCGCAAATTGACTTCATGAGCATCAAAGCCCCGTTCGCTGGTAAGTTGGGTATCCGAACTATCGACCTTGGTGATTATATCAATCCAGGTGCCCTTATTGTTGAGTTAGAGAGTATTAACAACAACTTTATCGATATCTCAGTTTCAGAAGACTTTCAGCCACAGCTTGCATTAGGACAAAAGGTGACCTTTACCAATGACGCTTATGGAGACAAAACATTCTCTGCGGTTGTTTCTGCTCTTCAGCCGTCATCAGATGAGCAGTCACACAACATCAGTGTTCGTGCAGAAGTGGAAGGCGATGGCAACCAACTTTTGAGCGGTATGTATATCAACGCAAAAATAACGTTAGGCAGTGAAGTTGCGATTGTTCCGGTACCAAAAGTCGCTATCTCTTACTCTCTTTATGGCGACAGCGTCTTTGTCGTGAAAAACGAAAATGGTCAGCAAGTTGTTGAGCAGAAATTAGTCGAAATAGGCCCTCGCAAAGATGACTTAGTCGGCATTGTGTCGGGCTTAGAGCGAGGCGAAATCGTCGTGACTTCTAACCAACAACAACTTAAGAAAGGAACCGTGGTTAAGATCAATAACTCAACTCCGTTTCCTAAAACATTTAAGTAATAAATAGGCAAAATTATGAATTTTACCGACATATTTATAAAGAGACCTGTTCTTGCAACAGTGTTGAGCTTGGTGTTATTGGTGCTGGGTCTTAAAGCTTTTTCGGAGCTTCAGGTTCGTCAATACCCTGAGATTGAAACGGGTGTGATAACTGTTACTACGACCTATCCAGGCGCAAGTTCGACTAGCGTACAGGGTTATGTAACCCAGCCTCTGCAGGCGCAAATTGCGCAAGCAGAGGGAATTGACTACATGACATCAGAAAGTAGCTTAGGTAAGTCTTTGATCACGGTGAATCTGAAACTGGATTATCCAACTGATAAAGCACTCACCGAAATCTTGTCACTGGTCCAACAGGTGAAATATCGCTTACCAGCAGGTACGCAGGATCCGAGCATTTTGAAGTCGACATCACAGTCGCCAATCCTTTATGTTTCGTTTTCAAGTGACCGCTTGGCGACACAGCAGATTTCTGACTATGTGAGCCGCGTGGTTAAGCCAACATTCTCTACCGTAGACGGCGTATCAAAGATCGACCTACTGGGACAGAGTGACTTTGCAATGCGTATTTGGTTGAACCCAACCAAAATGGCGGCGTTTGGTCTAACAGCTGCCGATGTACAGGCTGCAATCCAAGGCAGCAACTCTGTGAGTGCTGCGGGTAAATTGAAAGCGGACTATATCGAGATTGATATCAACGCACACACCGACGCATCATCCGTTGATGAATTCAAGAACATGGTGCTTAAAGCTGCGAATGGTCAATTAATTCACCTAGAAGACGTGGCAACGGTAGAACTTGGTGCGAACACTTATGACTCGCGCGTATTGTTTAACGGTACTAGCTCGATCACAACAGCAATCAGCAATACCTCTACATCAAACCCACTCACCGTCGTTGAAGGTCTGTATAAAGTTCTTCCTGCGATTAAAGATAGTTTGCCGCTCGGCATGAAAGCGGAGGTCGTTTACGACTCCACGAAATTTATCGATAGCTCTATCGAGGAAGTAACCAAAACTCTCGTTGAAGCTGCGGTTATTGTCATTATTGTTATCTTGGCGTTCTTGGGCTCAATGCGTGCCATGGTTATCCCGTTAGTGACGATTCCTCTTTCACTGATTGGTTCAATGTTCCTAATGATGTCTTTGGGTTTCAGTATCAACCTATTGACTTTATTAGCAATGGTTCTGGCTATCTCGCTTGTTGTAGATGACGCTATCGTTGTCGTAGAAAATACCTTCCGCCACTTAGAAGAAGGTGCTAGTCCTGTAGAGGCTGCTATCAAAAGTGCACGTGAGATTGCTGGCCCTGTTATTGCTATGACAATAACACTGGCAGCAGTTTATGCACCAATCGGCTTTATGGGGGGGTTAACAGGTAAACTATTTACTGAATTTGCATTTACTCTTGCAGGCTCCGTATTGATTTCAGGGTTTATTGCTTTGACGTTGACGCCAATGATGACCTCTAAGATGCTGAACAAGCAAATTCTTGAAGGTGCGATGGTTAAAAAGATCGATAGCATCATCTCTGGAGTGACTAATCGTTATGAAAACCTGTTGGCAACGGTACTGAAAAACCGTTTATTGGTTTGGCCGCTTGTCGTTACGTTCTTGGTGTCATTGGTATTTATGTTTACTCACACTGCGAGTGAATTGGCTCCGCAAGAAGACCAAGGTGTTGTAATCATGATGGGTCAAGGCCCATCGCAAGCTAATACCGACTACCTTGGCAATTTCACTCAAGCGTTGGATAAAACGATCAGCAGTTATCCTGAAACTGAAATGTCGATGATGGTAAATGGTTACCAAAAAGACAATAAGTTCTTCGGATTAGGTGTACTTAAAGATTGGGATTCTCGTGAAGCGTCAGTGAAAGACATCATGACAAGATTCCAGAACGACATAGTCGATTTCCCAGGATTGCAGGTGTTTACTATTTCACCTCCAGATCTACCTGGTACGTCGCAAGGTTTGCCGTTCCAAATGGTATTGAAAACGCCGACGGGAAGCTATGAAGAGCTCTACCAGTACGCAGAAAAAATGAAAGAGTATGCAGTCAATAGCGGCAAGTTTATCTATGTTCAGAATGACTTAGAGTTCAATAAGCCTCAGGTAGAAATTACCATTAATCGTGACAAAGCAGCATTGATGAATGTGAACGCACAAGAAATTGGTAATGTGTTAACTCGTTACGTGAGTGAAGGTTTTATTAACTATTTCGCTCTAGATGAGCGTAGCTATCAGGTAATCACTCAAGTAGAGCGCTTTGACCGTAGTTCTTGGAATGATATCGACCAATATTACGTGCGCTCAAATAACGGCACTATGGTTCCGCTATCAGCGCTTATTGATATCAAGCAAAGTGTGCAGCCATCAGCCGTGGATCAGTTCCAGCAATTGAACAGCGCGACTATCGAAGCGAAGATGATGCCAGGCGTTAGTATTGGTGAAGCTTATGAAGTGATGCAGGAAGGTGCAAAACAAATTCTTCCAACGTCGTACGCAACAGATTCATCTGGTCAGTTACGTCAGTATGTCCAAGAGGGAGCGTCTCTGGTTTCAACCTTTGCTCTTGCGCTTATTATCATTTATTTGGTGCTAGCGGCTCAGTTTGAAAGTTTCAAAGACCCATTGATCGTATTGACCAGTGTTCCGTTGTCGATATTCGGAGCCATGATTCCTTTGTACTTGGGTATCGATACGCTCAATATCTACACTGAGGTTGGCCTTGTAACGCTTATCGGTCTGATCAGTAAGCACGGTATTTTGATCGTGGAGTTTGCGAACCAAATCCAGCCGGAATTCGCAGGTGATAAGATTGCCGCAGTGAAGAAAGCAGCAGCAGAACGTTTACGTCCTGTATTGATGACGACAGCAGCAATGGTCATTGGTGTCGTACCGCTACTTACAGCAGCAGGTGCTGGCGCGCAAAGCCGCTTCTCTATCGGTCTAGTAATTACTGTGGGCATGACAGTAGGTACTCTGTTTACCTTATTTGTCGTCCCTACGGTTTATACATTCCTGGCTGATGATCACTCAGGTGAATCTACTGAGGATACCAACACTAAGCCTGTAGAAGAGCACCAATAGTGAAGAAAACCAATCAAAAAGCACTAAGGATGGTGCTTTCTTTTTTTGCAGCCTCTTGCTTTTTATTTGTGATGCCGTTGAGTCAGAGCTACGCCAATACAGGGCGAGGTGAGCAAAATTCAGTAGTCTCTCAGTCTAAACCAGTATTTGTTGAAAATACTCGGAAAGCAGAAGCTAAATTGGCTGAGTTTGATAAAAAAATCGATGATAATCAACAGATTCAGAAGGATTGTGTTAACAACTGTGCTGTGCTTGAGAGGGAAGAAGCAAGGCTAAAAAAAGAAAAAAAGGCATTTATAGAAACCAATCGACTACCACTGGTTTCAATATTAGGAGGCCCAGGCTATATGCCGGAAACAGGGCTTATGCTCGCGTTAGGAGGGCTCTATTCTTTTAGCACCGACCGCGACAGTGACAACTTACAACGTTCTAGTGTCAGTCTCGTGGCAATTGGTAACGAGATGGAGTCTGGTATCGGCTTTGGTTTGCGTTCGAAACAGAATTTGTTTTTCCAGAATAACGATATTCGTTATGTAGGTAGTCTGAGCTTTGGCAATCAAAGCCAGTACTACTGGGGAACAGGCTATGACAAGGGTAAGGCTGTGGATGCAAGTGATAACATGTCGTTGGACTACAAGTTTGTTAACTACGATGCCAATCTGACGTTTAGAACCAATCAACATTGGTACGTAGGTCCTGTTCTTCGCGTTCGCTACTACGATCCTAGCAATGATGATTTACCCACGAGTGCCTTAAACGATGACAACTTCCAAACTTATCGTGATAAGCCATTTTCAATCGGTGCTGGTTTTACTGTGCAATACGATACTCGCGATGTAACGGTTAATGCCTGGCAAGGGAGTTTCCTTGGAATTGAGTTTGTCGATTACAACTCATTCCTTGGTAGTGACAACGACTACTCAAAAGCGTCTGTGGATTATCGATACTACTACGCCCTGTCAAAAGGCAAAGTGTTAGCGTTATTCAATAAGCTCCAATGGAGTCAAGGTGATGTCCCATTTTATGACATGCCGACCTTGGGCGGGCAAGACTCTATGCGAGGCATCTATCAAGGTCGCTATCGCGACAACATTGCCATCGAAAACACATTGGAATATCGATGGACCCTGAGAGATGGTCAAGACCAAATGACTAAGCACGGTGTGACATTTTGGGCTGGAGTAGGTTCCGTCGATAGTTCAATGGATGAGCTGTACTCGAACTTTCTCTATAGCTACGGCGTCGGCTATCGGTATGAAATTCAACCACGAATGAATGTGCGAGTGGATTTGGGAATAGGTAGCAATGACGACAAAGGTTTTTATCTCACCTTTACCGAGGCGTTCTAAAACACCTTAAATATAACCTGAGAGCGATTTAGGCTATCGTTATACCCGTGAGCATTGAAGATTCTTGAATTTTAATAAAATCAGGATCATGCTAAGCGTAATGAAAATTACTTTGACTCTTCAACAGAAACACCAACTTGAACAAATACACGATTCTACTCGTGATGGTCGAGTGCGTGACTGTATTAAAGCAGTATTGCTTACCGCAGAAGGTTAGAGTCAGACTATGATTGCTCAAGCTCTTCGTATTCATGAATCGACCGTTGTACGACACCTCAGCGACCACGTTCTTTATGAGAAAACTCAAGTCCGAGAATAGCGGAAGCCAAAGTAAGCTTTCTACTACTCAAACCATGCACCTAATCGAGCATTTGGCTGAGAAAACCTATTATCACACTCATCAATTGTCGCCTATGTTAAAGAGACATTTGAACTTGATTATACGTTCTCTGGTATGAACAAATGGCTTTAAGTTACAAGCAACTGAAGGGCGTTCCACACAAGTTTGATGAAGCAAAACAACAAGCATTCATAGAGGCTTATGAAGCGCTAAAGGCAAATTGTGGCAAGGATGAATCGATAGTCTTTATCGACGCTGTTCACCCAACCTTATCAACAAAAATATCTCATGGCTGGATACGTACAGGTCAGGATAAAGTGATTGAAACAACGGGCAATCGTAGCAGATTGAATATTATTGGCGTACTGAACCTGTTGGATGTTGGTGGCACCATCGTTCACGATTAAGAAAGCATTAACAGTGAAACGATAGCTTGCTTTTTCTGTAAGTTAAGAGGGAGTTATCCGTTAGCCCATAAGCTTCATATCATCTTAGATGGTGCGGGGGACCACCGCAATGACTTAGTCAGAGACGCGGCGTTTCTCCTTAATATCGAACTGCATTATCTTCCATCTTATAGCCCAAACCTCAACCCAATAGAGCGGCTATGGAAAGTAATGAATGAGAAGTCGAGGAATAACGATTACTTCAAAATTAAACGGGATTTCAAGGCGGCAATAGACCAATTTTTCTGTGAGTCTTCCAGAGATCGTAGGCTCTTTAGCATCTCGAATTAACGATAATTTTCAGGTGTTCAAGCCTGCACCTTCAAGTTGATTCGGTATAGTAATGAAAACCCATTTAAAGAGCTTTCTTACTTCCTGTTTTCTTGAATCTAAAGGCATCTTTTCTATACTCATAAAAAGAAGCTAATACTGCTTGTAATAGCTTTCTTGAGCACTCCGTTTGGGCATCGACTGCTACCACTGACAATCCTGCTTGATGATGCCAACAAAACTCACCAATCAGGTGAGTTTCTTTTTTGATAAAGCTCTACCATTGAGCGATCT
>NZ_JAKGTN010000037.1:0-33197 GCF_021568915.1 Vibrio sp. McD22-P3
GTACTCAACGTGAGAAGTTGCGATTGTGATACCGCGCTCACGCTCTTCTGGAGCGTTATCGATAGATGCGAAGTCTTTCGCTTCACCGCCGTACACTTTTGCAAGAGTAGTACAGATTGCAGCTGTTAGAGTTGTTTTACCGTGGTCAACGTGGCCGATAGTACCAACGTTTACGTGCGGTTTCGTACGTTCAAATTTTTCTTTAGACATGAGTTGTCCCTCTAGGTACGGATTTAGGTGGCTTTGAAGACCACGCAACCAAAAAATCTTGGTAATAAAGCTTCTCTTAGCCTCTAAACATAGTTGAGGCAAAAGAAAGTATCAAAAGGAAATATTGCTTTGAGAGCTGGTGCTGATAGGCAGACTCGAACTGCCGACCTCATCCTTACCAAGGATGCGCTCTACCACCTGAGCTATATCAGCACTCTAAATGAGTTGGAGCGGGCAGCGGGAATCGAACCCGCATCATCAGCTTGGAAGGCTGAGGTAATAGCCATTATACGATGCCCGCAACACGTAACTCTGAGAGCTATTCCCTAAAGAATATGGTGGGGGGGGACGGATTCGAACCATCGAAGGCAGTGCCGGCAGATTTACAGTCTGCTCCCTTTGGCCACTCGGGAACCCCCCCAAATTTTACTTACCATTTTCGTCATCATTGCCCTAGGCAAAGTGAAAATGGTGCCGACTACCGGAATCGAACTGGTGACCTACTGATTACAAGTCAGTTGCTCTACCTACTGAGCTAAGTCGGCATAAGTGGAGCGCATTCTATTGAATGAATCTTGCTGATGCAACCGTTAAATCAAAAAAAATTTCGTTTTTTCACACATTCTTCCTTTTTGACGACTTTTTGTACACATTTCGGGGAATTACGCACGCTGTGTCGCATGAAATATTTGATTTATCCCTTTGTTCAGGTATGTTCAGCACTCTACGTGTATGGAAACCTTAAGTTAGGTGAGTTATGAGCCCTTTTATGTCATTTAGTCGCGAGCAGTGGTCTGCACTTCGCAACGCTGTCCCTATGACATTAACAGAAGATGATCTGAAAGAGCTTCAGGGTATTAATGAAAACCTGACGATACAGGAAGCCACTGATGTTTACTTGCCTCTTTCTCGTCTGCTTAACCTGTACGTTGCCGCGAGACAGAGTCGCAACTCCGTTCTTCAAGAGTTCTTGGGACAAAGTGACCATACGCCACCATTCATTATTGGTATTGCCGGTAGTGTTGCGGTCGGGAAAAGTACCACGGCTCGCTTGCTAAAAGCCTTGCTCAGTCGCTGGGAAAACCACCCTAAGGTAGAACTTATTACGACTGACGGTTTCCTTCATCCTAATAAGGTACTGTTGGAAAAAGGGTTAATGGCGAAAAAGGGCTTTCCCGAGTCCTATGATATGCGTCGCTTGGTGCAGTTTGTTTCCGATGTCAAAGCTTGTAAGCGTAACGTTGTCGCTCCCGTCTATTCACACTTAACTTACGATATTACTGATGAGCAGAAAGTCGTCGACCTACCTGACGTGCTAATCATCGAAGGTCTCAATGTCCTGCAAAGTGGCATGGACTACCCTCACGATCCACATCGCGTGTTTATCTCTGATTTTCTCGATTTTTCTTTGTACGTCGATGCAGATAGTGAGCGCATTGAAAACTGGTATGTGCAGCGCTTTATGAAATTCCGCCAAGGCGCCTTTACTAAGCCAGGCTCTTACTTCAGCCACTATACCCAGTTGAATGAACAAGAAGCGAAAACCAAAGCGAAGAATATTTGGGCATCGATTAATGGGATCAACTTAGTGCAGAATATCTTGCCAACCAAAGAGCGGGCTCAATTGATTTTACAGAAAGGTAAAGATCATAATGTTGAGACGGTTTATTTGAGGAAGTAGGCTGTTTTGATGAGGGGTTATGTGCGCCAAAGGTAGATCCCTGCCTACGCAGGGATGACAACATGCGGTGTGGTGACAATATCTAGTGTGGTAACAATATTTGATGCAGTGAGTGAAGTTGCTAAATTAGTGATAAGTTAAGCCACATCAGTTCAGTTTACGCAGAGAGATCTCACCACCAATAAATGGTTGAATGCCCGCTTCTGTTTCCAGTAAAACGGCGCCAGTGGCATCGATGCCGCGCACAATACCTTGAATGTCTCGATTGCCCATCACCAGACGAACTTCTCGATCCAAAAAGTTATCATGACGATTCCAACGTTCAACAAAACCGTGTAAGCCACACATTTCGTAATCTTCTAGAGCGTTCTGCCAAGCCTTGATAAAGGCCACCACCAAATCGTTACGGCTAAATGGTTTGTCTGCCACTTCATTGAGTGAGGTCCAAGGCTGATCGATGCCTTCTACTTGTTCACTCATATTTAGATTCATACCCATACCCATGACTAGGTTTGCCGCACCACCAGCTTGGCCTGACATTTCAACCAAAATGCCGGCTAACTTCTTGTCATTAAAATACAGGTCATTCGGCCATTTAAGTTTTACACCATCAATCCCAAGTTGTTCCAAGGCTTCAACTATCGCCACGCCAATCACCAGACTTAACCCCATCGCCGCTGCCATTCCTGCTTCTAACTTCCAATACATGGAGAGATAAAGGTTACTACCGAATGGTGATACCCATTGGCGGCCACGGCGGCCACGGCCTTTAGACTGGTACTCAGAAATGCACACCGCACCCGACTCTAAGCTGTTTTGTTTGTCGAGTAAGTATTGATTGGTAGAGTCGATAATAGGAATCAACTCAAATGGTGAGGTAACCGTTCGCGATAGTTTCTCTTTGGACAACAGTTCCATAGGGGCCGCTAGTTGATAGCCTTTTCCCTGAACGCGAAAGATATCAACCCCCCAATCACGAATGCCTTTAATGTGCTTACTTACAGCGGCACGAGAAATACCTAGCTGCTCACCCAACATCTCACCCGAATGAAATCCGCCTTGAGAAAGCTGCTCTAAAATCGCTAATTTCACATGATGCTCTCTCATAGTAGGTCCTTTAAATACACTTCTTGTTGAGCACCCATAAAGCGTACCTCATGCTCAAGCTCTACATTAAATTTCTTCAGCACACAGTCGCGGACATAAGCGGCAAGGTTAACAATATCCTCCGCCTTGGCATTATTGGCATTCACCAATACAAGAGCCTGTTTAGGATGCACCATGGCCCCACCCTGAGTATGCCCTTTCAGACCACACTGATCGATAAGCCAACCAGCAGCCAACTTCATCTTGTCACCCGATGGATAAGCCACTAGCGCTGGGTATTGCGCTTTGAGCGTTTCATACTGTTCGATACTGACAATCGGGTTTTTAAAGAAACTCCCAGCATTACCAGTCACAGTAGGATCAGGCAGTTTCTCTTTTCTCACTTTTACGACCACATCAAACACTTCTTTTGGCGTGGTTGTATCTGGGTCAAGAGACTGTAACGGACCATAACTTAATATAGGCTGCCATGTTTTATTTAGCTTAAGGCCAATGGCGGTCACGAGCGCCTTATCTTTCAGATCGTGCTTAAAAATGGAGTCACGATAACCAAAACGACATTGATTATTAGACAGCCGCTTTATGGTATAGCTGTCTAAACAAAGGTACTCCACATAATCACATACTTGCTGAAGCTCTATGCCATACGCACCAATATTCTGAATAGGTGCGCTACCAGCACAGCCAGGGATTAAAGCCAAATTTTCAACACCAGCGTAACCCTGCTCTACACACCATTCCACCAAACTCGGCCAGTCTTCACCCCCTGATACGTGCAAAAGATGTTCAGTCTCAGAGCTGGAGTACGAAATACCTTGCAATCGATTAATGATAACAACGCCCTGATAAGGCTCCGTAAATAACATGTTACTGCCCTTACCTAACATCAGTTTAGGTAGCGCTTGCCAGTCTGGGTTTTGGTAAATCGCAATTAGGTCGTCGACCGATTCAGCTTCTACTAGCACCTGACACTGCTGTGAGATACCAAAGGTGTGAAATGGGCGAAGTTGGGCATTGTTTTCAGTTTGCATGGGCATTCATTGATGGCTTACACTGCCGCTATTCTATCCTTTTGAAACGAGCATTGGCTATGGATACGTTAAAATTCGCTATGCTAGACCCCATTAAACTGCCGATTGCCAAAAAACTGTATAAAGCACACTACCCAGCTGGCAAACCAAAAAGTGATGAACGTATTCTCACTCTTAGCCAAGGCCACAGCCTCTGTGCCCTCGTACGATTTCGTACCATCGAGCAGTATCGATTGATGACCAGCATGCTGGTTCTTCCAGACTTCCGCCAACAAGGTATTGGTCATCATTTCATGGCACAACTGCGACAAAATGAGCTGACCAATAACGATTTTTGTTTTGCACTAGAACATTTACAGGGATTTTATGGACAACATGGCTTTAAAGTGATTACCCAAGAAGAGCTACCAGGTCCTCTTAAGCAACTGTTTTCTCGTTATATTCACGGCGGAAAAGCACTGGCAGCTATGCGATACATTGATCCCCGTTAAACTTATCAACGCTTTACTACCCATTTAGGGCAAGAGTTTGGTAAAATTCTAGGTTCGCAATTTTGCAATGACCAAAGGTACAGTCCCTCATATGATGGCTCTTAGGAACTCTTTTGAACAGCTTCCCTCAATCGCGCAGGATCCCAATGCACTGGATGTATTGTATTCCGCCAAAGATTATCGCGAGTATTTAATTCAAGCGATACGCGAAGCACAATCAAGAATCTACCTAGTCGCTTTGTATTTAGAAGATGATGACGCTGGACGCCAAATCCTGACTGAACTTTATCAAGCAAAGCAAAAGAATCCGGCTCTCGATATTGCCGTTTGTGTTGACTGGCACCGTGCACAACGTGGTCTGATTGGCGCAGACCAGTCTGATGGCAACGCAGTGATGTATCGCGAGTTTAGACAAAATCACGAGCATGCCGTTCCTGTTTACGGTATTCCAGTGCGCGGCAGAGAAGTATTTGGGGTCTTGCACCTTAAAGGCTTTATTATCGATGATAAAGTGATATACAGCGGCGCTAGTCTTAACAACATCTACTTAAATTACGATGAGCGTTACCGATTCGACCGCTACCATGTTCTGAACAACCCTGAACTAGCAAATAGTATGGCTCAGTTTGTTGCAAACGAACTGATTGCCAATCCTGCCGTCAACGACCTGTCATTGCCAGAAAAGCCAACGACAAAAGATATTAAGGCAGAAATCCGGCAGCTACGTGGTTCACTGTCTCAGGCACGTTATCAATTTAACGCTCAGCCGAGTAATGAGCACCAAGTAGCAGTGACACCTATTGTTGGTATTGGTAAGCGTCGTAACAAGCTTAACCAAAGCATCAATCAGCTATTAGCTAGTGCTAAAGACGAGATTTTTATTTGTACCCCTTATTTCAACTTCCCTAAGTCGGTAGCAAAAGAAATCAAGCGTGCCCTGAAACGCGGTGTTAAAGTGAAAATCGTGGTGGGTGATAAGACGGCGAACGATTTCTACATTTCTCCAGAGGAAGACTTCAAAACCATTGGTGGTTTGCCTTACCTCTATGAAATGAATCTGCGTCGCTTTGCTAAAGCTAACGAAGCACATATCGCGAGTCGCAACTTGTGCATTCGCCTATGGAAACATGATGACAACAGCTTCCACCTAAAAGGTATTTGGGTCGATAAGCGTTATATGCTGATTACAGGCAACAACCTAAATCCACGAGCTTGGAGCTTGGATTTAGAGAATGCCATTTTGATTCAGGATCATTACTCGCATCTTGTCGACAAGTTTGAGGCTGAGGTGGAAAACATCCTTGAACACACCCAGTTGATCTGTACCTATAAGCAGTTGGAAAAAGTGGAAAACTATCCAGCGCCTGTACAAAAATTGCTGAAGAAAATTACTCGAGTTCAAGCTGATAGAGTATTGAAACAGTTACTTTAAGTTATTCAACCTTTAGCGTCTTCGAAAAAGCAAACACAAAAAAACCAGCCTCGCGGCTGGTTTTTTTACATCTCACCTAAATCAATTAAGACTTAGCTTCGCGACTTGCACGCTTACGATCGCTTTCCGAAAGGAACTTCTTACGGATGCGGATGCTTTCAGGTGTTACTTCTACTAGCTCGTCATCATCGATGAACTCAAGTGCTTGCTCTAGAGTCATAATGATTGGCGGAGTAAGAACCTGTGCGTCATCAGTACCAGAAGCACGAACGTTAGTTAGCTGCTTACCTTTAAGCGGGTTTACCGTTAGGTCGTTGTCACGGCTATGGATACCGATAACCATGCCTTCGTAAACCTCAACACCGTGACCGATAAACATACGGCCGCGCTCTTGTAGGTTAAACAGTGCGTTCGTTAGTGCTTTACCAGCACCATTCGAGATAAGTACACCGTTTACACGCTGACCAATCTCACCGCCCTTGAATGGACCGTAGTGATCGAACGTGTGGTATAGAAGACCAGAACCAGACGTTAGTGTCATGAATTCAGTTTGGAAACCGATTAGACCACGAGATGGCATCATGAAGTCCATACGAATACGACCTTTACCATCTGGAGCCATGTCCGTTAGCTCACCTTTACGTAAGCCGATAGCTTCCATGATGCTACCTTGGTGCTCTTCCATTACGTCGATAGTTACAGTTTCGTAAGGTTCTTGCTTCTGACCATCTTCTTCTTTGATGATAACTTCAGGACGAGAAACCGCTAGCTCAAAGCCTTCACGACGCATGTTTTCGATCAGGATAGATAGGTGTAGTTCACCACGACCAGATACACGGAACTTATCTGGATCATCCAGTTGCTCAACGCGTAGTGCTACGTTGTGTACCAGTTCCTTCTCTAGACGCTCAAGGATGTTACGTGAAGTCACGAACTTACCTTCTTTACCTGCGAATGGAGACGTGTTTACTTGGAATGTCATGGTTACTGTTGGTTCGTCAACAGACAGTGCTGGTAGCGCTTCCACTTCACCCTGCGCACAGATAGTGTCAGAGATTTTTAGCTCGCCAAGACCAGTGATTGCGATGATATCGCCTGCAGTTGCTTGCTGAACTTCGTGACGCTCAAGGCCTAGGTAACCTAAAACTGTACCTACTTTACCGTTACGAGTCTTACCATCAGCACCGATAACCGTTACTTGTTGGTTCGGCTTAACCGTACCACGAGTCACACGGCCTACACCGATAACACCAACGTAAGAGCTATAGTCTAGCTGAGAGATCTGCATTTGCAGTGCACCCTCAGGGTCAACAGCAGGTGCTTCAACGTTATCAACGATAGCTTGGAACAATGGTTCCATGTTCTCGCCTTCTTCGCCTTCTTCCAACGTTGCCCAGCCGTTTAGCGCTGATGCGTAAACTACCTGGAAGTCTAATTGTTCGTCAGATGCACCTAGGTTGTCGAACAAGTCAAATACTTGGTCCATAACCCAATCAGGGCGAGCACCTGGGCGGTCGATTTTGTTGATAACAACAATAGGCTTAAGGCCATGTGCAAATGCTTTTTGCGTTACAAAGCGAGTTTGCGGCATCGGACCATCTACAGCGTCAACGATCAGCAGTACAGAGTCTACCATCGACATAATACGCTCAACTTCACCACCGAAGTCCGCGTGTCCCGGAGTATCTACGATGTTGATGCGGTGATCATTCCAGTTGATCGCTGTGTTTTTAGCAAGGATCGTGATACCACGTTCCTTTTCGATATCATTCGAGTCCATAACTCGCTCTTCAGTTTCACCGCGAGACTCTAGAGTACCGGATTGCTGAAGTAGCTTGTCAACAAGGGTAGTTTTACCGTGGTCAACGTGCGCGATAATCGCAATGTTTCTTAACTTATCAATCTGTGGAGTTGACATAGATTTCTTTCACTCAGTCAAGAGTCGCCGCACGATAGCCGCTGACTCGATTAAAAAAACGCCCGCAATATACCAGAAATTACGAGAGTTGTGATCTTCTTCGTTGAAATCTTGCTTAAACATAGTCGGTTTAAGCTAGTTTTGCCGTAAATATCGGGCGCTAGCGCCAAATTCACTATTTTAGCGCAGCCGATCTGCTCATCGTAGGATTGCAGTTGACACCGATTCAAAAACCATGCTGAATGTATGGCATCATTGATTCAACTTGGTGCAGAAATTTAACATTGCACCATAAAAGTGCATTCAATGATCATTTTGGTGCATCATCTTGCTCCATTATGATGAGTAATTTTGTAACACCATGAAAAATAACGGATTTATTTTTTGGCACGGTTTTAGCTTTAGTAAAATCAGCATCGATTAACGCACTTCAATAAGCAGACGTTAATCAATGCCGATTAGCACTAATCGAGTACTTAACCGCTTTAATAACACTGGAGGTTTTCCAAGATGTCAGTAGAAAATGTTCTATCGCTGATCCAAGAGAACGAAGTTAAATTCGTAGATCTACGCTTTACAGACACTAAGGGTAAAGAGCAGCACGTTTCTATCCCTGCACACCAAGTAGATGCAGACTTCTTTGAAGAAGGCAAAATGTTCGACGGTTCATCAGTTGCTGGTTGGAAAGGCATCAACGAATCAGACATGGTAATGATGCCTGACGCTGCAAGCGCAGTTCTAGACCCATTCACTGAAGATGCAACTCTGAACATTCGTTGTGACATCCTTGAGCCTGCAACAATGCAAGGCTACGACCGTGACCCACGTTCAATCGCTAAGCGCGCAGAAGACTACCTACGTTCTACTGGCATTGCAGATACTGTACTTGTTGGTCCAGAGCCAGAGTTCTTCCTATTTGACGATGTTAAATTCGCAACAGACATGTCTGGTTCATTCTTCAAGATTGACGACGTAGAAGCGGCTTGGAACACAGGCACTGACTTCGAAGGTGGTAACAAAGGTCACCGTCCAGGCGTTAAAGGTGGTTACTTCCCAGTAGCTCCAGTTGACTCTTCTCAAGATATCCGTTCTGCAATGTGTCTAGTTCTAGAAGAAATGGGTCAAGTTGTTGAAGCTCACCACCACGAAGTAGCAACAGCGGGTCAGAACGAAATCGCTACTCGTTTCAACACGCTAACGGCTAAAGCGGACGAAATCCAAGTTTACAAGTACGTTGTACACAACGTTGCTCACGCATTTGGTAAGACAGCGACATTCATGCCTAAGCCTCTAGTAGGTGATAACGGTTCTGGTATGCACGTTCACCAATCTCTAGCGAAAGACGGTGTTAACCTATTCGCTGGCGACAAGTACGGCGGCCTATCTGAAATGGCGCTTTACTACATCGGTGGTGTTATCAAGCACGCTAAAGCAATCAACGCATTTGCCAACGCATCAACTAACTCGTACAAGCGTCTTGTACCAGGCTTCGAAGCACCAGTTATGCTTGCTTACTCTGCACGTAACCGTTCTGCTTCTATCCGTATCCCAGTGGTACCAAGCCCGAAAGCGCGTCGTATCGAGCTACGTTTCGGTGACCCATCAGCAAACCCATACCTATGCTTTGCTGCAATGCTTATGGCTGGTCTTGACGGTATCAAGAACAAGATCCACCCAGGTGAAGCAATGGACAAAGACCTTTACGATCTACCAGCTGAAGAAGCTGCAGAGATCCCAACAGTGGCTTACTCACTAAAAGAAGCGCTAGAGTGTCTAGACGCTGACCGTGAGTTCCTAACTTCTGGCGGTGTATTCTCTGATGACTTTATCGATTCTTACATCGATCTTAAGTCTCAAGACGTAGAGAAAGTAAACATGACAACTCACCCACTTGAGTTCGAACTATACTACTCAGTATAATTCAAAGGTTTACAACCAATTATTAGGCTCGCCTCGCAGGCGGGCCTTTTTTATGTCCGTGTTATTTCTTGCAGCATTACCATCAGGACTCTCAAGTAAAGCAAGGTTCCGCTAACATGAAATCTGCCCTGATATTGATACTGTGTATCCTGAGTCCCCTATCTTGGAGTATAGAGATCTACACCTGGGTCGATGAAAAAGGTGTGCAGCACTTCAGTGATAATCCTGCTAACCCTCAATCGTCGTTAGTTGTGTTGCCTGACCCTCCCGCCCCTTACTCCAGCAATGACGTTTCCCCAGCAACAAATTCTTTCTCAGAAACGCCAACCCCCAAGCCTATCAGGCTAAAAGTCAGCATCCGCAATCCCACTCACGATGCCACCATTCGCAACAACGCTGGTAATTTCGATGTTATTGGTCACATAGATGGCAAGCTTCACGTCGCAGCCAAGCTGCAACTTCTTCTCGATGGCAAGGTATATGGTGCACCGAAAACTACTCCTCATTGGTCATTAACCGCCATTGACCGAGGAACTCACACCCTAACCATTCAAGCGCAACAAAACGGCAAGGTTATTGCATCGTCCAATACGATAACAGTGCATTTACATCGTGCATCGGTGCAATCGCCATAGCCATCAGCGTTTACGCTTTTACTCTATAAAAAATTGCGCCATACTTGGAATTATCAATGCACCATTTTAGTGCATAAACAAAAGACATTGCGTGCAGCGCACCATCATAGAGCAACGCAATGCAAAATCGATTAAGGATAGCGTGTGGCAAACTGTGAACTCACCAGTGCAATACTCAATAATGTGGTAACGGCGACCTTGATGCTCAATGAGGGATTAACAGTTCAATACGCTAACCCTGCCGCAGAGCAATTGTTCTCGCAAAGTTCCAAGAGACTGCTTAATTGCCACCTTTCTCAGTTTATTCAACACGCTTCTCTAGACTTGGCCTTGCTAACCCAACCTCTACAAAGTGGTCAAAGTATTACCGATAGCGATGTCACTTTAGTTGTTGATGGCAAACCGCTGTTATTAGAGGTGACTGTTAGCCCCTTATCTTGGAATAAGGAACTGATGCTTTTGGTGGAAATGCGTAAGATTGGTCAGCAAAAAAGGCTGACTCAGGAGCTCAACCAGCATGCCCAACAACAAGCTGCAAAGTTGCTGGTAAGAGGCCTCGCTCATGAGATAAAGAACCCGCTTGGTGGCCTGCGAGGTGCGGCACAACTTTTATCAAAGATGTTGCCTGACCCCTCACTTAATGAGTACACCAATATCATCATTGAACAAGCAGACCGATTAAGAGCGCTGGTCGATAGGCTTCTTGGACCACAACGTCCAGGAACGAAAAAAGAAGAAAATCTACACCTCATTTTAGAAAAGGTACGTCAGTTGGTAGAGCTTGATGCAGGAACCAGCCTGACCATAGAGCGAGACTATGACCCTAGTCTACCGCCGATCTTGATGGATACCGACCAAATCGAACAAGCGTTATTGAACATTACCAGTAATGCCGCGCAAATATTAAAACAACAAGATAATGGGCAAATCACCTTGCGCACGCGCACTGTGCATCAAGCCAATATTCATGGACAGCGCCATAAACTCGCTGCTCGGATAGAGATTATTGACAATGGCCCCGGCATTCCGGCCGAACTCCAAGATACGCTGTTCTACCCCATGGTAAGTGGCAGAGAAGGCGGAACGGGTCTTGGGCTGTCCATTTCGCAAAATTTGATCGACCAACATAATGGAAAAATAGATGTAGAAAGTTGGCCCGGTCGCACCATTTTTACTATTTATCTGCCTATTTAGCCTCAAGGAGAAAGAGGACTTAATATGGCTTGCTGTAAGGAAGTTTGGCTATGAGTAAAGGATATGTATGGGTCGTCGACGACGACAGCTCAATACGATGGGTAATGGATAAAACCCTTTCATCAGCAAATATCAAATGCGAGACATTTGCCGATGCAGAAAGCGTGCTAATGGCATTGGAGCGGGAAACACCGGATGTATTGGTGTCCGATATCCGTATGCCCGGTATTGACGGCATTGAACTGCTAAATCGAGTTCAAGAAAGCGCCCCAGATTTACCAGTCATCATAATGACCGCACACTCTGATCTCGATGCGGCGGTAAACGCCTACCAAAAAGGCGCCTTTGAGTATCTACCTAAGCCTTTTGATATCGATGAGACCCTCACTCTGGTCGAGCGCGCTATTACTCACAGCCTAGAGCAGAAAAGTGCTCTTTCACAGGAAGAGGTGATCGCAGCTGATGCACCGGAAATTATTGGTGAAGCGCCCGCTATGCAAGAAGTGTTTCGAGCGATTGGCCGTTTATCTCGTTCCTCCATTTCTGTACTCATTAATGGTGAATCAGGTACGGGTAAAGAGCTTGTCGCGCACGCCTTACATCGCCACAGCCCTCGCTCTAGCAAACCTTTTATCGCACTCAATATGGCGGCAATTCCCAAAGACCTTATCGAGTCAGAGCTATTTGGCCATGAGAAAGGTGCATTTACTGGTGCAAATAGCGTGCGCCAAGGACGTTTTGAACAAGCCAACGGCGGGACCTTATTCTTAGATGAGATTGGTGACATGCCATTGGATATTCAGACTCGATTGCTACGCGTCTTAGCCGATGGGCAGTTCTATCGTGTCGGTGGGCACTCTGCAGTCAAAGTGGATGTACGTATCGTCGCCGCGACTCACCAAAACCTCGAAAAGCTGGTGACCGAAGGCGAATTCCGTGAGGATTTATTCCATCGTCTTAACGTCATTCGTATCCATATCCCATCTCTTCGAGAACGTAAACAGGATATTGAAAAGCTGACATTGCATTTCTTGTCTTTAGCAGCAGAAGAACTCGGTGTGGAGACCAAGTCTCTTAATCCGGACACAGTGGATATCTTAAATAAGCTCGACTGGCCGGGAAATGTGCGCCAGCTTGAGAATACCTGTCGATGGCTCACAGTAATGGCCAGCGGTAGTGAAATTCTACCAAGTGATTTGCCTACCGAGTTATTAGAAGAGCCAAGACGCGTTACCGATATCGGTGCTGGGGATTGGCAGTCACTACTCTCTTCATGGGCTCAGCAGGCCCTTGAGTCTGGTGAGACAGAAATACTTAACCATGCACAACCGCAATTCGAGCGTATATTGCTTGAAGCTGCTCTCAGCCACACCAATGGCCATAAGCAAGATGCAGCGAAAGTGCTCGGCTGGGGACGGAATACTCTTACCAGAAAGCTAAAAGAACTCTACTAACAAAGTTCTTATTAGATCATCGACTTGACTAACCCACCGCCATTATTTAGGTCATTTAGTCTCAAATGACCTAAATAATTCTATCAATCGGCCGATTTATAACTATTGATTATTAATACGTTACGGCAAAGCCTCAGGCCTATCTGCGAGCTCGTTGCCACAAAACATCAGAGCATATGCCAGGTTTACTGAAAATCTCCTTCAAGAAAGCCCTAATCACACCATTTATTTTGGTGTTTCTGTGCTCGATCGGCACCATTTTATGGCTACAGAAAGAGCACTACGACGACCTTGCGCTGGAGATAAGTGAAAAGCAGCTTACTAGCTTAAGCTTCAACGTGATTCAGAGCTTAGATATCTATCTTGAAAGGCCGATGGCAGTGGCCGACGCATTAGCTCATGCGATTGAATACCATCAGCTGTATTCCGCCAATGATGCCCTAGCTATCGAAGATTATTTGCTGTCCAGTTTTAAATCCCTTCATACTGAGTTTTCGCAAATTGACTTATTGGGTTTTGGCGGCGAGTTAGGTGAATTCCTTGCCATACGAAATGCAAAGTCCATTCATACCCCAAACGGTTACTCTTTGATGGTAAAGGACGCGAATACTGGTGAGCAGCTTAATATCTACCAAGGTGAAAACCGACAGTCTCAAGTCATCGATACCATAAAACCTTATGACCCAAGATTGCGCCCTTGGTACCAGCCGATCAAAGAAAACCCAGTGGCTATGTGGTCAAAGCTGTATGCCAACGCCGACGCGGAACAAGAAGTGACAATTTCTGCTCTCGCTCCGGTATTTAGCTCAGACGGAGACATTCGAACCTTCGTTGGAGTGGCTGCTGTTGATGTACAGATCGATACTTTTAGTCTCTTTCTCAATGAATTAAAACACGCCCATAACGCGCAAGTCTTTATTATTGATAACCAGCGTCAGCTCATCGCACAAGCCGATGATGAATCGATTCTCGATGCTAACGGACAAAGGCTATCAATGGCTGACAGCTTGCATCCTGCTTTGACCTTTCTTGATCAAACTTTAGATAATACCGAACTGACTGAACCTCACTTATTCGCCTTTCCTTACCGGGGAGACACCCATTATGTGATGGTTAGTCATTATCAAACTAATACCAATTTAAGTTGGTACGTTGTGGTATCTATCTCCAATCACGCTCTGCTTGGCGATATACCCATGATTAGCAACCAAACGCTAATCGCGGGCTTGATTTTAGGCGTGCTGGGGTTACTTGTCGGTATCGTCATCATCAACCGACTGATTCTGCCTATGTCTGAAACCGCTGAGGCGGCAAAACAGATTTCTAATGGCTCTTGGGACTACCCATTACCCAAAAACAATCGTATCAAAGAGATCTCGCTGCTCGTAGAAAGCTTCTCCGCCATGCGCTCACACTTGCAAGCATCGTTTCATACTTTGCGAGAACAGCTCACCCGTGACAGCTTGACCAAGCTGTATAGCCGACAAGGCTTTATTGAGACCTGCAATGCAATGAAAAGCAACAGCGGCTGTATGATGCTGCTTGGTATTAATCAATTTAGAGATATCAATGACAGCTTAGGTCACCATCAAGGTGATATTTTACTCTCCGTCATTGCAGAGAGACTCAAAGCGTGGGTGTTGCTTGAAAATGGTGTGCTAGGGCGAGTTGCCGGTGACGAGTTTGCCATCTACCTACCTGATGTGAAGCCACAGCAACAGATGTGTTATCAACATCGAATTAGACAGATATTCAGCGCCCCCTTCGTGATGCAAGGTGAGCCATTAATGTTACAGGTCTCTATTGGTATCGCACCTATTACCGGAGAGGACACAACAGACACAACGCTGCGAAATGCAGGCATTGCCCATAGCCACGCAAAGTTTGATTGTCAGCGCTGCTGCATTTATACCCCCGACATGGCAGAGAGTTCGAAAAAGAAAACGCGCTTGTTAGCGACATTACGTCATGCCATTGATAACAATAAGTTTGAGGTGCATTTCCAACCCATAATTGAACTCGACAATGGCCAAACTTTAGGTGCTGAAGCTCTACTGCGACTTCGTGATGATGAAGGACAATTCATTTCTCCTTTGGATTTCATTCCTATTGCTGAAGGTTCGGGACTGATTAGCAGTATTGGTCGGATTATGGCAGAGAAAAGCCTCGAAACCGTTGTCAAAGCTATCAAACAACAACAGTTACCTGCGCACTTTCAATTGCACATTAATGTCTCAGTCATTGAATTAGCGAGCGCAAGCTATGTGGATGAATTGTCAGGACTGCTCAAACGAGCAGGTTTTCCGGCAAGTCAGCTTACTGTCGAAGTGACGGAATCGCGACTGGCTGACAATGATCCAATCACCCTTGGCAACCTCAGCAAAATTAGAGCGCTTGGCGTTAATATTGCTATCGACGATTTTGGTACTGGCTATTCTTCCCTCGCCTATCTCCACAAGCTGCCATTTAATAGCCTGAAGGTCGATAAAGCCTTTGTAGATAGACTGACTCCAGACAATGCTGAGCAGAGTGTTATTGCAGCAATCACTAAGCTATCAAGCAGCTTTGGGTTTACGCTTGTGGCCGAAGGGATTGAAACACCACTGCAAGCTAAGCTCGTTCATGACCTTGGCTGTCATCATGCACAGGGGTATTTGTATGGTCGACCGACACCGTTAGAACAATGGCCGCAGCTGGCTGCTACGACCAAAATGAAAAATTCGGTAGGTATTAAATAACGCGGGAGAACTGTTGCTGACGCGCTTTTTGACGCAGATATTTGTCAAAACACATGCAGATATTACGAATCAATAAACGACCACGCAGTGTCACTTCAATCGAATCGTCTGACACTGCAACTAATTCATCATCAATAAACGTTTGCAGCAATTTCATATCTTCAGCGAAATAGCTTGAGAAGCCAATGCCAAAGGTCTTTTCTATAAATGTTTTGTCGAGCTTGAAGTTACAGATAAGCTGCTTGATCACTTCACGGCGAATCAAGTCATCTTTATCAAGGACCACACCTTTCCACAGTGCATGTCTCAAATCATTCACTTGAGCGTAGTACTTTTTCAGCTCTTTCTGGTTTTGTGCGTAGCTGTCGCCAATCATAGAAATTGCAGAAACGCCAAAGCCAACTAGGTCGCAATCACCTTGCGTCGTGTAACCTTGGAAGTTTCGATGCAGCTCACCCGCACGCTGTGCAACCGCTAGTTCATCTTCAGGAAGAGCGAAGTGGTCCATACCGATAAACTGATAGCCTGCGCCAGTCAACGTCGCAATAGTATCTTGCAAGATCGCCATTTTTTCTTCAGCTTGAGGAAGATCCTCGTCTTTAATTTTACGCTGCGCGGCAAATAAGTTTGGCATGTGAGCATAGTTAAACACCGATAAACGTCCTGGACGCATGGTCAGAACCTGCTCAAGTGTCTCGGCAAAACGCTGTTTCGTTTGCTTCGGTAAACCATAGATAAGGTCGAGGTTGGTTGAACGGAAACCTAGTTGTTTGGCGCGCTCAGCCATGGCAAAGATAAACTCTTCATCTTGCTCACGATTCACCAGCTTTTGCACTTCTTTATTGAAGTCTTGAACGCCAATACTCAGGCGGTTAAAGCCTTCTGAGCGCAGATGGTCCAACATATCCAACTCAATTTCACGCGGGTCAACTTCGATACTGATCTCAGCACCTTCTTGGAAGAAGAACTCACCACGAAGAATTGCCATCAATCGACTGATCTGGCTTTTGGTTAGGAAGGTTGGCGTACCGCCACCAAAATGCAACTGAGTCACTTTACGACCCTGAAGCAATGATGCACGCTGACGAATTTCGTGTTCGATAACATCGAGATACTCATCGGCTTTGTGTGCATGACGGGTAATCACTTTATTACAGCCACAGTAATAGCAAAGCTTATGGCAGAACGGAATATGAACGTACAGCGATAGTGGACGTTCTGGATATTGAGTACACGCCATGTCGTAATCAGAGATGGTATAAGCTTCGTGGAACTCGACAGCGGTCGGATATGAGGTATAACGAGGACCCGAGTAGTTATACTTATCGAGAATCGCTTGATCCCAGACTATCTGTTGCTTAGTTTCTGATTGACTTTGAGACATGGTAATACTTCCAATAAACATGTGTTTCTTGACGCCCCAATCGCAACCTAACGAACGCAGATTGGCGGTGCGTCAACTAGGCGCTATTTTGCCACAGGAATATGACAGGGAGCGCCGTTAACTGCATTTTTGCTCAAATCGTCAACAAAAATGCTAGCTTGATCACTAGTCATGACCAACGAAACGAAAAGGCTATCCTACAAGCTTAATATCAATGGCATTGTTCAGTGGCTTAACCTTCTGCTGAAGGTCTTTGAGCTCTTCGATAATTGCGTCATTCAAACGCGCTTCTGCCTTCTGACGTGTAAGGTTATCCCGCATTCGGTCTTGCTTTTTCATCTCTTGTCGCGCATCACCGCGTGGCATATCTTTAACGATATGATATAGCTCAGAAGTCGCGGGATAGCTCTCATCAAAATCGACACGGTCATTACCTTGAACGTAGTCCATGATGTTGTAGAGTCTAATCGCCGCTTCTGATACATCACATTGCCCTTGAATCGTCGCTAAACAAATCGTATCGACACTTTCAAAAATGTTGGCATTTCGCTTTTGGATAGCCAAGTCGCGATGCTGCTGTTGCAACTCCTTTTGCTTTTTAAGTTGCAGTAGCAAATAGCCCGCATAACTAGCCAAGCCGACAATAATGATGGCACCAGCAATGGCTAACAGTGTGAAGGTATTCATCTGCTCTACCCTTATTAATCCTTGAATTGGTCGATGTCTAGCTCTTCAAATTGAGACAACAAATCAGCATCGCTGCTTGCTTTGCCCTTTGTCTGACGAGGCTCTTCAGCTATAGATGATTCAAACTCATCTTCGGTCTCTGGTTCCATTAGGCCAAGACGGTTCATCAGTACTTCAATTCGGTCAAGTTTCTCGTCAACGTATTTTTGCAGACCTGCACCCAAGTTTTCACCGCTTTCAATACGATCAAGCAATACGTTAAGCTGTGCATCATTTTCGAGCATTTCAAGTTCTTGCTCAGCAGATAAACGACGCTCTTGTTTACTTGGCTTTTTCTTATCATCAACGATAAGTGGGATTTTTTTCTTGCTACCTAAACGCGGGTCTAGCTTTGCTGCGCTGCCTGCCTGTTTGGTTTTTGAGCCTTCTGAATGACGACTGCCAGACTTCTGGCCTTTGCGCTTTTTCAAACGCTTGCGTAAGCGACCTTCCACATCCGATTCAGTGCGGTTGCGTGTAACAATAACAGGCTCTGGATTCGCGCCTGGTTTTCTCGATTTTTTCTTACGACTCATTACGTAAGCTTCCTCAGTAAAATGACATCATTACCAATGAATTCTAACTCCAGCCCATCTCTTTGTGCCAAATACACAAAGGTGGCTCGACTAAAGAATACAACGTGGGTTTGGTCGTTCTTGTAGTGCCATTTGGCAAAGGCATCCACATCAACCACCATTTTAGTCATTAAGCCTAACCATCCCGCAGGCTTAATGAGCGATAACCATTGTTGCCAAACTAAGTCTGGCTCATACAAGTGCTCAATAACTTCCGTTGCTGTGACGAAGTCATAGCTATTATCTAATACCGAACTCTCTGGATAATAGTACAAATCATACAGCGACATGTCATAGCCTTGCTCTTCGAACATCAAAGACAAGGTTGGGCCCGGGCCACAGCCAAAATCGAGACCTTTTGAGCCTTGTGATAATCGTTCTTGTAGTGGTGAAACTAGTCGAGATAAAAAACGTCGATAGCCAGCATCACTAGGATCATTGATATGAAGGTCATAAATCGCTTTTTCCGCGCTCGCATCAAGTCGTTGCTGCCTTGGTACAAACACCAACTGACAGGAACCACACTGCAAATAATCTCGCTTCTTATCGCTGTGATAATGGTGTACCGAAAGTCCCGCACACAGTGGGCAAGCTTCCACAATTTATCTCCTGAACGATACAAGGGTGCGAAACATACCAGAAAGTGAGCACGGTGGGGAGTGGAGACGGGTATTTTTTCTACAATTTCATCAAAAACGCGTAGAATTTAAGGCAGAGAAGTCGTTTGCTTATCTGCCTTAGTGCTATTACATCCAATCAGTGTTGCGAATAATACCAACCGCAACCCCTTCAATAGCAAGGTGCTGAGCAGTTAGATCGACTTCAATCGGAGAAAATTCTTCGTTTTCTGCATGCAGCAATACGGTCGCGCCTTTGCGTTCAAGTCTTTTTACCGTCACATCGTCATCGACACGTGCAACCACCACTTGTCCATCACGAACATCCTGTGTTTTATGTACCGCAAGTAGGTCACCATCCATAATACCGATGTCCTTCATACTTTCGCCATTAACACGCAGCAGAAAATCAGCTTGTGGTTTAAACATGCTCGGATCAACTTGGTAGTGTGCTTCAACATGCTCTTGCGCCAAAATAGGCTCACCCGCAGCAACTTGACCAATCAATGGCAGGCCAGCGTCTTCGTTCGCTGCATCTTCAAGCAGAATACGAATGCCTCGAGATGCACCAGGGATAATTTCAATGGCTTTTTTACGTGCTAGAGCTTTTAGGTGTTCTTCTGCCGCATTCGCAGAGCGGAAACCCAACTCTTTCGCGATCTCGGCACGAGTAGGTGGCATACCTACATCGTCTATTTTGCTTTTGATTAAATCAAAAACTTGCTGTTGTCGTGGCGTTAGCGGCTTCATAATTCACCTGTCTGTTTATACAGTTAACTGTAAGTATATCCAGTAATGGTTTAATTGCAAAGACAATTGGTTGTTTTTTTAGCGGCTTAACACCATATCTAACTCAGACAGAGCAAAAAACACCGAATTAGGATGTAACGAGTTTTTTCATTAAAAGGTAAGACCAGTTTCTGGTATGCTTGCACCGCTCTAAATATAGTGCCTAGGATTAACACACTACAATTCATAGTATGTGTGCTTCTCAGGCATTGTTTCTTTCGAACAAATTGAGGCTGTGAACCTTTATGTCTTCAGGACAATCACTGTTCCGTTCCTTTCTTAAACTGCCAATGTCGGTATTGGTAAAAGGGACGGCGATTCCATCTAACCCTATCGAAGACCACAATATCGATGCAACGAAACCTGTGGTGTACGCCCTTCCGTTTAGCTCCAATGTCGATCTGCTCGCATTACAAGAGCAAGCCTTGGCCGTTGGGTTACCGGATCCATTAGAGCCTATCGTGCTCAATGGAGAAGAGCGTAGTCGCTTTGTCTTCATCGCCTCAAGACCAACTCTCATTAGTAGCGACCAGAACGTTCCGAACGAATCCATCGCACTGTTTTCTGACTTACTTAAAGAGCACGAGAAAGACCGTGAACTTGATGTTCAGGTTATTCCGACCACCGTTCTTTGGGGCCGTAAACCTGGTAAAGAAGAAACACCAAAGCCTTACCTGCAACCGATGAACGGTCTGCAAAAAGCCTTCGCGGTTATTGCTTCAGGTCGGGACTGCATGGTGCGCTTTAGCCCAGTAGTGTCGCTACGCTATATGGCAGATTCACATGGCACGGATGAATCTATCGCTCACAAACTGGCGCGTGTAGCCCGTATCCACTTCTCAAGACAGAAGTTCGCTGCCTCTGGCCCTAACCTGCCAAACCGCCAAGTACTATTCCATCGTTTACTCAACTCCCAAGTGATTGAGCAAGCGATCACAGACTACGCGCAAGCTAACGATATTAGTGAACAAAAAGCACGCAAAGAAGCTCATCAAATCATGGATGAAATTGCTGCTGACTTCTCATATAAGCTGATAAAAAGTGGCGACCATATCCTTCATTGGCTGTGGAACAAACTCTATCAAGGCATCAACGTCAATAACGCTTCTACCGTGCGCCGTTTAGCGCAAGACGGTCATGAAATTGTTTATGTACCTTGTCACCGTAGTCATATGGACTATCTATTATTGTCCTATGTTCTTTACCGTGAAGGCATGGTACCACCGCACATTGCTGCGGGTATTAACCTCAATTTCTTCCCAGCAGGGCCTATTTTCCGTCGTGGTGGCGCGTTCTTTATTCGCCGCAGTTTCAAGGGAAATAAGCTTTATTCGACGATTTTCCGCGAATATTTGGCAGAGTTATTTGCCAAAGGCTATTCCGTTGAATATTTCAGCGAAGGCGGTCGTTCACGTACTGGCCGTTTACTGCAAGCAAAAACCGGCATGCTGGCAATGACGATTCAAGCGATGTTACGCGGCCTCAACCGCCCTGTCACTCTAGTTCCCGTGTACATTGGTTATGAACATGTGATGGAAGTGAGCACCTACGCCAAAGAGCTACGTGGTAAGCGCAAAGAAAAAGAGAATGCAGGCCAAGTAATCAAGACCATTCGTAAACTGCGCAACTTTGGTCAAGGCTATGTGAACTTTGGTGAGCCAATTCCACTCAATCAATATCTCAATGAAGCCGCGCCAAACTGGACGCAAGACATTGATCCAATGGGCACCAGTAAACCACAGTGGTTGGTACCTGCAGTAAACGATCTTGCGACCAAGATGATGACTAACATTAACGATGCTGCGGCAACTAATGCATTAACGCTGTGTGCCACAGCCTTGCTTGCCTCACGTCAACGGGCGTTATCTCGTGACAGCTTGGTGTCACAGATTGATTGTTATCTGTCGCTGCTTAAGCATGTTCCTTATTCACAAACTAGCACGCTGCCTAACGATTCAGCAGAAGAATTGGTAGCTCACGCCGAGTCATTGGACAAGTTTGTCATTGAATCTGATACCTTAGGTGACATTATTTCCCTAGATCGTCACCAGTCGATTCTGATGACCTACTATCGCAACAACATCATCCACTTGTTTGCATTGCCATCTTTGATTGCACAAATGTTGATTCGCCAACATAAATTGTCACTTGAAGCTATCAAGTACAATGTGGAAAAGCTATATCCTTTCCTCAAGAAAGAGCTGTTCTTGAATCTAGACCAGGCAGAGTTGGAACAGGCCGTTGACGGCATCGTTGTAGAACTTGAGCGCCAGCAACTGGTTGTAGTGGAACAAGGTTTTGTCTCAATGAACCAATCCAACACTCAAACCTTGATGTTACTAGGTAGAACGATTTCCGAGACGCTTCAACGTTATGCGATTTCACTTAACCTACTGGCCAGCTACCCTGAGCTAGGCAAGAGTGATTTGGAGCAGAAGAGCCAAGAAATTGCCCAGCGTCTTGGTCGTCTTCATGGCATTAATGCTCCGGAGTTCTTTGATAAAGGAGCCTTTGCAGCTCTGTTCAGCACCCTGAAGGAACAAGGCTACCTTGACGTAGAAGGTAACTGTGATAGCGCCGCTACCGAAACGTTAGCTAGCCTGCTATACAGCTTGCTCTACCCTGAGGTGAGATTAACTATTCAGGAGAGTGTGCATCAAAGCGATGTAGAAAATGCTATAGAAGAAGCACCTACTTCTGAGTAAATCCCATAAATAACAAAGGCGCTATTCAATAGCGCCTTTGTTTTATTCTCTATCTTGCTACGGCCAAAATGCTACTAGCAAACCGATCGTCACCACCATGCCTACATAGTTGTTATTGAGGAAAGCTTGGAAGCACGGCATTCGCTCACGCTGTCTAATGAGCCATTGTTGATAAACAAACAATGCCCCAGCCACCAGCAAGCTCCAATAATAACTCGCACCGAGTTCATACCATCCACCCAATGTGTACAGCATAAGTAACGTGGCAAACTGCAATAAACCAATGATGAGTTTGTCACGGCGACCAAACAAGATTGCCGTCGATTTGATCCCTACTTTTAAGTCATCGTCACGATCAACCATGGCGTATTGAGTATCATAGCCAATGGTCCAAAGGGCATTAATCACAAAGACAAACCAAACCATAGGTGGCAGCTCATTTGCTTGTGCAGCCCACGCCATCGGAATCGACCAACTGAAAGCCAGTCCTAAAAACAATTGCGGTAGATGGGTATAGCGCTTCATAAATGGATAAATAAACGCTAAAAATAGTCCAACAAACGACAGCTGTATCGTCAGAGTATTCATCGTCAATACAAGGATAAACGACGCAATAGCGAGGAAAAGGAACAGCGCTATAGCTTCTCTTGATGACACCAAACCTGCTGGAAGCGGTCTAAGTTTGGTGCGTTCTACATGACCATCCACCTTGCGATCTGCAAAGTCGTTAATCACACAACCTGCACTGCGCATCATGATCACCCCCAATGAGAAGACCACTAATACATGCAAATCTGGTATCCCTTCGGCCGCAAGAATCAGCGCCCAAAGTGTTGGCCAGAGCAGCAGTAACGAGCCGATGGGTTTGTCCATTCGCATTAACTGCCAATAGGCTTTTGCCTTTGCCGAGGTCATTATTCACTCTCCATGTTATAGACCGGCGAGTCGGGAAGAAAAAGCTCCGCGACCAATATTGGATGTCCTGAGACCCACAAACGAGAACGACGAGCAAACAAGTCCCCTTGCGGAGTCGAGATCATAGCCACTTGCAGTGCATCACGCTTAGTATCTGAGCTTGAAAACACGGTGACCCCAATAGGTACAGTTCCTTGTTGTGAAATGTCGTATTGGCTTCTATCCATGGCATCGAGCGACATCAATGTGCGACCGATGACCCAAGGCACATCATCGCCTGATAGCACCACCTCTCGTAGCCAGCAGGCTTCGTGATCAAGTAACTCCACTTCTTCATGTGACATGCATTGTGGAGTACTGGCTTCGTTGCGCACCACTTCTACTGCGAAGTGATCACAATGAGCACTTAATTTATGTGACAAAGAGCCCTGCTCTGTTAACCATTGCAAGACATTATCATTGGTAAATCGAAACTGTTCTGGAGATTGCCATTGAGCATGGCTTAATACTTTCAGATAATCGAAAACTGAATCATTCATTTTGCTATTCAATAACACGCGCTTAAGGCGTACAATCATTATTCTTCTGAATGGCGTATTGTACCACTCGAAGAGGCCATAAACTCTAGTTGTATCGTGCTATTGTAACAAAATTAGGCTTATGGAATATCGGCTAAATGGAGTTAGAAAGAGAGAAATATGCGTAAACGTTACCTAAGCCAGTTTTTCCTTATCATGGGCTTGACTGTCACATTCCCTGCTCTTTCGGCAGATTCTACTGCTCCTAGCCTCGCTTATTTTACTTTAGAACCAGAGTTGACGACGAACTTTTATACTGAGGGCAAGCGACTCGGTTATGTTCAAGTACGAATCGACGTTATGGTCGCAGATGCCAGCGACCTTGTTATTATTGAACATCATCAACCACTTATTCGTGATGCGGTTGTAGAGCTACTCGGTCGTCAAAATGCAGATGTCATCAAATCTTTGGCTGGTCGAGAAGAAATTCGTCACGCCTTAGTTGAAAATCTCAACAACCTACTGTTAGCAGAAACCGGTAAGGCCGTCATCGCCGACCTTTTATTTACCAAATACTTATACCAATAGGAAGCGCAACCTAACGCGCTTTCAAACGCTGGCTGTCCACCAACCCTAATACGATACCGCTTGCTAGACCAGTTAGGTGCGCCATATTGGCAATCGCCAAGAAAGGTTGGAAGAAACCGAGAATAAGCCAAACTAACATAAAGCCTACGATAGGCTTTTGAATGATAAGACCAAGCTCAGGTCGTTTCCAAGTGAGCATCCAAAGATATCCCACCAACGCATAAACTACGCCTGACAGGCCACCAAAGTTTGCACCCTCAACCCAGTATTGTCCGGTTCCAGATACCGCAGCCGATATCAAAAATATCTCAATAAGCTTCAAAGAGCCAAGACGTTTCTCAATATCGCCTCCTAGCTGCCACCACCACAATAAGTTAAAGATGATATGTAATGCCGAGAAATGCAGCAGTGCGTGAGTAAACCAACGCCAGATTTGCCATTGCTGTCCGTCGAGAGCAGGGAAATGCAAAGATGCAAAGATAGCTTCCCCCCAACCAAGCTGTTGCAAGATAAAAATCACTGAACAGATGAGCATGATACTCAAAGTCGCCACGCCGGCTTTTGCCTTAAGCAATGACATAAAGCTGGGTGTTTGATAATGGAATTTATTCTGTCGCGTCTCAGCCATGTCCCAAGAAGAGGCTTGGTACTTCGGATGATTAGGTTCGGTCAGAAATTGCTTGAGTTCAGCCTCCGCCTCGACTTGGTCTTCACTATGTATCAGCCACAAGGCAAATTGACCACTTCCTTCAGGCATCATTTGTACATCAATCTTTCTCGATGCCATATAATCGATAAATGCCTGACCCATTCTCGGGTTTTGAATCGTGATCAATCTAATCATAGTTATTTCTCTATTGGTAATTCGGCGCGCTGCCAAGCCTCAAAGCCACCATCAACACTATATACCTGCTCAAAACCTTGGTTTAGCAAATATTGCGCCGCACCTTGGCTACTGATGCCGTGATAGCACATAACCAACACTGGCGACTCAAACTCCACTTGCTGCATGAAATCAACAATGCTGTCGTTGGTAAGATGAAATGCACCCGAGGCATGCGCCACGGTAAATGCCTGAATATCACGAATGTCCACCAATCGTGCTTCTGAGTCACTGCTCAGTAGTTGATGTGCGTTGACCACATCGATGTGTTGAAACTGCTCCATAGAGTCTAAACCTTCACTTTCTTTGTGCACCAATCAATATCAAATTTAGTTTGGATTCGATGCTTTTTATACGTTGTTATTTCACGTCTGATAGTATCACTATTCAGTGTTGTCAAAGTACCGATAATCAATAAGGTTATCCACTTAAGCTTAAAAAACCACCATCTGTGTGTAACTCTGTGGATTGCGTTGATAAGGTGCTTTTAGATCCAATGATCCACAACATCTAGGTATGATCTTGATCTATCTGTGTGTAAAGCAAAAGGTATCCCCAGTTCCAAAAGCGCTTCAATCGACCGTTTATCGCTGCTTTCTGACAGTTGGTAAATAATTTTGTCACAGACTTATCCACAGGACACAAGTGAAAAATGTGATCACATAATTCGATCGTTTTGATTCTCCGATCAAAAGTAAAAAGGCCGAGATCTCTCGATCTCGGCCTTAATCATTTATTCTGCTTTAAACCAAGCTTAAAACTCGCCGACGGCTGCCTTAAGTTTCTTCATTGCGTTCTTTTCTAACTGGCGAATACGCTCCGCAGACACACCGTAGGTATCGGCTAAATCTTGCAACGTAGATTTGTTGTCATCCAACCAACGAGAGCGCACGATATGTTGACTACGCTCATCAAGCGTCGCAAGCGCGTGGCCTAAACGGTTATTGGTGTGAGTTTCCCAGTTCTGTGCTTCAAAGTCTTCTGCGAGATCTGAGCTCTTATCTTCAAGATAAAGCGCAGGTGCAGTGTATGAGCCGGTATCGTCATCATCGTTTTGCATTTCAAACGTTGAATCTTGAGCCGCGAGACGTGATTCCATCTCTCTAACTTCTGATGGCTCGACTCCCAGCTCTTTTGCTACTGTTTCTACTTCACCATTGTTGAACCAACCTAAGCGTTTTTTCGACTTACGTAGGTTAAAAAACAGTTTGCGCTGAGCTTTAGTCGTCGCAATCTTCACGATACGCCAGTTACGTAATACGTATTCATGGATTTCCGCTTTAATCCAATGCACCGCGAAAGATACCAGTCTTACCCCTACTTCAGGGTTGAAGCGCTTCACAGCTTTCATCAGACCAATATTGCCTTCTTGAACTAAGTCAGCCATAGGAAGCCCATAGCCAGAATAGCCACGAGCAACATGAACAACAAATCGTAGATGAGACAAAATCAGCCCTTTCGCTGCCTCTATTTCACCATCATAGTGTAATCGCTCTGCTAGTTCACGCTCCTCATCAGCCGTCAGCATTGGGTAGCTGTTGACTGAGCGGATGTAGCCATCAAGGCTATCTTGTGTCACTAATGCCATTGGATACGCTTGGTTTGCCATTCACTTCCTCATTCGTGTCGAGTGGGATTAACGCCTTCTCAATCCATCAATACTGAACCTTAATAGGCTGAGATTCAAGAAGGGGTTAGTAATTATGCATAATCAATTGGTCTAAACAAGGGTAAATGCCGATTAAATTTCATTCATTAATAGGTATTTTCTGCCCAGATGGGACTGAGCTCCCACTATCTCACTGAATAACTACATAATTATTAATAGTCACGTACAAGCGAACAATTGTTACACTCTGCGTCAGGATTGAGCAGCTTTGCCGCTCAATGAGTATTCTGACCTGAGTTTTCTAGACCGGTTCAATTTCTTTTAAGTGACGCTTAGCTGAAATTCTTGCTGCGCCTGTCCCCAAGAATAGTCCGAGCATCAGGATTAGCAAGGTCTCGTCCCAGCCGAGGCCAAGGAGTCGGAAATCACTATCATACAGAGTAGCAAGGTCGGTCACAGCGCTATTGAGTAGGACAGTAATCAACGCCGTCAATAACCAAGCAACAACCGCACCTAACAACCCAAACCACATACCTGAATAGATATACGGCCTCAAAATATAAGCATCGGTCGCACCAATCAATTTCATGGTTTGAATGGCTTCTTTATTGGCTAATACGTTAAAGCGCAATGTATTGCCCACAATCAAAAATACAGAAACCAACATCAGCACCGATAACGTCACGACTAATGTTGAGGCTAAGGTTTTGATTGCATCAAATCGACTCAACCAATCTTCATCGCGGCGAATATCGGTAATCTCTTCTTGAGTACGCAGCTTAGCCACTAAGTCTCGGTCAGTCTGTACGTCGGCATTCACTGGAATAATGGTAAGCACCCCAGGAAGCGCATAACCGTCAAGCAAACTCAGAGCCTGATCCAGGCCAGAGTGTTCACTGAGATCAGCTAAACCTTCTTGCGGCGTAATGTACTTAACCGAACTGACCTCTTCCCAACCTTCAATTGCGTCTTTAAGTACCAACACCCTTGCATCCGGCACACCGACGGAAATAAACGCGGTGACTTGCGATTGGCTCGCCACGTTAGAGGTCACTGCCACGACGTTCTTACCTAGGAGGTAAAGACAAGCTGGCATGGTTAGCGCCATAGAAATAACCGCCAGAGTTAGAATGTTACCCAATGGACGCTGCCACATCTCTACTAAAGACGCTTTTGCCTGCTTCCAATGCACAGTAAAGAAATTATCCGACTTTAAACGATGCTTTTTTGGCTTGCTATTTTTACGTTTAAACACCATCACTGACCTCACTTAAGAATCCTTGGTTCAGTTCAAGGTAACGATATTGAGGTCTAGAGCGAACCAAATGGATATCGTGTGTCGCCAACAAAATGGATACGCCTGCGCGGTTAAACTCTTCAAACAGCTTTAACACTTTGTTGGACAATTCAGGGTCTAAGTTACCAGTAGGCTCATCTGCTAATAGCATAGTAGGTCGGTTCACAACTGCTCGAGCAATACCCACGCGCTGCTGCTCACCACCAGACAACTGACTCGGTAGACATTTGGCCTTATCCAGTAAACCCGTTTTATCTAGTGCTGCGGAAACTCGACGCTTGATTTCATTTTCAGAGATAGATTCGATACGCATTGGCAGCGCCACGTTATCAAATACACTGCGATCCATTAGTAATCGATGGTCTTGAAATACGATACCAATGTTACGACGAAGGAAAGGGATATCCTTCGATGGCAAACGGCTGATGTCGTGATCGTTAAAAAGGATACGACCATCGGTTGGTCGTTCAATTGCACAGATCAGTTTTAACAGCGTACTTTTACCTGCGCCAGAGTGGCCGCCTAAAAACGCCATTTCGCCGCGTCGAAGGTGAAAATCCACTTTTTGCAACGCTTGTCTACCACCGCGGTAAGCCTTGCTCACTTGCTCAAATTTGATCACCGAATCATTCCCCTGATTGGATGCCTATTTTTGACAAGGGATGCTGCGCATCCCTTGAGTTTTACTTAGTCTTCTCGGCTAAACAGTGCGTCGATAAAGTCTTGTGTTTCAAATGGTCTCAAATCGTCAATACCTTCGCCCACACCAATATAGCGGATTGGGATTTGGAACTGGTCAGCTAAGGCAAAGATAACCCCACCTTTCGCGGTTCCGTCTAGCTTCGTCAGCGTAATGCCCGTCAGCGGTGCTACGTCGCTAAACAGTTTCGCCTGGCTAATCGCATTTTGACCGGTGCCAGCATCTAGCGTTAGCATGATTTCATGCGGTGCCGACTCGTCAATCTTCTTCATAACACGGACGATCTTGCGCAATTCTTCCATTAGGTTGGCTTTGTTTTGTAAGCGACCTGCGGTGTCAGCAATCACAACGTCAACGCCGCGCGCCTTTGCTGCTTCAATGGCATCATAAATAACTGACGCACTATCTGCGCCAGTATGCTGAGCAATAACCGGTACGTCATTGCGTTCGCCCCATATTTGAAGCTGCTCAACAGCTGCAGCACGGAAGGTATCACCCGCAGCCAGCATGACTTTCTTACCTTGGGCTTGATACTGCTTAGCAAGCTTACCAATGGTGGTTGTTTTGCCAACACCATTAACCCCTACCATCAGTATAACGAAAGGCATCTTAGTACTATCAACTTCCAGAGGCTTCTCAACATGGCTTAGAATCTCTGCCATTTCCTCTTTAAGCAGACCATACAGAGCTTCACCGTCTTTAAGATCAGCGCGAGAGGCTTTTTCAGTTAAGCTATCAATAATCTTAACCGTGGTGTTCATACCAACGTCAGCAATTAACAGCTGCTCTTCAAGCTCTTCAAACAGCTCATCGTCGATCTCTTTGCCTTTGAATAAGCCAAAGAAACCTGCACCAATATTGGCTTTTGTACGACTTAGGCTACGCTTTAGGCGCGCAAAGAAACTCTCAGTTGGCTTCTCTTGCTCTTGAACTCGAGCAATCACTTCTGCTTCTGCTTCTGCTTCTGCTTCTGCTTCTGCTTCTGCTTCTGCTTCTGCTTCTGCTTCTGCTTCTGCTTCTGCTTCTGCTTCTGCTTCTGCTTCAGTTGTTGGTTCCTGCTCTACCGTTTCAGGTGCTGTTTCTGCGGTGACCTCAACATCACTACTTTCTTGCTGCGGTTGTTCGGCTTCAACGTCAGCAGATGTCTCTTGTTGTTTTTGCGGTGCTTGCTCTTCATCACCAAAGCCAAGCCACGAGAGTAACCCGCGTTTTTTCTTTTCTGTCATCTGAAACTATCCTGAATACTGTCTTTTCAAATGGTCTTAAATTCGGATTTGCTTAAAACGCTATCTATTTACGACAAGCGATGCAAAAAATAATTGCGACAAAGCAGTGAAAACTTTTGTCAGAGATTGGTACACTTCGTCACTTATCCAATTAAGCTCTTTAATGAGCCCGTTATAGTAACACTTAATTGTCGGTCAAAAAATCTATGGTTAGACGTCGCAAGCAAACTCCATCACAAAAACCGTCCCAGAAGACGACATCTCGTTCAGGCGCCACTCGCGGGGGTAAGGCACCAATGGGGAGTGTGCGCATTATTAGCGGACTGTGGCGCGGACGAAAACTGCCGGTTCACGATGCAGAAGGACTCCGTCCAACCACCGATCGAGTCAAAGAAACGGTGTTTAACTGGTTAGCGCAAGATATTCCACACGCGAAGGTATTAGATCTTTTTGCTGGCTCAGGCAGCTTAGGATTTGAAGCGGCTTCTCGGCAAGCCGCGCAAGTCACTATGATTGAGCTCAACGACAAAGCTTACCAACAAATTATCAGCAATGTAGCGCTTGTTAAGGCAGACAATATCGTCACCCATCACGGCAATGCACTTAGCTTTTTAGACCAACCAGGACAACCACACGATGTGGTGTTTATTGATCCTCCATTTCGTCAAGGCTTGCTACCAGAAGTGGTTCAAAAACTTGAAGATAATGGTTGGCTTGCCGACAATGCGTTAGTCTATATTGAAACGGAAAAAGAATTACAAATCGACGTCATCCCAGAGCACTGGGATCCATTAAAAGAAAAAACGGCGGGTCAGGTTTGTTATCGATTATTTGAGAGGGAAACAAAATGAAAGCACTGTTAATGCTGGCGAAGATCGCCTTTGGATTTGTTTGGTTTGTATTGATACTGAATATTTTCCATCCATTCCCAGGAAAAGGTGCGATAGCGCTGTATATCATGACAGCCTTTCTGTTCTTAATGCATGGTGTGCAGATGGCCATTTTCCTTGGCGCCTTTGGTGACAAGCTCAAGCTAGGCACATGGGAAAAATACTCTATTCTAGCGTTCGGTATTTTCGCTCTGCTCGATATTAGACAAAAACACATGATGGGACCTGCTCCCGATAAAGCAGAAGATACTGAAAACAAATAAAAGAAAAGCCGCGAATGCGGCTTTTCTTTTTTAACTTCCCAAGTAGCTCTTTATCCCATCTAAGAACATCTGTGTCGAAATCATAACGAGCAGTAAGCCCATCAATCGCTCGACCGCTTTCAGACCTCTTTCTCCTAACAACTTATGGAAGAAACTGTAGAACATCAAAATAAAGAAAGTAGCGCCCCAAGCGATGAGAACTGCAAACGACAGGTCCGTCAGACTGTCGGGGTTTTGTGTTGATAACAACAGAATGGAGGCGATCACTGAAGGCCCAGCAATCATCGGGATAGCCATAGGAACAATAAACGGTTCGTCACCCGCCGCCAAGCCAGCCACACTGCCCGCCTGTGGGAAGATCATTCTTATCGCAATGATAAATAGAATGATACCACCAGAGATACTCAATGTTTCTGGTTTAACATGAAGGAAAGTCAGTATGCTCTGCCCCGCAAAAAGGAACAACATCAGAATGAGTAGAGCGAAGCATAACTCGCGTACTAGAACTTTCCGCCTTCGTTTCGGATCTAGATGTTTTAAGATGGAAAGAATAATAGGGAGATTGCCGAGCGGGTCCATGATGAGGAACAACATGGTCGCCGCGGAGAGTATATCCATGAATACAGCCTGCTAACGATAGATTTTCGTGAAGTATAGCAGGCTTAGTTGTCGTCTTTTAGTCGAAACAATCTCGTCTAATGAGAACAAACTCTCTCTATGTTTAGCTCCCATACTCCCTGATTCTCAATCACTTTCTGCTTTTCAACAAAAAAGGCCAACAGCGAATCAAGGTCAAAGCCTTCACGGCTGCAAGTGCGGAAGCGAGCTTCAGTTCCAAATTGCTCGATAACGGTTTGTTCTAACTGTTCGCGTGTCATTGGTTGTTCACGTAACAGATTAAGCACTTTATGAGCATGGATAGCAGCGGTCATTTGGTAATCCTCATTAAATCAACGATTGAATATTAACGTTAAAGTGGTCCCTTCCGTGATGATCTACCTCAATCGCACACTTTTTTGTGCTAGCTAATCGCAGAAGCCACGATTAACGCATGAGCTAAATAATAGCTGCCAGAGATGGCATAGCGCGCACGGCGCGAGTGAAAACGATATTTATCTAACGCCAATAACATGGCAGATAGGGCCATGGTGAGCGCTCCCAAGAAGCCTAATAAAGATGACATGCCACTTTGTGCTAACCAGGCTTCACCTGCTGCACACACTAAATGCACTAAAGAAATGCCCATCACGGTCACTGGAACCAGAAATGAGTCAAGGCGAGGTAACAGTAGAAAAAAGGTGACTATAGCGATACATAGCATCAAAGCGGGCAACCACAGCACAAATTGGCTATTCACCTGTCCCCACATAGCCCAGCCATAGAGAGATTGAGCAATTAGATACCCAACAAAACTAAGCTTGGCAAACCGAGTGTATTGACCAGAAGCATCACTAAATAAGAAGACAACTAACCCCAGTAGCACCAAAAGCTCATACTTGGTTTCTAAACCTGAAGTCGCCAACAGCACAATTAGTAAACTATGAGTCAAAGCGCTAAAAAGCACACTTCGAGACTTATCGCCTTTTTCTACAGCAAAAATAAGGTTCATCGCGGATTAGCGTGAGCCGATAAGAAAAACGGCAGTTGTGGTATGTTTTAGTCGCCAAACAAAAATATACAAACAACCGCCGTTTTCATGTC
>NZ_JAKGTN010000038.1:0-25826 GCF_021568915.1 Vibrio sp. McD22-P3
AAGATAAAGCTTATCAAACGGACGGGGTATGGCTACAGAGACACGGACTACTTCTTTCTGAAAATCAAAGCGGCTTTCCCCGGAAAACCGCGATGAACCAAAAATAAACAGCAAACACGATAAAGCTATCGCCAGCCAACTCCACATACACACACCTAATTCTTGTTATCCACGCCAGTGTATGGAGCTCACTTTTGCTGTCCAGTAGTAAGGTTGAAAAGTTGGACTTGCTTTAAATTAAATAAGATTGCCGTTGACAGTGGGCCAGATCATCGAAAATGAACTGACTCTTGTTAATCATTAGCTAAAAAACAAAAGCAAACGTTTCCCCTTTAACATAGAGATCGGAAGTCAGTTTCCACTAATGAACTAAAATCAGCGAAGAGAACTACGAAACAAAAAGTCACTAATATCTTTATATTTCAATACTTAAAAGATGACAACCAAGAGTCCACTGCACTTAGACTATAGTTCAAATTGCAACTTTTCTTCTCTTATACTAAGAATTTTTTGCCCCTCACTCTCACTGAACAAGATTTTCTTCAACATCCTGACCACTTACCAACACAAAGCTCACTTAGACCAAACAAAGCGATCGAAGACAATATAATCCAAAGCTTTAATAATAATCAATTTTGTGATCTATATTTTTTCTTTGATATCATTAAGTTAAAAACAACAAACCATCAAAAACACCACATTGAACAGATTTAAAGCTACGAAAATACACTGTTTTATTGACCATTAATCGCTAGTTAATGGAAAGAAAACTGCAAAAAATAGAAGATATTCACTTTCTAACTTGCCAAACATTAAAAAACAGTGCTATTCTGTTTAACAAGATAGGAATTCAAGAAAGGAGCAGTGTTATGATTTCATCTTCTCAGAAGCAGGGTCTAGTGATGATAGCCGTCGTGGTTGGATTAATGACACTGCCGATTCTTTACTAGCCAACGCTAGAAAGACAAAAAAAGGGACGCTTTCGCGTCCCTTTTTCATTTTAACTATTTACTTAGATAAGATATGAAGCACTTTTTCCCAGTGCACATAGTAAAAGCCCATCGCAAGCAATGTGATCAGTGCCATCAGCCACATGGCTGTGCGCCAAATGAATCGGCTGCTCCTCGGGGTTAACTCCTGTTCACACTCATCACAAGCTCTCATGAAACCAGATTTATCGTCTAGCTCATAATCATCTTCATGGACTATTTTATTGCGGATAGTGGCAATATATCTCAGTTTGCTAATGACATCATGCGGCAGCCGTTCTTCGCAGCTTGAGACAAGTTGATGCAAACCTTTTCCATCAGCACGATATTGCTGCCTCAATAACTTCTCTAAGCGTCTCGTTCGCAACACTACACTTTCAATGTCAGACATAAGCATCCCTCCCACAACCAGCAAAAATGTGAAAATAGGTGCGCTGGCTACTATCCAAAGATTTCATTCACTCCATTGTTAACTATCTGTATTAAGAATTCGACAATTGTTAGGTAAATTCAAGTAAAGATTTAAGCCTAAAAATGCGATTTTTTGTGTGATATGACCCTAAAATTGACTCGATGGTCGGGAGTTGCAGATTATTTTCTTCTGAATATGTGCGATCTTAGTTCCAGGCCACTTAGACATACGAGGTTTACATGCCTATATCACTGGTTATTATTCTCATCGTTTTGATCATCCTTGCTGGCTATCTTTTTGTTTATGTACAAAAAAAGCACACTGTGGGTGTTAATGCTCCAGAGAGAAAAGCGGCAGTCACTATCTTAGATAAACAAGTCGTCGTTACCGAAGATCCTACCCAAGAAGATGAATATTGGATTTACATCCAGAAAGGAACATTTGGTCCTAAACGCGAATTTCAAATTGGTGTTCATTACTATCACCACCTCAACCCAGGTGATAAAGGAGAGTTAACCTATCAAGGGGACAAATTCCTACACTTCTCACTAACTCGCTAATTTATTTAGCTTTGCTAGTAAGACTCATGCTAGCTTTAATTATCTAACTAAACATGGAAGTGACTCATGGATCTGCGAGTAAAGCTAGGTCAGCATTTATCTGTTGCGCTTATCACCATTTTGTCGGCTGGTTGCAGCGCAGCCTATCAAGGAAGAGTCAACGACGCTGAAGTCCATCTTGTCGACTACTTTCAGCGTTCAGAAGGCGCTCAAGCTCTGATAGATAACATGGATAAGCTAAATATCGAACACGCCTATGTTATGGGGCTACCTGTTATTAAGAAGTGGGATGCTTCTGCTCCTAAAGCACCGCGTTTTGTCTATGGCGATGATACCCCGGTCTACTATTATTCGCACACAGACGAATTGATTGCCCGCGAAGTTGAAGCGTTACCCGCGGTAAGCCAAGCCAGATTACATCCTTTCCTGAGCGGCTTTAATACTACCGATCTCAATGCCGCAGAGCTTATTGAAAAGGAACTCAAGTATCGACCTGGTTTCTGGCAAGGTATTGGCGAAGTGATTACTAGACATGATCATTTAACAGCTTTGACTGCCGACGAGAAACCGCGCGCTAATCACCCTGCGTTGCAAAAAGTGTATCACCTCGCCGCACAATACGACTTGCCCGTGCTGTTGCACACCAATATCACGTCGCAAAGAGAAGATAATCCACTTTATTTACAAGAACTCGAGCAAGCATTGAGCACCAATCCAGACACCCGCTTTCTATGGGCTCACGCAGGTACCACGTCCACTCTTACTCGCACTATTAAAATGAAGTTTCTCTATGAAACCGTCTCAGATTTACTCAGCGAGCATGATAATCTCTATATTTTGGCGTCGTGGACTCTGATCGACGTCATGATGCCTGAGGGCAAATTGGATCGACGCTGGCTAGCACTTATTGAGGCTTACCCAGATCGATTTATGGTTGGCAGCGACGTAGTTGGAGCATTTGGTTATCAGCAAACCGCATTAAGCACTTGGCATCCCATTTTGTCAGCGCTGCCTAAGAACATCGCAGACAAAATGGCCTACCAAAATATGTTGGACGTACTTCCCAAGACTCGCTAGCTAAGCGATTGCATTTTTTGACTCCAGCGCTGCGCATCTGCCAGCGCTGAGAACACCTCATTTTGCGACAAACCTAAATGCGCTCGATGACGCTCCACACCTTGCCAATCTGCCATTTCAAAGCACTCTCCTAGAGACAATAAACAGCCATACGGACCTTCACGCTCCAGAAGTGCGCCTTTAATCTCATTAGAGAGAGGAAGCTGATGCAGCAACTTATCTAAGGAGAGGTCCATCAAAGCATCTAAGATAGAAAACAAACCAATCATAAAGGCTTGATCCCGGTGCTGTTTGAATTGAGGATGTTTGGTCATCAAACGGCAAAATTGAGCTCGTTGCAATGAAAGTTCATACAGTGCCTTCGGCTTATTACTAGAAATAAAGGATGCAACCGTAAGAGAGACAAACAATTTAAGCTTCTCTTGACCGAGATAAATAAGTGCCTGGCGAAAAGAGGAAATTTCAGAATCTAAGCGAGGACTGAGCGTATTCACAAATTGCAGCAGCTTATAAGAGAGCGTCACGTCTTTGGAAACAATTTGCTCAACCTTATCAAAGTCGACTTCAGGTACACACACTTGCTGGAAAAGCTCCATGGCCACCAGCTGCTCAGAGCTGATGTAAACTTGCTTCTCCATAATAGGCTTACTAAAAAAGAAACCTTGGAAAAACTTAAAGCCCGCTTGTTTAGTCAGTAGAAACTCTTCTTCAGTCTCAACACGTTCAGCAAGGTAGTGACGAGGGCTTCCTTTCGCCTTTTGTTGTATAACAAAAGCACACGCTTTCTCTACACCCATCGCCATAATGTCTAGCTTTACAATCTGCACAAACGGCAAGAATCGCTCCCAAGCCTCTCTGTAGACAAAATCATCAAGCGCTATCATATAGCCCAGTTGATGAAGTTCTTTGACAACCTGATAGAGCTCGTCGTTAGGCTGGCAAGTCTCTAGGATCTCAATCACCACGTTCTGCTTGGGCAAAATTAACGGCAAGCGACGTATAAGGCTTTGGTGTGGAAAGTTAATAAAACATCGCGACGCAGTGATGCTAGGGTTGGTCCCTAATGACAGATAGTTCTCTGCTATCAATCGATAGGTAGCCCTATTCGCTTCAACGTGTGCAGGAAACGCGTTTTTTTCGCCGTCTCGAAAAAGAAGCTCGTAGCCTAGTGTATGACGACGAGCATTAAAAATGGGTTGGCGAGCAACGTAAGTAGCGTACATATCTAAGCCAATCAGGCTATGATTTTGCGGCGGCCAGCAGCGCACCACAACCGACAAACATCGAACCAAACACCTTGTTTATCTTCGCCATGATACGGTCAGAACGAATAAAGCGTCCCATTTGCGACGCTAGAGTGGTATAGCCAAGCATGACCATTGCATCAATCGCCACCGTGGTCACACCCAGAATGGCCAGCTGTGTTACTTGATCGCCATTCGGATCAATAAACTGAGGAAATAACGCCACCAGAAACACGATAGATTTGGGATTAGTCAGGTTGATAAAAACCGCACTGCGCATCAAGTTCCATGCACTGCGATTGTCCTGTTCCGCCATTGCGGTAACCGACGATGTATCACGCCATTTTTGAATACCCAACCAAATCAAGTAGACCACGCCAATCCATTTAATCACGCTAAAAGCAATCGCCGATTGAGCCACTAATGCCCCAATGCCTGCACCAACGAGCACGATATGTATCGCTAAGCCTATCTGCAGTCCAGCAATCGCGGCTAACGATTTACGCGTCCCATAACTGATACCATTGCTAATCGAGTTCACCGTACCAGAGCCCGGCGCTAAACTAAAAACAATCGCCGTTAAGACGTACGCTAACCAAACATGATAATCCATTGTATTTCCTTACCACTGATTTATTCGTATCCTAGTAATGAGGATAGTGGGCAAAAAGCATTCTATTCGATTCAAAAATATCGAAAAAACAGCATATTACACATAATGCACCAGATAGGCTAATTTATGAGCAAATTAAACGCTACCGATGTCACTTATACTCAAGAGCCACAATTTGAGCAAGCTATAAACTCACAAATTGCTCAATTATGGGAGAACCGACAGGAAGGTACGCTAAAAGCAAAAGACGGCACCAAGCTCTTTTGGTGTAAGCTAACTCGCCCGGAGCATCAAAAAGCACTCGTTGTTGTGAATGGCCGCATTGAATCGGCTTGGAAATACCAGGAGCTGTTCTATGACTTCTTTCAGCAAGGCTACGACATCTATTCCTTTGATCATCGTGGACAAGGACTCTCTACTCACCTAGCACCAAATCCTGAAATGGGCCATGTCCATGAGTTTGACGACTATCTTGACGATATGCAGATGATACTGGATACGTTCGAACTTGAGCGCTATCAGCAACGTCACCTACTTGCCCACTCAATGGGCGGAAACATCGCCACACGTTTTATTCAAACTCGCCCTCATCATTCATTCGATAAAATAGCGCTTAGCGCTCCTATGTATGGCGTGAGTGTGCCATGGTACCTCAAGCCCATAGCGACCATAGTCGCGCAGATTATGACGGCTATATACCCGAAACCAACGTTTGCACCAGGGTATCAAGGTTATGTCGCTAAACCCTTCGATATCAACCCTCTTTCACAAAGTGAAGTACGCTATCACTGGTTCCGAGACCTGTACGAGAAAATGCCAGAACTGAAGATTGGTGGACCAAGCACTCGCTGGGTTTGGCAGGGTTTAATGGCTGCAAAGCAGTGCATTCAACAAACTCGACAAGTAAAAATACCGCTTCTCCTCGTACAAGCAGGCGCGGATCAAATTGTTAGCAATCAGGACCAAAGTAAGTTCATCAATAAGCTTTCACGTACCAATCACCAAGCTCAAATGATCACGGTTCAAGGGGCTAAACACGAAGTACTGTTTGAAAAAGATGAATATCGCAATCAAGCAATGGATGCAATTCGCCATTTCTTTAGCGCCGAGAAGCGATAACGCAATTGGTAACAGTTTGGGTAAATGAGGAAATATTTCTGTAACCCATTTACCCTCTTTTTCTGGTTTAATATCCCCTACAATAGAGCCATTCCACAATGCTGCGAATTCACCCTATCCTCCAATGACAAAGAGAGAACTATGACCCTTAACCGCGATTCCATCAAAATTGTTGCTTCTGATTTAGACGGTACACTACTGGCAACAAACCACCAGCTTAGTGATAACTCCAAACAAACACTTAAGGAACTTCACGCGAAGGGATATACGTTTATTTTTGCCACTGGTCGTCACCATGTGGACGTGGCTGGGATTCGTGAATCAGTGGGTATTCCTGCTTACATGATCACGTCAAATGGTGCGCGTGTTCACGACCAAAATGATCAATTGCTGTATAGCCAAAACGTGCCAGAGGAACTGGTACAACCGATTGTTGACGTGCTAAGCACAGACAGCGAACTATTTGTTCATATGTATCAGGATGAAAAGTGGCTACTCAATCAAGAAGATGAGTACTTACGTAAATTCCATACAGAAACTGGATTTACTTACCACTTGTTCGATGCGACCCAAGCACCAACTTCTGGTATTGCAAAAATCTTCATTACTCATCCAAAGCAAGACCATGAACATTTAGTGGAATTTGAAGATGCTTTACGCGCCAAGTTTGGTGATTCCCTAAACATCGCGTTCTCCACTCCTTGGTGTTTAGAAGTCATGGCAAAAGAGGTGTCGAAAGGTGACGCTCTGCAAGCCGTGGCAGAAAAACTTGGCTTTGGCTTAGAAAACTGCATCGCTTTTGGTGATGGGATGAACGATGTGGAAATGCTAACAATGGCAGGCCATGGTTACATTATGGAAAATGCGCACGACAAAGTGAAACGTGCTCTACCTAACAATGAAGTTATTGGTAGTAATGCCGATGATGCCGTCGCTGAGTTTTTAAAACAAAACCTTATCTAACACGACGATTCCAACCGTCAAATACTCCCATTCTCGCCCCTATGTAGCGCATATCCTAGCTATCGAGAATGGGAGTTTTGTTATCTGGCGACTCGGCTTAAGATGGCTTGCCATTCAGATTCAGTAACGGGCATCACAGAAAGTCGGTTACCTCTTTTCACCAAAGGCATCTCCATTAACTCCGGCATAGTTTTCAGTACGCTCAACGGCAACACGCGCTTAAACTTTTCGCCAAATTCAATGTCTACCATTAGCCAGCGAGGATTTTCGGGATCAGACTTCGCATCGTAGTAATCGCTTTCAATATCAAACTGAAAATGATCGACATAAGCCTCTTTGGTGATCGTCGCTAAACCAGCTACACCAATTTGCTTACATGAAGAGTGGTAGATCAATACCGAATCACCCACCTTCATCTCATCACGAATCATGTTTCGAGCTTGATAGTTGCGAACGCCCTCCCAACAGGCTGTACCTTTGACACGTAATGTATCAATCGAAAATTCGTCTGGCTCTGTTTTAAATAACCAATATGCCATAATGGTCCTTGTATGTGTTTTTCTTGTAACTTTGACTGACTAAGGAAGAGATTAATGAAAATGTCGCGTTTACCGCTCGCATTTGCTCCACTCATATTGCTTCAAGCGTGTTCTTCTTTCAACACTACTGATTCAAACAAGGACAGTCAGGTTCCTCAAGCTGAACTGTCTCGTCCAGAAACTATCACACCGCAAACCTATGTGATGCGTGGCCAAGCGGTTATTGGTCACGAGACTCGCACTATTCAGCCGTGTGGTAGCCAACATCAATATTGGCTTCAATTACCGAAAGAAGTGCGAGAACAAGCAGAAAGACTCACACAAAGACCCTACCAACCAGTTTATGCTGAAGTCATCGGTTATTTAGAACCGCCGAGTCATCGTGGTTTTGATTCTGATTACACGGGTCGTTTTGTCGTTAAACAAGTCAATATGATCACCGCAGAAAACCCAAAACGCTGCAAGCAGCCACTTCGTTCCACGCAAGTGTTAGGGAACGAACCATTTTGGTCACTAAAGTTTGATAATGCGCAGCAAGCCAGCTTCACCTTATTAGGTGAAAATAAGCAAACCCTAAAGCTGAAAGACACAGCTATTACTCAAACCACACGTCGTTATGAATTTGATAATGCTAATCTGCAAATGAGCAGTAAGCCGTGTAGCGATACCATGAGTGACACCATCTATGGATGGAGTGCGGCGCTCACCATGGGTGAACAGACAAGACAAGGTTGTGGCACCTTATCGAACAGTGACAACACCCTCAAATGGACGGGCGAGTATCTTGCGCAATCCACAGAGACCGCCGGTTTTACAGTCTCTATGACGCTGCTTCCTGATCATACAGCCATTACCCGCTATGAATATCCAGACAACTCACCCGCAACGGAAGAGCGTGGATTTTGGCAGCAACTCAACAACCAACAGGTTCAAGTCATCATGACTCGCCACCAACAGCAGTACCTTGTGTCACAGCGAATTTTCACCCTGTCAGATAACCAGTTAACAGCAACTCAAGAAAAAGTTGGTGATGTACTCTATCCGATCGCTAATGGCGGCTTGGTGTTGTTCAAGAGTAATTAACCATGACGCAAGTGTGCACAACTTGTGGTTTTATCCACAATTGCTACTGTGAAGCGATCCCGACGATCGCTTCAGATCTTTGTTTTACCCTACTAACTCATCCTAATGAGTTTCAGCGAGAAACTAATACCGGCAAACTTGTTGCGCGGGTAATCAAACAGGTCAATATCCGCGAATGGCAACGTAAGCAGCCTGACCCATACTGCCTGCCTGAAAGCAGTGTATTAACGCCAGTCTTGGTGTTTCCTGATCAAGACAGCATGCCACTAACACAGTGGCAAACACAGCATCCCTCAGCAAGTAATTTCATCGTACTGGACGGGACGTGGCAAGAAGCGAAGAAAATGTTGAATCGCAGCCAGTGGCTACAAAACTTACCTAAAGTTCATCTTGAAGCGACGCAAAGCTCTCAATATCAACTAAGACGTAATCAGGAAGCGGGTAATCTGTGCACGTTTGAAGTGTGTGCACAAATGGTCAGAGAGCTAGAAAGCAGTGATGACGCCAACGCAATGCTGACGTTCTTTGAACAGTATTTGCAGTGGTTTCAAGCAGAGCGTAGTGGGCACGCTCTGCCTAGTTGTTCTCAATAAAGCACGTTATAACTTAAGCTCAAGTAACTGTTGGATATGATTAATTTCAATATCTGGCAGTTGCTTGAGACGCACCGTCTGCCTTGGCGATTTTGCTTTGTCGTTAAACCAGCAAGCACTGAAGCCATTACGTATCGCTCCAGCAACATCAGTGATCACATGATCTCCAACATGCAGGATATGACGACGTGGCATGGCTAGGTGTTGTGCCGCTTTATCAAACATATCGGGGTAAGGCTTAGCTCGTCCATCGGGACCCGCTTTAAGGATCAGATCGAAGTACCGACTGAGCCCTATCTTCTCCACGCCTACATTACCATTGGTGATAGCTACTAGTGGGATCTGTTTACTCAACGCCGACAGCACGTCATGTGTTTCATGTGGAACATCGAAATCGCTACGCCAAATCAATACCTTTTCTATCAGCGTTTGTGCAGCCTTGGTTGCTTTTAGATCATCGTAACCCAAATGCTCCAAACCCTGTTTAATCTGCTGATATCGCCATTGGGTCACGTCGTGTTTTAACGCAGGATCCGCTTTAACCAATGCCATCTTAAACTCATGCCACTGCTTTTTATCCCAACGCTGACTAATTGGGTGCTGTTGATATAACCATTGTGCCGCTTGCTGTTCTACGCGGATTATCACCGGGAAATTATCGTAAAGCGTATCATCAAGATCGAAGGTCATGGCCTGAATAGGGGGAAAGCTACGATAAAAGCGCATTTACTCGTCCTCTTTCTTTTTGGGCGTACCATTCTTATGGGCACGAGGGTGTGCCTGATCATAAGCTTGAGCCAAATGTTGAAAGTCGAGGTGAGTATAAATCTGAGTGGTCGAGATATTTTCGTGGCCAAGCAGCTCTTGCACTGCTCTCAGGTTATTACTCGACTCGAGCATGTGCGTAGCAAATGAGTGACGCAGTTTATGTGGACTAACATGGCTAGCAAGAGACTGCTTCTGCCCCCATTCCGCCATACGCTTTTGCACACTGCGATGAGAGATCCGAGTACCAAGCTTAGACACAAATAACGCTACCTCACCTGGCTTGGCTAGTTCTCCACGAACTTTGAGCCATTTCTTCGCCCACTCAGTGGCGTAGCCTGAAAATGGCACCTTACGTTCTTTGTTACCCTTACCAATAACGCGAAGCTCGCCGCTGGATAAGTTCAGATGTTTGACATCAATGCTGACCATTTCTGCCAAACGCAGTCCAGCACCGTACATCATTTCCATCATGGCGCGATCACGTACCGCCAGTGGATCATCTTCATCAACTTCAAGCAGTTGGTTCACTTCATCGACATCGAGGTTTTTCGGCAATGGACGTTGCTTACGCGGAGCACTTACACCCTTCGCTGGGTTTGCCGTGAGTTCGCCACGTAAAATCAGAAAATCAAAGAAGCTTCGCAGCGATGAAAGCCTCGTGGCGATGCTGCTAGCTTTCATTCCCTCACGCATACCTTTACCCGCAAGCTGCCTTACCCAGCCGGCATCAACTTGCGTCCACGCACCAATACCCATTTCATGCAAGTGCATGCCCATGGTTTCTAACTGTTGACGGTAGTTACGTTGCGTGTGGAGACTTAACCCTTTCTCACTACGAAGGTACTCGTAGAATCGCTCTAGCGGCTTTTGCAACCCACTAGGCAGTACTTGGTCTGACATCGTCTTCCTCTTGCGCCTGCCACTCTAAACTTTCACAAAGATAAGAGACCACCAGCGCTAAGTGTCTTAAAAATAAGGTATCCATCTCCGGCTGAAAATGACCGCCATCCTCGCTGGAAAAAATCAATAAACCTTGGGCGAATTGACGCTTTAATGGCAATACTACATACGAACCGAGTTCAGGAACTTTTCCGTTGGCAATCTGCTGCTCAGTAAATAGCATGGTTCTGTCAGCTTGACGAAGACGACCTAGATAAGCGTCTTTTCCATTGAGATGATTGGTGGTAAAACGCTGCCAACTTTCCATAGAAAGCGGGTCGGCACTTTGTTCATCAATTAGCTTCAAGTAACCATTAAGGTTAAGCCCTTGAGCCGTTTGCTTAATCGCATTTACAACACTTTGCAGATCTCGGCACTTGAGTAGATTCTCTTGCAGTGACATAAACTCATAAAAGGTTTTGTCATTGCGAGCAGCCAGAGACATCAAGGCAGTAATTTCTTCTTCCAGTGCTTCAATACGTTCGCGCTGTCGTTGTAATTGGATACCTACGAGAGAAACAGCACCTTGCTGTTGGTGCGGTAGGGAAAGGGATTCAACTAGCGACTCTCTACCCTTAAAAAAATCTGGATGATCAGAAAGATATTGTGCTACCACTTCTGCTGTAAGGTGGTTCGCTTCAAACTCAGACAAAATGTTTCCCTTTATTCCCTGTCAGTAGATAAAAAATGGCGGGCCTATTTCTAGGACCCGCCATTAGTATATACCCAAGTGACCTCAAGGTGCATTGACTAGCAAGAAATCTGCCCATCAAACACGTGAGTTGCAGGCCCCGTCATAGTTAACGGGTGGCCTTCGCCTTTCCAGCTAATCTTTAAGTCGCCACCCGGCAAGTGCACTGTGACATTCTCATCCAATAACCCTTGGACAATACCAACTGCGACAGCACCACAAGCGCCACTGCCGCAAGCCTGAGTTTCTCCCGCCCCACGCTCGTACACACGAAGGTTCACTTCATGGCGACTCAGCACCTGCATGAAGCCTGCGTTAACGCGTTCAGGGAAACGTTCATGCGACTCAAGCAATGGACCGAGTCTATCAACGTCAGCTTCTTCAGTGCTATCGACCACCGTTACGACATGTGGATTACCCATACTCACCGCACCACAGAACAGCGTATGCTCCCCAGCACGTAAGATATAGGTTTTCTCTTTTTGCTTCGCTTTGAAAGGAATCTTGTTTGGCTCAAACTCAGGTTGTCCCATGTTCACAGTCACTAAGTCGTTCTCTTCCAACTTCAAGACCATTTTGCCTTTCTTGGTGCTAACACTCACGCTGTACTTATTGGTCAAACCCTTCATCTGCACGAAACGCGCAAAGCAACGCGCACCATTTCCACACTGCTCAACTTCACTGCCATCGGCATTAAAAATGCGATAGTGGAAGTCAGTTTCTGGATCATACGGCGCTTCAACAATCAAAAGCTGATCGAAACCCACACCAGTATGCCTATCCGCCAAGCGACGAATGAGATCGGGTGAGAAAAATACGTTCTGGGTAATACAATCAACAACCATAAAGTCGTTACCCAAACCGTGCATTTTAGAAAAGTGGAAATGCATAGTGGTTCTATTACTCCGGTAAGATGCTTTCTAATTCCCAAAGACTTTGCAGAGATTCGCGCTGACGCACGACATGCGCCTTGTCTCCATCGACAATGATTTCTGCAACACGTGGACGCGTGTTGTAGTTCGAAGACATAACGAATCCATAAGCACCTGCTGAGCGAACGGCGAGTAAGTCGTTTTGCTCTAAGACCAAAGAACGGTCTTTACCGATAAAATCACCCGTTTCGCAAATAGGGCCAACGAGGTCGTACGTTATCGCTTCACCCTCTCGTGGTGAAACCGGAATAATGTCTTGCCACGCTTGATACAATGCAGGTCGCATCAAGTCATTCATCGCCGCATCAACAATCGCAAAGTTCTTATGTTCGGTATGTTTTAGGAACTCAACTTTGGTCAACAGCACACCAGCATTCGCCGCAATAGCGCGACCTGGTTCGAAGATAAGCTCAAGCTCTGGGTGATTCTCTAATCGAGCTAATAGTGCTTTCGCATAATCTGAAGGCTGTGGCGGTAATTCATCACGATAAACCACGCCTAGACCACCACCAACATCAAGGTGCTTAATATTGACACCATCAGCACGCAACTGGTCAATGAGAGCAAGCAGACGATCTGTCGCATCAATAAACGGTTCAATATCAGTAAGCTGTGAACCGATATGACAATCGATACCATGGACTGCAAGGTTTGGCAGGCTTTGAGCAAACTTGTACACTGCTGGAGCGCGATCAAATGCGATACCAAACTTATTGTCACGCAGACCCGTCGAGATATAAGGGTGCGTGTTAGCATCTACATCCGGGTTAATTCGCAATGAAATCGGCGCAACTACACCCATTTCACCGGCGACTTGATTAAGTCGTTCTAATTCAGGTTCAGATTCAACGTTAAAACACTTAATGCCTAGCTCTAGAGCGCGGCGCATCTCTTGTGCCGTTTTGCCCACACCAGAGAATACTACTTTGCTTGGCTCACCACCTGCTGCCACGACGCGTTCTAGCTCACCACCAGAAACAATATCAAAGCCAGAACCAAGACGTGCTAGCGTATTTAACACACCTATATTGGAGTTCGCTTTTACCGCGTAGCACACGAGATGTGGGTGGTCGCCCACCGATTTATCAAACGCATTCCAGTGACGTTCTAGCGTCGCTCGTGAATAGACGTATAGCGGAGTGCCGTATTGCTCGGCAAGTTGCGTAAGTGACGTTTCCTCGGCCCAAAGCTGGCCATCGTCCTGATAGTTGAAATAATCCAAATCCTGTATCCCTTTACACTGTATCGATGGCGGTGATTATTGAGCTTGCTCATTTGCTGGTGCGTCATCAGCAGGAAGATAAAGTGGTCCAGTTTGGCCACATCCCGCTAATGTCACTACGACGAGCATAAAAAATGCGGTAATCGTCTTTTTCATTTTGCATATCGTGATTATTGAATCAATGCCCCCTATAATCGCACCACGAATTAGAAAAGCAATAGGATTACAAAATGAACGACACGGAATTTCACCAATTAGTCGATGAGCAGATGCAAAACATCGAAGAAGCGATTGATGATTCAGGTGCAGATATCGATTATGAAGTGTCTGGCAATGTCATGACTTTGGAATTTGAAGACCGTAGCCAGATCATCATTAACCGCCAAGAGCCGATGCACGAGATTTGGCTCGCGTCTAAATCCGGTGGATTTCATTTCAAACTGATTGATGGCGCTTGGACCTGTTCAAAAACCAATGTTGAACTTATGGACATGGTCAAAGCCGAGTGTGTGAAACACGCCGGCGAAGACATTGATTGGGTTTAAGCGTTCACCGCTTTAGACGTTTTAGAGTTTGGAGAGCCATCATTACGATAAGGAATGATATAAGGTTCTCCCTCTTCAGGATGAATCAGTTGGTAATACTGCGGTAAGTTGAAGTTAATTAACTTCGATGACATTTCACTATCAACGTTCGACGTGTAGAAGCTATTTACACTCGCAATCATCTCATCTTTGCTACCACGCATCTGATGATACACTTCTACCTGGTTAGATTCGTCAAGCACGTAGATGTTGAAACCATTATCGGTATCTTCAAAGAAGAACTGAATCAAGCCTTCACTCGCAAAGCCATCCACTACGTCGGGTAGTTGGAACTCTTCTTCACGATCCAGCATAAGAAGTGGTGAGCCCTGCAATTTATTGGTCGAGATACTACGATAGAAATCTACTGAGTTTTCCAGTTTTTGTACTGACACGCCGCGACGCTCAAAGAACAAGCCATACATTTGGTTCGCCACTTTAATCGCTTTAAAACGACGACGTTTCTCTTGGTCAACAGGTTTTAAGCGTAGCTCAATACACTCTGCAAGTAGTTGATAGACGGTATTACGTAGGACACCACGTAAGTTTTTGCTGTAGCAGAACACATCCACAGACTCAGGTGGTAACGCATCTTGGTGCATCTTACCTAACACTGTTTTCAATGCGTCAAGCATCGCCGTTTCCCCTTCAAAATGAAGAGTACGAACTTCATGCCACGAATTACGGTAAACCAGATCTACCGAACCGATAAGACTTTTTCCTTCCTGTCCAAAACTCAATATATCAACATTTTTCAGGTCGACTTTGGACGTTTTGGCGGACAGTTCAGAGGTTGGGTCATTTTCAAAGTTGATAAACATCGCCAACTGGCTGATTTCACAAGGACTACCAAGCGCTTGCATACTTGGACGACGTTTACGTAATGAGAAAGTATTACGCAGATCACTCACCATCTGATAGAACTTATCGATGTCGATATGCGCTTCACGCACCACAGAGTTGAGGTGAGTCGATTCGGTAATCAAGCCGTTGAAAAACGCCCACGCCACCAACTTACTCAGGTATTCATTATGCTCAAGAGCAGGTTGCCCTAAGATACGATGTGGAATGAGTGGTTGCTTGTAAAGGTACCAGCCGGACTTGTAGCTCTTGCCCTCTTTAACCTCGATAAAGGTCAAATCTGGTTCGTGCAAATCAGGAGAAATCTGGGGATTGAGCAGCGTCACCTTACCAGGTAGAACCTCAAAAGCGGCGTAAAGCTTACGCGCTAGAATACTGATGTCTTGAGGACTGATGGCAGAGGTAATGTCGTTACGACGAGCGAACTGAATCAAATTACGGTAACTGAGCATTAAGGCATCTAGCAATGCATTGTGCACTACCATCACTTGCTCTACCTTCCAGTTACGACGACTGTCTAGTTCTTGCAGTACTTCTTGTGACCACTGCCATTGAGCAGTCATTTCACTTAACGCTTCACGACGCCATGGCACAGAGCCTATACCAGGCTCACGAGATAGCTTCTCATGAGTTTTAAGGTAGAAGCAACGACGCACTAAATCTAGACGTGTCGTATCACCAATACGTTCTAGATAACGCGTGACCTTTTCAAGCATCAGGTAATACGCATCCATACCATAGAGATCGGGCGCATCGGCAAAGAAGCGTCGCTTAGTATCGATACTGAGTAACTGAGTATGTGGATATTCCCACGAGTACGCTTCCAACAGAATCGCTTTTAACACCGATTTGTAAGGCGAATCGATACTCTTGTATAGCTGCCATAAGCTTGAGCCAAAGTACTCTTCTGCAGGAATTCGATTGAGTCGACCGAAATCAATCCACTCCTCACAATTGATGTATCCATTTTGGCAAAGCTGCTCGACATAATCTTCGTAGCACTCTTCCATTTCCGGTGGCACGATTTGCCACAACAATCTTTGACCACCTAAGCGTACGGCTGAGCGGTAGAACTCATCCAGCAACAATAAGTGCTGCGATGAACCACAGTTATCACCGGTCATTTCTTCGGAAATATTGCTGCGAAAGCGCTCTTCATCCATTAGGAAGAAATTGGCTTCAACACCCAAGCCTTTGGCCCAATCGGTGATCAACAAGCATTTATTGCTCAGCTTTTCACGAGCTTCGGTCGGCATATCTGGAGAGATACAAACCCAGATATCCAAATCACTTGATGTACTTTGGCCGATCGACGAAGTACTGCCCATAGTGTAAAGGCCTAGAATATCGTGTTGACGCGGCTCTGGCAGCGGTTGCCCCAAAGCTAATGCAATATCATCAAGGAACTGACGTTGAACGTCATTTGCTTCAAAACCGCAAAGTCCACTTGGGCTGTCAGTTTCAAAGAAGCCGGGAATAATAGGATGGTTGAAGTGGAAAAGCGCTGGAATTAGTTGGAAAACACGTTGTCCTTGCATATCCATAAGCGCCAGCGCGCGTTCAATTCGCTGCTGGTTGAGATTATCAAGTCTCTGGATAAGGGTATGAGTGTATGCCTGCAAGGGTGATTCCTAGGTCTAATCTAACTGCTATATTGCGTAGGTTTTAAACAAACAAGCGTTCAAAACGTGATCAATGTATCATTTTTATTATAGGCGGTAAAGCAATACTCGGCACTACAACCCCTCACAGCACAACATCGAGGATTTGGTTTTGCCTTCCAAATCATAGCGGACAATTCTAACAGTAGTCGCAATAACAAATGCGATTAACCTCACACTATTAACAATATTTGTGACAAGCAAAGTTGTCGTTTGGGAGAGCCCTAGGGAAATCACTAAGCTTTTCATAGAGACAGTGTTAGGATTGTGCCACGACCAAAAACAAAGAAATGCTTACGAGAACGATATGACGCAAACTCAGCCAATCCGAATCGCTACCCGAAAAAGTCCTCTTGCCCTGTGGCAGGCTCATTATGTCAAAGATGCCCTTATTGCGGCGCACCCAGGACTGGAAGTTGAGTTAGTCACTATGGTCACCAAAGGCGATATCATTTTAGATACCCCGTTGGCGAAAGTGGGCGGTAAAGGCTTATTTGTTAAGGAACTGGAAGTCGCCATGCTTGAAGGGCGTGCCGATCTTGCGGTGCACTCAATGAAAGACGTTCCTGTAGACTTTCCAGAAGGCCTAGGCCTTGTCACCATTTGCGAACGTGAAGACCCTCGTGACGCTTTCGTTTCCAATACTTACACTAACATTAGCGAACTGCCTCAAGGCGCTGTGGTAGGTACTTGTAGTCTTCGCAGACAATGTCAGTTAAAAGAACAGCGCCCTGACTTAGTCATTAAAGAGCTTCGAGGCAATGTAGGGACTCGTTTAGGAAAACTGGATAACGGTGAGTATGACGCCATTATCCTTGCTGCCGCAGGCTTGAAACGTCTAGAACTAGAATCACGTATTCGCAGCTTTATCGAACCTGAAGAATCCTTGCCTGCAGTTGGTCAAGGTGCGGTTGGCATCGAGTGTCGCCTTGATGATGAACGATTGATTAAATTACTCGAACCTCTTAATCACGCTAACACAGCCGATCGTGTTCTGTGTGAGCGAGCCATGAACTTAACGTTAGAAGGCGGCTGCCAAGTGCCGATTGGTAGCTACTCACTGATCGATGGCGACGAGATTTGGTTACGAGCTCTTGTCGGTGAACCAGATGGTTCAAAAATCGTTCGTGGTGAAATTCGTGGTAAACGAGCGGATGCGGAAGCCTTAGGCGTACAATTAGCGAATCAACTGCTCGATGATGGCGCAAAAGAAATCCTAGAAAAGCTCTATCAAGAGCACGAGTAATGACTGATGAGAGTATTGGTTACACGCCCTGAAAATCAAGGCGCAGAACTTTGCAATCTCATAGAAAAAATGGGGGGCATTGCCCTCCATCAACCACTTATTGATATTCAGGACAATCTGCAGCTTTGTTTAGATGACGACCAACTGCAACGTTCGGATATCATCATTGCCGTCAGCCAATACGCCGTCTATGCCTTCCATCATATTCTTACTCATCAGCAACTCTCGTTACCTGACTCCTGTATTTATCTAGGGGTTGGTCAAAAAACCGCACATGAATTAAGCAAACTCAGCCAACAAAACGTAAACTATCCGACGGTAAGTGATAGTGAACACCTACTGGCATTACCAGAGTTGGCGAATGTGTCAGGAAAACATGTCATCATTCTTCGAGGCAACGGCGGCCGAGAACTCATTTATGATCAGCTTTGTGCACTTGGTGCAGATGTTCAATACCTAGAAACCTACCAACGCAGATATCTGCCACTAAAAATAGACGCAATAAAACAATGGCGCTCAATGGGTATCGACACTCTGGTCGTTACCAGTGGTGAACAACTTGAGTTTTTATTGTCTCAAGTATCAGAACCAGAATTGAACTGGTTAACACAACAACAGCTATTGGTTCCGAGTGAACGAATTGCTACTTTAGCGATGACAAAGGGATTTAATAACGTTACCAATACCCAAGGTGCATCGAACTCTACAATATTTGCTGCTCTCCAGCGTCTAGAAATAGGACTTAACAATGACCAACAAAAATAAAGACGAGCAAATCCAGTCTGAAGAACAACAAGACGTTAAGGCTTTAGCCCCAGAAGCTGATACATCGAAAGCTGAACAAGAAACTTCTCAACACGAACAAGCTAAACCACCAACGACTGCACCGGAATTCGAAGAAAAACAGGGCAAACGTGGTGTTAAGCTTGGTGCGGTAGCTATTGTTTTAGCAGTTATTTTTGGTGGTGGTCTCAGCTACCAAATGCAAAAGCAGGCCAGCGATTATGAAGCGCGCATCGCCAAGCTTGAGTCACAACTACAAGCGACAACAAGCAATTTAAGCAACGAAATGCAGCAAGTGCAGTCGGACACACTTAAACAAGCAAAAACAGTGACACATAAAGCCGAAGTCGTGTTAGGCCAGCAACAAAAAAGTATTGAAAGCCTGCAACTTGCGGTTGCCGACGTTAAAGGTCGTCGCCCTAATGATTGGCTTCTGGCTGAGGCCGACTATTTGGTTAAACTCGCGGGTCGCAAACTGTTCTTGGAGCACGATGTGGTAAGTGCGACACGTTTGATGGAAAGTGCTGACCAGCGTATCGCTGCACTCAACGATCCAAGCTTAGTGTCTCTGCGCCAGTCAATGGCAAATGACATCACCAAGCTACGTACTGTTCCACTTATTGACCGCGACGGACTCGTACTGCGACTAACTTCGCTACAGCAAGAGGTTGATAAGCTACCTCTTGCCAACGCCATCCTTCCTGATGCACCTGCTGTCGAGAAACGCCAAGTTTCACAAGACATCTACGATTGGCAAGATAACCTGATGACGTCGTTAAAAGACTTCTCAGAAAACTTTATTACTTTCCGTACTCGCGATGGCAATGTAATCCCACTGCTTTCACCTGAGCAGCACTTCTATCTCAAAGAAAACATCAAATCTAAGATAGAAACTGCGATTCGTGCGGTATACAAAGAACAAGGCGAGATCTATAAGGTGTCGTTAGAAACCGCAGAGAAATGGTCAGAATCGTTTTTTGATATGGACAACAATAGCGTTAAAGAGTTTAACGCTGCGCTAGGCAAACTGAGCCAACAGAATATTCAAGTTAACTATCCAGTCAAATTGGAAACTCAAGCTCAATTATCCGATGTCATCAACGAACGTCTGCGCCGTGAAGTCACCACCATCATCACGGAGGAGAAATAATGATTCGATTAATCTTTCTCTTCGTCGTACTTGGTGCGGGTCTATTTGTTGGTACCCAGTTTTCGGGCCAGCAAGGTTATGTACTGATCTCAATTGCCAATAAAACCATCGAGATGAGCGTTACAACCCTAGTCGTGTTTGTTATTGCAGCTTTGGCGGGGCTGTTTCTGCTCGAATACATCATCAAGAAAATGCTTTACACCAGCGTCACGACATTTAATTACTTCAGCGTTCGTAAAATGCGTCGTTCACGCCGCTATACCAATGAGGGTATCGTTAAGCTGCTAGAAGGTGATTGGAAACTTGCAGAGAAAAAGGTAACACGTTGGGCTAACTATCACGATATGCCGCTTTTATGTTATCTCGTCGCTTCTGAAGCTGCCTTAGGGCAAGGTGACAAAGCGAAGCGTGACCATTATCTAGCGCTGGCCGCTAAACAGGAAAACTCCGATCTTGCCGTTCAGCTAACTAGAGCGAAACAAGCGGTTCGAGAAGAGGAATGGGAAGTTGCCGCGAGTACTTTAGAAACTCTCAAAGCAGAACACCCAAACAACTCCATTGTTTTGAGCTTGCAAAAAACAACCTATCGAGAACTTGGCGAGTGGCAAGCCTTAATTGATTTACTGCCTAAACTCCATAAGGCAAAGCTCATCGATGAACTAGAGCAAAATGAACTGAACGAACGCGCTCAATGTGGATTGCTAGAAGATATTGCTAGTCAGCAAGGCAGTGAAGGTTTAATCAATCATTGGAATAAGTTGCCACGTAAAACACGCCAAAGCACCCACTTAGTGGGCTGTTTTAGTAAACAGCTTATCGCTCGAAAGGCTGATGCAGAAGCGTTTACTGTAATTAAAGAAACGTTGAAAAAACAGGGTCATGATGACTTGTATAAGGTATTACCAGAACTAAACCTTGCAGATACACACCCTGTTGTTGTGCTACTTGAAGATGTTGTTAAAAAGCAACCGGATACACCTGAAGCACAAAGTGCACTAGCGCAATTCTACTTCCGAGAAGAAAAGTGGCCAGAGGCGCAACGTCATTTCGAGCGTGCCCTATCGCTTCGTCCTGATGTTTCTGACTATGCCTATCTAGCTGATACTTTAGAAAAGCAGAATTTATCTAAAGCAGCAAGTGAAGTGTCGAGAAAAGCGTTGACACTTATTGAGAGTAAGTAGGCACTATTACTGTTAAAAAAGCTCCTAACGGAGCTTTTTTTATAACTGAAAATCATCTAATGCTTGTTGAGTAAACTTGCTGGTAAATGCATTAATTCTACTGTGGTCTGGACTCCAGCCTAGCAAGAAACGTTGATAGTCAGCCCAGGCCAATCCAAATAGTGCGCGCCACTCCTTGCAAACACGGTTAGCATTAATTTCCGGTTTAAAATGTTCTATCGCTGAGTGCAGCTGTATGAAGTAATAGTCAAGGTAACCCGCTACGTTTAAGTCAGCCGTTGAAAAGTCTAATGTCGTGGTAAAGAACAAAGCGACATCTTTAACTCCTACACCACCCCCTACGTATTGAAAATCTACCGCAGATACAGCACTACCTTGTTTATTGAAGCAGAAGTTAGCCAACTTTGCATCCCCATGTACCAGCGTTTGGTATGGACACTCGTTTAACTTTTCATCAATGATATGCGCAGCTTGTTTAAAGCGTTCATCTTGCATTGCTTGCCATTCGTCAGGACGAGTCGCTAAGTGCCAGTAAGTACCTTGTTTCCAAAGCCCATTCGTATTCGCTCCAAGCCAAAAAGCATGAAACTGAGCAAGCCACTTTAGAACGCTTTTTATCTCCATCTCTGTTGCTGTTTTCACTACTCTAGCGCGCTCTAATAACTTCAGATCCTCAAGAATGAGCTCAAGGTGAGATTGATACTTATGAGCAGAGAAACACTGTGGAGCCCAGCCTGAGGGCATTGTCGATACGAACTCCTGATACCAAGAAAACTCTACTTGATAGGACTGGAGCTTTCTTTGATGTGAAAGTTGAGTATTCCACCCTTTAGGGTGGCTAGCTGGTACTTCATCAGGTAATTGAATCGCTTTGACAATAACACTAGATAAATGGGATTGTGCGAGCTCAAGTCTAACTAAATGCCCATAGCCACTCCATAGAGTCTGAATAAGCTCACAGGAGAAAACCTGAGCCTCATTACCAATAACTTCTCGAAGGGTTGGAGTGACCGTAAAGTCAGATAATATCAAAGTAGACTTCCTAGGTTGGCTGCCATAAAACGGACTCTTACTTTGACAGAGTTAATGATGAAACGAAAGATCAGCGTTTCTCAAGATGTAAAAAAGCCCGCTGATTACTCAGCGGGCTTTTTAATGTGGCGGAGAGATAGGGATTTGAACGCTACGCCTAAAAAATAAATTCGCTTATTTTACAAAGGGTTATCTAGAACTCTGGAAAATCAATTTGTTGGTCTGTCTGGTACAGATTAAAGCCCATTTCATGGTTTAACGTCAAGATCTATCAGATTGATATGTTAGTAAGTTAATAAGTTACTGCACTAACTTACTTTACCTTGCGGACTGAGTGACTGGTACATTTAGACAGGGCCTTGCCAATGTCTTTACTGATTTAGCGAGCAACTTATAACTACTGGTATGGAAAGTTAGTTATGAAGAGCTAATGTGTGAGTAAAATTACATTAGCAAAAAGACTGGCTAAGCTGCTTTAAGTTAAAGTGGCTTACTCTCATGTCACCTAGAATAATTTTCTCTATCAAAAATTAGACTGACATCAATTGTTACATTTTCCTTTGATTGATATCATTGCACTGCAAGTGGTTTAATATACAGAATGGAATATCATAATGATAAAAAAAGTTATAATTATATCTATGCTAAGTTTGCTGGCAGGTTGCTCAGCCACTCAAACAGCAATGACAAAACAAGACTTATCTATTGAGTCAAAAGTATCAAACCCAGTTGTTCTGGAGCCCTTAGCGCCTGAAGAGAGAATTGTTTATATCCGAGTTAAAGATCTGACAGGGAATTCTATGAGAAAGGAGATGACAAGATCTATTCGAAGCAGCCTTGCCCTAGAAGGAGTTACAGTAACAAACAACCCAAAAGAAGCAAACCTCATGTTGAGCGCATTCGTTATGTCAGCACAAAAAACTACAAAAGATGAGATGAATGCAATGGTTAACTCTGGCTACAAAGGTGCGGCAGAAGGTGCTCTAACAGCAGGTGCTATTACCGCGATTGCAGGAGGAAGCGGAAGAACAACAGCAGGTGTCGCTCTTGTTGGGGCGGCGGTAGGTTTTCTCGCAGACACTTTAATAGAAGACTCTTATTATACTTTTGTTCTCGATGTTGAGCTAAGGGAAAGGCCTCTAGTAGGTGATGAAATTACAAATAAAAAATCAACGGTAAATGCTGGTGGTTTTTCAGGGACGAATAATGCGTCTGTAACTGTAGGTAAAAGCTCCGTTAATAGAGGTAAAAACTATAACTGGATAACCTATCAAACTAGAATCATTACAGTTGCTAATAAAATGAACCTAAATATCGAAGAAGCAATTCCAAAGGTTCAAGAAAAGACATCAGATACACTCTCTGAATTTCTTCTTTAATTAAAAATCATTTAAAAGCCCTTGCTTATGTAACGGTCATAGCCCATTAATTTATGACCGTTATAGCCATAGTTAGTCTATTCTCTTTGGAGAGCTGAATCCCAGAAAAATCTCTACTAAATACTAGTTTACTGTGCTCTTGAGCGATAAATAACCCTATAGGTAATAAATATATGAAGGTATGGCCATGTTCAACTTCTGAGGACAACTCAGTTAGTAAGTTAATAGGTTACTGGACTAACTTACTAACTTTGCTCTTCGGATTGAGTAACTGACATTTTGGATAAGACTTCGCCATGGATTTTATAAATTAGTAAAATATGGATTACTAAAGGTATGGAAAGTAGTTTATGGTGGAACGTAATATTGGTTTGGATTTATTTAGATGAAAAAAACAGTCTGGAATACATTGTTACCACTGCTAGCAGTTTTTTGTACGCTCTTAGCAATCTCGCTGTATTTTGAAAAGCAACGCGCTAATTCCTATAAGCTAGATGCATTGATCTATGAAGTAACCCTAAATACAGAGAATAACCTCAATCAAATAACTAATAGCTTAAAACAAACTCTTCTAGCACAGTTTAAACCATGTAGTCCTGCATCATTACTCAAATTAAATGACCTCGTTTTTGAAAACGAGCATATTCGTTGGGCTTCGATTCTATCTAATGGGCAAATAAAGTGCGAGACCAATCGAAGAAACTGGCTACTGGAAGAACCTTTCTCTCCCAAGAAGCACTACATAACATCTCAAGATTACCTTACAAGTGCCACCAGAAATAACGATACAGATACCTTTATTGGTGTCGAATTGGGAGCTTATGATGTAATAGTCGATATTGATTTAATGGATTCAATCATAGACAGCTGTACAGACTGTGCTCAATTTACTGTTAAGCTAAACACAGTACCACCTTTTACTATAGCAAGTGATGCAAAGGTTAAATCACAGGAGAGGGAGGAAGTCAAAGTTGATGTTAACTCTGATCTCATAGAGTCTTTAGTTGTCATAACTAAACCGCGATTTTTCAATACATTGAAACTCGACAACAAATTAACTATAACTGCTATTTTAATTGCGCTACTGTTAACCATAGTTCTCTATGTACTCTACTCCAAGAATGTTTTTCTTTCCGTTAAGATAAGGTTTGGCATTAAAAATAACGAATTTGTCCCTTACTACCAACCCATAATAGACACGCATACAAACTCCATACTTGGCTCAGAAGTACTAATGCGCTGGGAAACTAATACAGGTAAAATTATCAAGCCACAAAACTTCATCCAACATTCTGAAAAAACTGGTCTGATTTTATCGCAGACCTACTCCATGCTGGATAAGGTTTTTAAAGATATAAAAAAGTATAAATGGGATGAAACAGCATTAATTTTCAGCATAAACATTACCCCTGACTTTCTCATCGAAGATAGCTTTTATTATCAACTGCTGTCGCTGTGCACTTATTATGATATAGCCCCTAATAAGTTCGCAGTAGAAATGACAGAACGTCAAGATATTTTAGATTCTAAGCAAATACATCAAGCACTATCGAAGCTAAAGACTATCGGTGTTAGTGTCAAACTAGACGATATTGGAGTAGGGTATAGTAGTTTACTTTATTTGGTTGATTACCCCATAGACACAATCAAATTAGACAAAAGCTTTATTGATGAAATTACAGACAATCCGCGTAAGAACCTTGCTATCATATCAACCCTTATTGAGCTTGCAAATAGGTTGCAAATGGATGTAGTTGCTGAAGGCGTTGAGACGAAAAATCAGGTTGAATACTTACGCGAAAGAGGCGTTCGTTTAATTCAGGGCTACTACTTTTCAAAACCAGTCTCTAACAATCTCTTTAATGCACTACTTTCAAAAAAATTCAATCAATAGCTGAAGGTTGTGTATGGCAGAGAGCCAAGAGACACTTCTCTTGCCCGCAGGTGGTGTTCATCTTTTACGAAGTAAAAGTGTGACACTATCGCAGCGGGTTGCTATTGCGTCACACTTTTTAGTGTGACGGTTTTTTGTGTTTCGATTAGCTAAGATTGATGTCAAAGCTGTTCACTGCATCAATCAGCTCCTGAGGCTCAAGACGCTTGGCGTAGTGCCCATAGGTCATGGTGTTATGCTTATGTCCAACGACCTGAGCAACGAGATGTTCAGCGACACCTGACTTTTGTAATTCATCTATCACCGTATGC
>NZ_JAKGTN010000039.1:0-25143 GCF_021568915.1 Vibrio sp. McD22-P3
GGTGACACAATACGGACGCGGGGTGGAGCAGCTTGGTAGCTCGTCGGGCTCATAACCCGAAGGTCGTCGGTTCAAATCCGGCCCCCGCAACCAAATTTAGTCAATAGCGCTTGCTGTTGATATGCGACACTAGCTCAGTTGGTAGAGCGCAACCTTGCCAAGGTTGAGGTCACGAGTTCGAACCTCGTGTGTCGCTCCATTTTCCTAGAGTGAAAGAAATAATCGTTATTTAATTAGCGATAATAATGCGACACTAGCTCAGTTGGTAGAGCGCAACCTTGCCAAGGTTGAGGTCACGAGTTCGAACCTCGTGTGTCGCTCCAATTTCTTCCTCATAATGGACACCAAAAGCGGTCATCTCGATAAGAGATAGCAAAGTTGAGAAACTTCGTCCCTTCACCGCATGCTCTTTCCTAATGCTGAGAAGCATCACTCCCAAAAATTAAGTCATTCAGTTATTGCATTACTCATAAGTAACGCAATGCACTGAACTGTGTATCTAATTTCTACACACCTGAACAGCACTGGGCGTCTGCCTTTGTTGCGATTCTGTCACAGTTAAATTAACAGACTTATCCACATTTTTATTTTGTGGATAACTTGGTTGATAAATTGTATTTGAAGGTCCTTAAGGTAGGGGGCTTGAAAGATCTTTACACCGACATTGGTAATGCTAAAGATTGATATTTTTCACTAAGTGGTTGAAATTAAATAAAATAAGTGGCGTTCTGTTGTTTTTTTCTTGACAGCGAAATGATCAGCAAGTGACGTTTTTTTGATCCTAGTCATATATTGAAACTGTGTTTAACCTGATTTCTCAACGACTAACCGCTAATGAAAATGTAGTTTTTCCACAAATGTAGATTTGAGATATTAGTCAAGAAAATTAATTTGATTTTTCTACAACCATTGATGGCTATGCGTCTCGGGGTAACCCTTTTTTTACGATACGGATGAGACGTTGGTTTTTAGTATGAAGGCTGGTATCTAGATTCACAGGTAGCTGCCCGAGCTGTTTCTGCAAGGCCCATTCGATGTGTGGATCTAGAAGGTCGGATTGTCCCTCTATCTGTTCTAGCTGCTCGATATAAGTTTGAGAGAAAGGCGCATTCCCCATCGCGATGATGATATTTCGTTGCCATTGCTCGTGACCGATTCTTCGAATGGCTGAGCCTTCCATATTTTTAAGAAAAGTAGCTTCATCCCAGGAAAGCAAAATGTCGAGATTGGTATCGGCAAAGCTATCGCGTCGTTGAAAGTCTTGTCGCTGACTAAGCTCAGCATGACGATTCCAAGGACAAACCAGTTGGCAGTCATCGCATCCATAGATTCGGTTTCCCATTGCTTCACGAAACTCTAGTGGAATGACCCCTTTGTATTCGATGGTGAGGTAGGAAATACAGCGGCGAGCATCAATAACGCCGTTTTCCAAAATCGCACCAGTAGGGCAGGATGTTACGCATGCTCGACACTTCCCACATTCGTTATTTACCGGGTTATCCGTAGGAAGAGGCAAGTCGATAAATAGTTCACCTAGAAAGAACCAAGAGCCAGCTTCTTTATCCAGTAATAATGAGTGCTTGCCTATCCAGCCTAATCCGGCTTTTTCTGCTAGAGGACGTTCTAAAACGGGGGCTGAATCGACAAATGGACGATAACCAAGCTCTGAGACTTCTTGTTCTATTTTTTGACCAAGCTTTTTGAGTAGATTACGAATCAGTTTGTGGTAATCACGTCCAAGAGCATACCGACTGATATAACCAGAGTGCTTATCTTCTAAATTGGATGCAAAATTCGCGTCTTCTGGAAGGTAGTCCATTCTGACACTGATAATTCGACAGGTATTTGGATGCAGTTTATCTGGGTGAATTCTTAAATCTTGGTGCGTTTCCATCCAAGCCATATCACCATGATATCCAGCGGCCAACCAGTTTTTGAGAACCGTCTCTTGGTCTTGCAAATCGATATCACTAATACCGACCTTTTGAAAACCGAGCTCTTGTCCCCATAGTTTGATGTCACTGGCAAGCTTGTTTAAGTCCATCATGATTACTCAAATAGAAAAGGACGCGTATTCTATACTCAAAACCAATACTAACCCAAGTATGAGCGCCAAAAAGTCCTTAATCTACTTTAGAACAAACTTTCATCGACTATTTTGTGTATGCACAGTAGGGATAACGATAAAATAATGGTAAATTTTCTGATTACTTACATAAGATCACTTGTCTACGAAAAGCGACACAGTTTACTATTTCGACTCTCAAAGGCACCACTCAGAGAAAAATGTGATGAGCACTAAAAAATTTACCTTAGCAGATGAATCCGCAACGATTTTAATTGGAACTAAATTGGCCAATCTCTGTTCAAAACAGACAACGATTTATTTGCATGGTGATCTTGGCGCTGGGAAGACCACATTCAGTCGTGGCTTTATTCAGAGTCTTGGACATAAGGGTAATGTAAAAAGCCCGACTTATACCTTGGTAGAGCCCTATCAGCTTGATGGTTGGAACGTATATCACTTCGACCTATATCGCTTAGCGGATCCTGAAGAACTTGAGTTCATGGGCATTCGTGATTACTTCTCGGATGATGCTATCTGTTTAGTGGAATGGCCTGAAAAAGGCGTAGGCGTCTTACCTGATGCCGATATTGATATCGAGATTACGTATGTTGGCGAGGCAAGAGAGATTGCCTTCACTGCAAATAGCGATTACGGAAGAGAATTAATAAGTCAGTTGGAGTTAAATTGATCAGTCGTTTTCTTAGCAGCATGGCTAAAGTCATGCTGCCAATCTTGTTGATATTTCCTACCGTTACTTTAGCCAATGCGTTAGAGGGTCTACGCGTTTGGCCGTCACCAGACGAAACGCGTGTTGTTATCGACCTTAAGTCTGAAGCGGACTACAGTTATTTCTCACTATCGGGCCCAAGCCGAATTGTAGTGGATCTTAAAAACACAACCTTGAACACCAAGTTACCAATGAACGTAACCGATAGCCCAGTGCTGAGCAAAATTCGTAAAAGCTCACCACCTAGCAAAGGGACCTATCGCTTGGTGTTCGAGTTAAAGAAGTCTTCAACGCCGCAAATCTTTAAACTGAACCCCACACCGGGTGGACAGTATGGACATCGCCTGGTTATTGACTTGCCTCACGGTAAAGCGAGCAGCCAGCCTAAAGCAACGGCACCAAGCAGTAAAACGGCAGTAAGTCGTGATGCTTCTCAGTTAAGAGGCACAGCAGATATTATCGTTGCAATTGATGCCGGCCATGGCGGTGAAGATCCGGGGTCGATTGGACCAACTAAGAAATACGAAAAACACGTGACCTTGAGCGTGTCGAAAAAACTGGCTGCACAGATCGATGCTATTCCAGGCATGAAGGCAGTATTGACTCGCCGTGGTGACTATTTTGTCAATCTTAATAAACGTTCTGAGATTGCACGTAAGAATAAAGCACACTTATTGGTTTCAATTCACGCCGATGCGTTTAGAACGCCACAACCTCGTGGTGCGTCAGTGTTTGTCCTGAATACTAGACGAGCGAACACCGAGATTGCGCGCTGGGTAGAGAATCACGAGCAGCAATCTGAATTATTGGGCGGTGCTGGTGAGGTGTTATCGAAGAACACCAACGATAGAAATGTCAGTCAAACACTCTTAGATTTGCAATTTAGTCACTCTCAAAAAGAGGGCTACAAAGTCGCAACTAAGATTTTAAAAGAGATGGGTAAAGTTGCGCATCTTCATAAGAAAGAGCCTGTTAATGCGAGCCTAGCGGTGTTGAAATCACCGGATATTCCTTCGGTTCTGGTTGAAACTGGCTTTATTTCCAACCCAACAGAAGAGCGCTTGCTGACGACTCGTAGTCACCAAGATAAATTGGCGCGTGCCTTAGCCAAAGCGATCGTCCAGTATTTTGAAGCGAATCCGCCGGAAGGGACTTTGTTTGCCAATCGCGGCCAGCAGAAAAAACATACCGTGAAGCGTGGTGAATCCTTATCTGTGATTGCTCAAAATTATGGGACGTCGGTTTCGGCTATTAAGAGTGCCAATAACCTGAAGAGTACTTCGCTGGCGGTAGGACAAACTTTGGTGATTCCTGGGAGCAGCGCACCAGTGAAGGTCAGCAGCAAGGTAAATACGGTTGAAACTAAAACGGTAACCCATACTGTGGCCAAAGGTGACTACTTGGGTAAGGTTGCCAATAAATATAAAGTTTCCGTTGCGGATATTAAACGCGAGAACAACCTCAAATCTGATGTATTGAAACTGGGGCAGAAACTAAAAATCACAGTCAGTTTAAAGGACCTACCTCTGCGTAAGCACAAAGTGCAGCGAGGGGAGTTCTTAGGAAAGATTGCGTCTAAGTATGGTGTGACCGTCCAAAGTATACGAGATGCGAACAAGCTACGTTCAGACTCATTGGCAGTAGGCCAAGTCTTGTTGATACCTAATAAGTAAACAAGAATGATGTAGCTCATTTTGGAGAAGATAAGTGACGATTAAGATACTCCCTGCTCGACTGGCTAACCAAATTGCAGCGGGTGAAGTGGTGGAACGACCAGCTTCGGTAGTAAAGGAGTTGGTCGAAAATAGTCTTGATTCTGGTGCGACTCGTATCGATATTGATATCGAAAAAGGAGGTGCCAAACTTATCCGTGTGCGTGATAACGGCAAAGGGATTGCTAAAGATGAGTTGCAACTGGCACTTAGTCGTCACGCGACGTCGAAGATTCATACCTTGGATGATCTTGAAGCCATTATGAGCCTGGGCTTTCGCGGTGAAGCGTTAGCAAGTATAAGCTCTGTGGCTCGACTGACACTGACTTCTCGTCCTGCCACGCAAGAACAAGCTTGGAGTGCATATGCCGAAGGGCGTGACATGGCAGTGAAGCTTAAACCTGCTGCACACCCCATTGGTACCACACTTGAAGTCCTTGACCTGTTTTTCAATACACCAGCAAGACGCAAGTTTTTGCGCACTGAGAAAACGGAATTTACTCATATTGATGAGCTATTAAAACGGATCGCCTTGAGCCGTTTTGACGTCTCGATCAACCTGAAGCACAACGGTAAGTTAGTAAGGCAGTACCGTGCTGCAAAGACCGATGCGCAAACAGAGAAGCGAATAGCAGCCGTGTGTGGGGCGCCATTTGTGCGCAATATGCTTAAGATTGAGTTGCAGCATAATGATTTGAAATTACATGGCTGGATTACCACCCCAGAAGGTGCTAGAGCTCAAAGTGATCTGCAATATTGCTATGTTAATGGTCGGATGATGAAAGACAAACTCATCAATCATGCGATTCGTCAAAGCTACGAAAACAGTCTAGCCCCAGAGCAGTTTGCTGCTTATATCTTGTTTATTGATATTGACCCTCATCAGGTGGATGTGAATGTGCATCCCGCAAAACATGAAGTTCGCTTCCATCAAGCTCGCCTGGTTCACGATTTTATCTACCAAGCTCTGAGCGATGCTTTGGTTCAGGCTAAGTCTATTGACGCTCAGCCAGCTTCTCCAGCAGCTTTTAGTTCATCGGCTAACAGTCAAAATGAAGCAAAAGTCACTGAACACAGAGAGCCGGGGCAAACATCGAGAATTGATGTCGACAATGCTACGCTTAGCGCTGTAGAAAGCATACCTGCTTATCCCGGTAGAGCGGATTATCAAAGACGCGATAGTCAATCAGAGTATGCTGTGCAAAGTACTTCGGTAGGTCATGAAATTGCAGAGCATTCTCCTCGCAGCGACTGGGTATCTGAGCGTGGTGCGAAGACTTCTAGCAATAAGAGTTCGGCTCGTGTCATAGAAAAAGCGCCAACGGCCGACGAAGTTCGAGTCTATCAGGAGTTGATGCAAACGCCCAATATTGAAACTAACGTTCATCAGCTGGCTGAACCTAAAATGCAAAAGCCAAACCAGATGGACGTGAATATTGAGCGAATCGGTAAGGCTATTGCCATTGTCGACCAATGTTATGTGTTGGTGAAGGCGGAGCCCATTTGCGCGGTAGTGTCTTTGCGCCGGGCGGAGTTTTACAAATTGTTTGCTCAATTGAGCCCAAAAACAGGTGCGTTGACCATGCAACCACTGTTGGTGCCGCTCTCATTGAAAGTCAATGAAGGGCAATTAAAGGCGGTTGAGGATCATGAGCAGCTTATGTTGAACTTTGGTATCGACATTAAGGTACGCAATAAACAAACCGCAATGGTGATGGGGGTACCTTCACCATTAAGGCAGCAAAATTTGCAATTGTTAATTGATGAAATGCTGTCATACTTGGCAACCCTTGAGCAGCATGATCAAACCACCAGTCAGTTAAGCCTTTGGTTAGCGAAAAAAGTGCTGCAAGTGAAAAGTAGCTACACTTTATCTGAATCCGTTCAGTTGCTTGGCAACCTTGAACAGCTCTACGAAGGTCAGCTACCGTTAAGCGACCCTAAATTTGTTCGACCTGTCGATTTTACGGCCACAATTGCAGCATTTTCATCATGAATCAAAAATTACCACTCGTTTTGTTTTTAATGGGTCCAACCGCATCCGGTAAGACCGACTTAGCTATTCGTCTTCGTCAACAATACCCTGTGGAGATCATCAGTGTTGATTCAGCCCTAATATACAAGGGCATGGATATTGGTACCGCAAAGCCAGATGCTGATGAGCTTGCACTAGCTCCACATCGCTTAATCGATATTTTGGATCCAGCAGAGGCGTATTCTGCGGCGGATTTTAGACGCGATGCTTTGAACGAAATTGCCAAAATTCACGCTGAAGGCAAGATCCCGATGCTGGTTGGCGGCACAATGCTGTACTTTAAAGCGCTATTACAAGGCTTATCGCCGTTACCTGCAGCGAACCCGGAAATCCGTAAACAGATCGAGCAAGAAGCCACGGAAAAAGGGTGGCAAGCACTTCATAATGAACTTCGAGCTATAGATCCTGTCTCAGCAGAGAGGATACATCCAAATGATCCTCAGCGACTATCACGTGCGCTCGAAGTTTATCGTATCTCTGGTAAATCATTGACAGAATTGACTGAAACCAAAGGCGAGCCTTTACCATTTCGTGTTAAACAATTTGCGGTAGCGCCCAAAGATCGTGCTTTGTTACATAAACGAATTGAATTGCGCTTCGAGAAAATGATACAAGCAGGCTTTGAAGATGAAGTCAAAGCGTTATATGCTCGTGAAGATCTTCACCCGGATCTGCCGTCTATTCGTTGTGTCGGATATCGTCAGATGTGGGAATATTTGGACGGAGAGAGCACTTTAGATGACGCGATCTTTCGCGGGATCTGTGCGACTCGCCAATTGGCCAAGCGTCAAATCACCTGGTTAAGGAGTTGGGATGATTTGGTTTGGTTAGACAGCGAACATGTTGAGGATTCAATGAAAACTCTCACAGATGCCATAGCATCTGATGGCATTAACTGTGTATAATGTGGTCGCTTTTGCGTATTTGTACCCAAAAAGGAACTGAGTTTTGTTTTCAAAGGCAATAGTTGTTCTATGATTATAAAACTAAGGGGTATTTCATTGGTTTAGCTCAGATGCAAAGGCAGCACCTAACATTGCAGTGCACCAATAGCTAAATAATTAAAACTACAATATTAATATAAGGAAAATAAAAATGGCTAAGGGGCAATCTCTTCAAGACCCATTCCTAAATGCACTACGTCGCGAGCGTATTCCAGTATCAATCTACCTTGTAAACGGGATCAAGCTACAAGGTCAAATTGAGTCTTTCGATCAGTTTGTGATCCTTTTGAAAAACACCGTAAATCAAATGGTTTATAAGCATGCGATTTCTACGGTTGTTCCAGCTCGTGCGGTTAGTCATCATAGTGGTGAGCGTCCAGCTGGTGATCGTCAACAAGAGAAATCTGACGATTAATACCGAATTTAATAAAACAAGACAATTAAATAGGAGTTGGTAGCTTGTTTGACCGTTATGAATCGGGGGAGCAAGCTGTACTTGTTCATATCAACTTCACGCAAGAAGGTGAGTGGGAAGATCTTAGCGAATTTGAGATGCTCGTATCTTCTGCAGGCGTTAATGCGTTACAGGTAGTAACCGGAAGCCGGCAGTCCCCTCACCCGAAATACTATGTTGGAGAAGGTAAAGCTCAGGAGATTGCGCAGACAGTGCAGTTAACTGGTGCTGACATTGTGATTTTTAATCACGCCCTTTCTCCTGCCCAAGAGCGTAATTTAGAAAGTCTGTGTAAATGTCGAGTCTTGGATCGCACTGGTCTGATCCTCGACATTTTTGCTCAGCGAGCACGTACCCACGAAGGTAAGTTGCAAGTAGAGCTAGCACAGTTGCGTCACATATCGACTCGATTGATTCGAGGTTGGACGCACCTTGAAAGGCAAAAAGGTGGTATTGGTTTACGTGGTCCCGGCGAAACTCAGTTAGAGACCGACCGTCGACTTCTGCGTGATCGAATTAAAGCGATTTTGCGTCGTCTAGAAAAAGTCGCAAAACAGCGTGAACAAGGCAGACGAGCCCGAAACAGAGCTGAAATCCCAACGATTTCCCTAGTAGGTTATACCAACGCGGGCAAATCAACACTGTTTAACCGTATTACTGAAGCAGGGGTGTATGCTGCTGACCAGTTATTCGCAACACTCGACCCCACTTTAAGAAAAATACAATTAGCGGACGTCGGTCCGGCTATCCTTGCGGATACGGTAGGATTTATCCGTCATCTACCGCATGATTTAGTCGCGGCATTTAAGGCAACACTGCAAGAAACGCAGGAAGCTGACATTTTGTTACATGTTGTCGATGCCAGTGATGACCGATTTCGTGAGAATATTCAAGCTGTTCATGACGTGCTAGAAGAGATAGATGCACATGAAGTGCCTTCTCTCGTTGTGATGAATAAAATAGATAATCTAGATGGCCAACGTCCACGTATAGAACGTAATGACGAAGGAATTCCGAGAGCCGTTTGGGTTTCTGCCATGGAAGGGCAAGGAATCGAACTGTTGTTCGAAGCGCTAACAGAGCGCTTAGCGAGCCAAATGGTTCAATATCAATTGCGAATTCCGCCGCAGTTTCAAGGGCGATTTCGTAGTACATTTTTCCAGATGAATTGTATTCAACGTGAAGAATACGACGAAGAAGGTAACTTGTTGATTGATATTCGGATGCAACAAGTAGATTGGTCTAGACTTGAAAAAAGAGAAGGGGCAGTTTTGAGTGACTTTATAGTTACTTAAAGGACTGCTACAGTATAACGTCATACTAAATGATGGAGCTTCCTAATGGCGTGGAATGAGCCTGGTAATAACAATGGAAACAACGGCCGCGATAAAGACCCATGGGGTAATAACAATCGTGGTGACCGGAACTCCGGTGGTCGTGATCAAGGACCGCCTGATTTAGATGAAGTCTTTAATAAGCTGAGTCAGAAAATCGGTGGTAAGTTTGGTAAACGTGGTGGTAATGGTGGCCCATCAATTGGCGGTGGTGGTAGTGCAATAGGCTTTGGTGTCATTGCATTGATCGCAGTCGCTATTTGGTTCTTTTCTGGCTTCTATACCATTAGTGAAGGTGAGCGAGGTGTCGTTCTCCGTCTCGGTAAATTCGATCGAATCGTCGACCCAGGTCTGAACTGGCGTCCTCGCTTTATCGACGAATACCAACCTGTTAACGTGCAAGCAATTCGCTCGCTTCGTGCATCAGGTACCATGCTGACAAAAGACGAAAACGTAGTTTCAGTTTCGATGGACGTACAGTACCGCGTCTCTGATCCATACAAGTATCTTTTTGTTGTCACTAACGCTGATGACAGCTTAAGCCAAGCAACTGACTCGGCACTACGTGCAGTAATCGGTGACTCACTGATGGATAGTATCCTGACCAGTGGTCGTCAACAGATTCGTCAAAGCACTCAAGAAACGCTGAATGAGATCATTGATAACTACGATATGGGTCTGTCCATCGTTGACGTCAACTTCCAGTCAGCTCGTCCACCAGAGCAAGTTAAAGATGCATTTGATGATGCGATCGCTGCTCGAGAGGATGAAGAGCGTTTCATTCGAGAAGCAGAAGCGTACAAAAACGAGATTATTCCTAAAGCGACAGGTCGCTCTGAGCGTTTGAAGAAAGAAGCTCAAGGTTATTCAGAGAGAATAACCAATGAAGCGCTAGGTCAAGTAGCTCAGTTTGAGAAACTACTCCCAGAATATCAAGCAGCACCAGAGGTTACTCGTAACCGTCTGTACCTAGATACGATGGAAGAAGTGTACTCAAATACATCTAAGGTTCTTATTGACTCTGAATCAAGTGGTAACCTGTTGTACTTGCCTATCGATAAGCTAGCAGGTCAAGAAGGTTCATCTAAGTCACGTAAGCCAAAGGAAACATCGGCTTATGAACAGATTCAATTAGATCCGTCGGCCAGCGATACTTCTTCAAGCAACAATACGTCTCGCAATAACTCGACGCGTCAAGGGAGATACTAATAATGCGTAAATTGATGATACCAGTATTAGTCGTTGCCTTAGCATTGATGCTGATGTCTTTGTTTGTCATCCCTGAAGGTGAGCGTGGAATCGTGATTCGATTTGGTCGTGTTCTTACCGATGACAACCAAGTATCTCGCATCTACGAGCCTGGTTTGCATTTCAAGATGCCACTGTTCGATCGCGTGAAAACATTGGACGCACGTATCCAGACAATGGATGGTCGCGGTGACCGTTTCGTAACGTCAGAGAAAAAAGACGTCATCATCAACACTTATGTTAAGTGGAAGATTGAAGATTTCCGTCAATACTATCTGGCAACGGGTGGCGGTAATGCTCTTACTGCGCAAGCGCTTTTAGAACGTAAAGTTACCGATGTGCTTCGTTCTGAAATCGGTGCTCGTGAGATCAAACAGATTGTTTCTGGTCCTCGTAACAACGATGTACTTCCTGAAAGTGCAGACAGTGAAGAAGTCACCACTGAAGCGGCTAAGCAAGCTCTAGAGATTGATGGCGAACGCGATAAGATCATGAGCAACGTGCTTCGTGATACCCGTGAAAGCGCGATGAAAGATTTAGGTGTTCGTGTTGTTGACTTCCGTATGAAGAAAATCAACCTTCCTGATGAAATCAGTGAATCGATTTATCGTCGTATGCGTGCTGAGCGTGAGTCAGTAGCTCGTAAGCACCGTTCTCAAGGTCGTGAGAAAGCAGAAGTTATTCGTGCTCAAGCTGAGCTAGAAGTGGCAACACTATTGGCTGAAGCAGACAAAACAGCTCGTGTAACTCGAGGTGGTGCAGACGCAAAAGCAGCAGCTATCTACTCTTCGGCGTATAACAAAGATCCAGAGTTCTTTAGCTTCCTACGTTCACTATCGGCGTATAAGACGTCATTCTCTGACAAGAGCGATATCTTAGTTCTTGATCCTAAGAGTGAGTTCTTCCGTTACATGAACGATATGAACGGCGCTCCAGTTAAATAATCTTAAGCTATACCGTAATAGGGCTCCTCAAGGGAGCCCTATTTTTTGGGAGAAAAACAATGTCACAGTCGTTATGGATTGCCTTGGGTTTAGTGTTAGTTGTCGAAGGGCTAGGGCCCTTACTTGCCCCGCGAGGTTGGCGAAACATGGTTTCCCAATTAGCTCAGCAACCTGATGAGCATTTAAGAAGAATCGGCGGCTGTCTTGTTGTGGCAGGTGCTGTAATTACCTTCATGATGCTAAACTAGTCACAATATCGTTTTTTTATTAGCCAGCATCAGTCACTTACCACAAAGCGGGATTCTAATGCTTAAAAAATGACTGCAAATTTGTGATTTCGATGCTAGAATCCTTTTTTAACTAGCAATCAGATTTGGAAAGATGGGTAATAACGTAGTCGTTCTGGGCACCCAATGGGGTGACGAAGGTAAAGGTAAAATCGTAGACCTTTTAACTGAAGATGCAAAGTACGTGGTTCGCTACCAAGGCGGTCACAATGCAGGTCACACTCTAGTCATTAACGGTGAAAAAACCGTACTTCATTTGATTCCATCAGGCATTCTTCGCGATAACATTAAGTGTGTTATTGGTAATGGTGTTGTTCTTTCACCAGAAGCACTTCTTAAAGAAATGAAGCCTCTAGAAGAGCGTGGTATTCCAGTTCGCGAGCGTCTTTTCGTTTCTGAAGCTTGTCCTCTAATTCTTCCTTACCACATTGCTATTGACCAAGCGCGTGAAATCGCTCGTGGTAATAAAGCAATTGGTACAACTGGTCGTGGTATCGGTCCAGCATACGAAGACAAAGTTGCACGTCGTGGTCTACGCGTTGGTGATCTTTTCGATAAAGAAGTCTTCGCTGAGAAGCTAAAAGAAGTCATGGAGTTCCATAACTTCCAACTAGAGCACTTCTACAAAGCAGACACAGTAAGCTATGACGAAGTTCTAGAACAATGCATGGGTTATGCAGACCTTCTAACTTCAATGGTTATTGATGTAACTGATGAACTTGATGCAGCGCGTAAGCGTGGTGACAAGATCATGTTCGAAGGTGCTCAAGGTACGCTTCTAGATATCGACCACGGTACATACCCTTATGTAACGTCTTCAAACACTACCGCTGGCGGCGTTGCTGCAGGTTCAGGTTTTGGTCCTCGTCATATCGGTTACATTCTAGGTATCACTAAAGCTTACTGTACTCGTGTTGGTTCTGGTCCATTCCCAACAGAGCTTTACGATGGCCTAGATAAGCAAGACCCAGTAGGTAAGCACCTTGGTGATGTTGGTCACGAGTTCGGTGCTACAACAGGTCGTCTACGTCGTACTGGTTGGTTTGATGCAGTAGCAATGCGTCGTGCAGTACAAATCAACTCTATCTCAGGTTTCTGTCTAACTAAACTAGACGTGCTTGACGGTCTAGAAGAGCTGAAAATCTGTACTGGTTACAAGATGAAAGATGGCTCTATCTTGGAAGTTTCTCCAATGGCTGCTGAAGCTTTTGAAGAAGCAACACCAATTTACGAAACTATGCCTGGTTGGTCTGAAACAACATTTGGTGCAACGTCTATCGAGCAACTTCCTCAAGCCGCTCTAGACTACATCAAGCGTATTGAAGAACTGACAGGCGTACCAGTAGATATTATCTCTACAGGTCCAGATCGTAACGAAACGATCATTAAGGTTCAGCCATTCGAGGCTTAATCGATTGAAAGTTCTAAAAAGCCAGCATTTACGCTGGCTTTTTTTATTGGTGATGAACATAGAGCAAATGTGATCTTGTGCCAAGGTTTTGACGTCTTTGAACTTCAGCTATTCAAAAGTGGCAATATATTGCCACTTTTCCCATTTTTTCTCTAAAGCGAGGCGAGTAACTGCCGATAAAAGTTAAACCATCCATAAGCGTTGGTTGGCTTTGGTACTTGCGTATGAGGAGTAGTTACACAGTGATTAAGCGACACAAACTAGCAGCACTTGTTTGCATGGCGCTACTTGGCTCTGTAAAAACACTTCACGCCAAAGAAGTGGGGGCTCCGATCCCTATCTATTCTGAAGATGAACTGATTGGTTTAATTGAAGAAAATCGACATCTAGCTCGAGTCAAAGCAGATAACTGTCAGCTGGTTGAAGATATTATGGCGCGCGCGACACGCATCAACTTACCTTCCTATGAATTTCTTTATGGCGATATGCTTGCTTGGGGTGTTTGTGTGCCCCAAGATGTAGAGTTGGGTCTGTACTACATGGAAAATGCAGCCCATCAAGGATTACCGGTAGCGCTTGAACAGCTAGGTCGCTATTACTCTCGTGGCACTTTTGTGCAGCAGGATAAAGAGCGAGCCATTCCCTATTTTAGAGAAGCGGCGTCAATGGGCAATATTGATGCGAGAATTCAACTTGCAGAATTGTTGCTTCGAGATTTTGGTAGCCCCCTGGACTACGAAGATGCATATCGTTGGCTCTACAACTCGGTGACTCCTGATAGTCGTAAGCATAAACGTATCTCTATGTTAAGACGTGGCTTAGAGCAACGTATGCCTGAAAATATTATTGCAAGGGCAAAGCGTCGAACGACGTTCTGGTAATTTTTCAGCAATACGAGAAATTCAAAGCATTTCTGTAGCTTATCTGCTCTGTCAGTTATAATCGACGTATCCCTCCTAAAATATAGGTCAGACTATGTCGAACAAGCCTAGCGATATCAAAGTAGACGACCCTTTTGCAGAAAGAGAGTCCCAAAACTACGACAACCCAATTCCAAGCCGAGAATTCATCACCGATTTCTTAGAAAGCGTCAATGTACCAATGAACAGAAATGATCTGTTTGAAGCATTAGGGCTTGAAGGCGAAGAGCATTATGAAGGGCTGCGTCGTCGTTTACGTGCTATGGAGCGTGATGGCCAGTTGGTCTTCACTCGACGCCAGTGTTATGCCTTACCAGATAAATTAGAAATGATTAAAGGCTATGTCATAGGTCATAAAGATGGACATGGCTGGGTGAGACCTGAAGGAAGCATGAATAAGGACAATGATGTTCTGCTTCCTCATCACCAAATGCGTACACTATTGCATGGCGATTTTGTATTAGTACAGCCATCTGGCACCGATAAACGTGGTCGAAAGGAAGGGCGACTCGTACGTGTATTGGAAGAGCGCAAGACGCAAGTCGTAGGCCGATTTTTCCTAGAATATGGTTACGCCTATGTCGTTGCTGATGATTCTCGTATTAGCCAAGATATCCTAATCCCGAACGAACACCGAGGCGGCGCCCGAATGGGCAATGTTGTTGTGGTTGAAGTGACAGACCGTGGCAGCCGATCTCGTGGAATGATGGGGCAAGTAGTTGAAGTGCTTGGCGAGAACATGGCGCCTGGCATGGAAACCCAAATAGCAATTCGCACTCATCAAATTCCTCATGAGTGGCCAGCCGAAGTTGAAAAGCAAGTTCAGCAATTTGGCGAATTTGTACCTGAAGAGGCTAAAAAGGGCCGCGTCGATCTACGCGAGTTGCCTCTTGTCACGATTGATGGTGAAGATGCTCGTGACTTTGATGATGCCGTCTACTGTGAACGTAAAAAAAGTGGTGGTTGGCGCTTATGGGTTGCGATCGCGGATGTCAGCTATTATGTTCGTCCGGATTCCCCTCTAGATAAAGAAGCCATCGTACGTGGTAACTCTGTTTATTTCCCATCTCAGGTGGTTCCTATGTTACCTGAGGTATTGTCGAACGGATTGTGTTCGCTTAATCCTCAAGTAGACCGTTTATGTATGGTGTGCGAAATGACCATTTCGGAAACGGGCAAACTTTCAGGTTATAAGCATTACGAAGCCGTGATGAACTCCCATGCTCGTCTGACCTATAACAAAGTGAGTGATATTTTAGAGGGTAACGAAGAGTTACGTGAACGCTATAGTGCGTTAGTGCCACACTTGCATGAGCTCCACAATATGTATCAAGTGCTGAAAGAAGCACGTGACTATCGTGGTGCAATTGAGTTCGAAACAGTAGAAACCAAGTTTATCTTCAATGCAGAGCGTAAAATTGACCGCATCGAACCTGTGATTCGCAATGATGCCCATAAGATCATCGAAGAATGTATGATATTGGCAAATATTGCTTCCGCTTCTCTGGTTGAGAAAGCCAAAGAGCCGGCCCTGTATCGTATTCACGAGACTCCGGGAGAGGAAAGGCTGCAAGGTTTTAGAGATTTCTTGGGAGAGCTTGGCTTAGATTTATCTGGTGGTTTAGACCCGTCACCAACGGATTACGCTGAGCTGATTCGAAAAATCCAGCAGCGCCAAGACAAAGAGTTGATCCAGACCATGCTATTACGCTCAATGAAGCAAGCGGTGTATAACGCAGATAATGCAGGTCACTTTGGGTTAGCGCTCAAACGCTATGCGCATTTTACTTCTCCAATTCGTCGTTATCCTGACTTGTTGTTGCATCGAGCGATTAAGTATCTAATTGCTAAGCAAGAAGGTCGCAACACCGATCGATGGACACCAACCGGTGGCTACCATTATTCCTTCGATGATATGGACTTCTATGGTGAGCAATGCTCGATGACAGAGCGCCGAGCAGATGATGCGACACGTGATGTGGCAGATTGGCTCAAGTGTGAGTACATGCAAGACCATGTTGGCGAAGTTCTTGATGGTGTTATTGCGAATGTCACCGGTTTTGGGTTCTTTGTACGTTTAACGGAATTGCACATTGATGGTTTGGTGCATATTTCCTCACTTGCTAATGACTACTATCAGTTTGATCCGATAGGTCAAAGACTTATCGGTGAAAGCTTTGGTGCGATTTATCGATTAGGTGATGCGGTAAAAGTAAAAGTGCTGGCGGTTAACCTCGATGAGAAGAAAATAGACTTTGAATTAGAGGAAACAAGTCGTAAGCTACGCGGCAAAGGAAAAACGGCTAAAAAACGTGTTGCTGAAGCTGAGAAGAAAAAAGCGAAGGCAAAACAACGTGTCGCAGAGGTAAGAGGTAAGCGAGGCGCAAAAGCTAAGCCTCTTGTCGAAGCAACGAAAAGGCCTGACGGACAAGAAGACGTATTGCCGCATAAGCGCAAAAAGTCCAAAGCCGAAAAAGCTCGCAAGAACAAAGCGCGCAGTAAAGCGGGTCGAGCGAAGAAAAAATAGAATTCAAGGTTAAACCATGAGTAACGAATTTATCTACGGCATTCATGCTGTGAAAGCTGTATTGGAAAGAGATCCAGTACGTTTTATAGAAGCGTACGTATTAAAGGGGCGTCAAGATGAGCGCTTGATGCCAGTGCTGAATGAATTGACTCAAATTGGTGTGTCGATTCAGCAAATGAACCGTAAGACGCTTGATGACAAAGCACGTGGTGCCAATCATCAGGGAATCATTGCGAAAGTAAAACCAGCTAAGCAGCTCAATGAGAATGATCTAGATAGTATTCTAAGCCAGCATGCTCAGCCACTATTGCTAATTCTTGATGGTGTGACTGACCCTCATAATCTGGGTGCTTGTTTACGTAATGCCGATGCGGCGGGTGTTGCTGCTGTTATTGTGCCGAAAGATCGCTCTGCGCCACTAACGGCCACTGTCAGTAAAGTGGCCTGTGGTGCCGCTGAGACTGTTCCTTTGGTTCGCGTAACTAACCTCGCTCGTACGATGCGAGCATTGCAAGAGCAAGGAATCTGGATTGCTGGGACCGCTGGGGAAGCGACTCACGATATCTACCAAGCGAAACTTGATGGACCTTTAGCGATTGTGATGGGTGCGGAAGGTGACGGTATGCGCCGTTTAACTCGTGAAACGTGTGACGATCTGATTAAAATTCCAATGGCGGGCTCGGTATCAAGTTTGAACGTTTCGGTAGCATCGGGGATTTGTTTATTTGAAGCGGTACGCCAACGCGCGCTTTAGTGATTGAGCCGGACTTATAGATAATTCAAAAGCCCCAGCATTACGCAGGGGCTTTCTTATATCTGGGGCAATCAGTAATGAGGAGGGGGCGTTTCTTCTGAAGGATCGGCAAGGTTGGACGTATCCATATTTTTCACTTTACCAACAACATACTTCATTTGATCTTGCATTTTACTGATCAGTAGTTGCTGTTGAGTTAGGGCGTCATTGAGCTCTTCGATGGTTTGCTCTTGGAATGCCATTTTGCATTCCATATCGTTAATTCTCTCTTCGAGAGCCTGAACTTCTTTATTACTCATAATCTCTACTCACTCAAATTCCAAGCCTGCACAACACCGGCAGAAGAGGCTGAGAGGACGCGTTGGTTGCTCTCAAAAGCGGCATCATACACTACTCCTCGAGGCGGACGAACATCTTTTAACATCTCAACTTCGAAGCCTTCTATTCGTTTACCAGATTGCGTGTCCCAGGTGACCATTCTAGAAGAGGGAGAACCGGTGACTAAACGAGTACCGTCATCGGAAAAGCGCGCAGAGGAGAAGATAAGCTGTCGAGTCCAGCTGCTTAGCTGACTGACCTCTTTGCCAGTTTTCAGATCCCAAATAATGGCATTATTTCCACTATCTGAAGTGAGTGCGTATAAACCATCGCGTTGTAGTTCTACTGTGCCGACCCGTTGCTCATGTTCAAATTGCTGTAATATTTGACCAGATTCGGTGCTCCAGAAGTAAGCATTATGGTCGTTGCCTCCTGATAGTGCGTATTTTCCATTAGGCGATAGTGAAACAGAATTCACTTTTTCTACGTGAGCGAGGAACTCTAGGCGTCTTCCAGTGACTAAATCGATGAATATGGCTTTACCATTACTGAGACCAATAAGCACTTCATCGCCATTATTGCCCAAAGCGATGTCTTGTATGAGTCCGTCAGAGATAGACCAAAGTCCGGTAGATTGAGACCAGGCTAAATCCCAGACGGCGAAGTTGGTTTGTGTGGCAGTGACAGCAAAGCGGCCATTATCGCTAAAACGAATGAGGGAAATAATATTCTGCTCAGGATCTTGAATGCCCAAGCGAGCTAACAGTTTGTTTTGGTTGAGGTCCCATAGCTGAAGGTGCTGCTGCTTGGAGTAAAGCAAGGCGAATCTGGCATCGCGGCTTAACGCAATGGCACTGGTTCCCTCTAGCGCTAGGTCCCATTGTCTCTCTGAATCACTGGAGAAAAAGCAGCCATTTAACAGGCTGATGACAATTAACCACAGCACAGAATGAGATATTATTCGCATCATTAGCGTTATTCCACGTTGAGTCTTGAGTTTAAGCTAGTATATTTAAAGCTTGAGCTATGTAGAAATAGTTACTAGATTGAGATAGTTACGCATGCTGCGCTGAAAGACAAGTTTAATAAGTATGAGTAGGCGTTGAATTCCATAATCGGAGAATTAAATGAAATCATTATTTAAAGTGTCGCTACTTGCTGCGACAGTAATGTTGGCAGTCGGTTGTCAAAAAGAAGAACCAAAAGCAGAGCCAGCGGCGCAAGAGCAAGTTCAAGCGGAGACAGGCAAAGCGGTTCACTTTAAGACAGAAGATGATAAAGCAGCTTACGCAATCGGCGTTTCTTTCGCTAACTACCTAAGCACGAGCATTGAAAAACCGGCTGAGTTTGGCATCGAGCTGAAGAAAGAACTGGTTCTTAAAGGTATAGAACAAGCGTTTGCGGGTAAAGCTGAACTGACAGAAGATGAAATTCGTGCTGCACTGGAAGGTTTAGACAAGCGTGTTGCTGAAACTATGCAGAAGCAATCAGAAGAAAAAGCGGCTGCAGCTAAGAAAGCTGGTGACGATTTCCGTGCTGAATTCGAGAAACAAGATGGTGTGACTAAAACAGACTCTGGCTTACTGTACCAAGTAGAAACAGAAGGTACTGGTGCGCAACCAAAAGAGACTGACACAGTAGAAGTACACTACAAAGGTACTTTGATTGACGGCACTCAATTTGATAGCTCATACGATCGTGGTCAACCAGCGACATTCCCGCTTAACCGTGTTATTCCAGGTTGGACTGAAGGTGTTCAGCTAATGAAAGTGGGTTCTAAATACAAGTTCGTTATCCCACCAGAGTTAGCTTATGGCGAGCAAGACACACCAACGATTCCTGCGAACTCTACATTGGTATTTGAAGTAGAGCTGCTAAAAATCGATGGCGATGACGCTCAAGCAACTCAATAATTAATGCATTGAACGATAAAGACTCACTACGGTGGGTCTTTTTTTAGTTTGATGAAAGCCACGGTAGATAAAAAACTGCACTTTTTTTGCCCTAAATCACTTGTTAGAGACATACTTAGAGGTCAGCTTCAAATTTTCTGATAAACTTACGGTAATTTTTTTAAGTTATCTCTAGGGTCAAAGTACAGTGACTGAAATTACCAATCCCGATGAGCTGCTTGAAATGGAGTCAGTCGATGTGGCGCCATTTAGCGAGCATGACAAAATCATCCTTAAGTCCTATGAGGCCGTGGTCGATGGATTAGCGAGTTTAATTGGTCCATTTTGTGAAATCGTTCTGCACTCACTGGAGTCGTTAAATACTTCCGCAGTGAAAATTGCCAACGGTGAAAACACAGGGCGTCAAGTTGGCTCACCAATAACCGACCTAGCTCTTAAGATGCTCAAAGATATCGAAGGCTCTGAGCGTAACTTCTCTCGCTCATACTTCACTCGCGCTAAAGGCGGCGTGCTGATGAAGTCGATTACTATTGCGATTCGCAATGGTGATAATCGTGTCATTGGTTTGCTGTGTATTAACGTGAACTTAGATGCGCCATTCTCGCAAATCCTTCAATCTTTTATGCCTACACAAGATGCAAAAGATGCCGCATCTTCAGTGAACTTTGCCAGTGATGTAGAAGAGCTAGTAGACCAAACCGTAGAACGCACTATCGAAGACATCAATGCGGATAAATCGGTATCGAACAATACTAAGAACCGCCAGATTGTTATGGAGCTCTACGACAAAGGTATTTTTGATATTAAAGATGCGATAAATCGTGTCGCAGATCGTCTCAATATCTCAAAACACACCGTTTATCTCTATATCCGTCAGCGTAAGACTGAGGACGAATAACGTGTCTGCGTTAACCTATACATTAGTTATCAATGGATCGGTTTATGGGACTCAGTCTGCACGTAACGCGTTGCTCTTTGCTAAGGCTCTTATTGCTAGAGGACATAAGCTAGTGAGTGTGTTCTTTTATCAGGATGGGATTCACAATGCGTCGCGCCTTGTGGTACCTGCGAATGATGAGCTAGATTTGACAGCTGAGTGGCAGAGTTTGGCACAAGATTATGGTGTACGCTTAGAAACGTGCGTTGCCGCCTCTTTGCGACGTGGTGTCTTGGGTGTTGACGAAGCCTCACAACATACGCGCGATGTCGATAACTTAGCTCAAGGCTTTGAACTCGCTGGGTTGGGTAGCCTCACCAGCGCTATGTTAACGCAAGACAGGGTGGTGCAGTTTTGACAACACTAGCGTTTGTATTTAACTCATTACCACATTCAACAGCAAAAGGGCGTGAAGGACTAGACGCACTGTTAGCGACATCGGCGTTTACTGAAGACATCAAAGTATTCTTTGTTGGCGCAGGTGTTAATCAGCTCAGACAAAACCAACACAGTGCTGACGTGTTATCACGTGACTACATCAGCGCATTTAAGCTGATGGAGTTGTATGACATTGAAGACGTCTTTGTCTGCGAGCAGAGTATGCTGCAATATCAGCTAGACTCCGAGCAACTGGTTATTGGTGCACAAGTAGTTGAAACGGGTGAAATTGCCAAACAGTTGAGTCTTTGTCATAAAGTATTAACGTTCTAGGTCTCCCTTTATGCTTCATATCATCAAAACCGAAATTGGCTACCAACAAGCACTTCGCTATTTATCGCAAGATGACCAAGTAATTTTGGTCGAAAATGCGTGTTATTTAATCACTGACAAAAACTTAACGTTACCTTCAGCATGTTTCGTGTTGCAACCGGATCTTAGTGCTAGAGGGTTGATGCCTCTAGTATCAGAATCAACTCAAGTTGTGGATTTTAATGGGTTTGTTGAACTCACCGAACGACATGTTAACAGTACTACTTGGGAGTAGTCGTTTCATATCGCTTGCTGTAAACATGAAAACCCGGCAGTTAATCTAAAAAAGATCTGTATATTTCTTGACACACCTCCCACTGCTGCATAGAATTTTGCGTCCCTAATTGCCATTGGCGGTTAGGGCTAGATTTTTCACAAAGCTTACTTTCAAGTAAATCAGGAGCTAGTTAATGGCAACTATTAACCAGTTGGTACGTAAGCCTCGTGCAAAGCAAGTTGTTAAAAGCAACGTGCCTGCACTAGAAGCGTGCCCACAAAAACGTGGTGTATGTACTCGTGTTTACACTACTACACCTAAAAAACCTAACTCAGCACTTCGTAAAGTATGTCGTGTTCGTCTAACGAACGGCTTCGAAGTGACTTCGTACATCGGCGGTGAAGGTCACAACCTTCAAGAGCACAGTGTTGTTCTAATCCGTGGTGGTCGTGTTAAAGACCTTCCGGGTGTACGTTACCACACTGTTCGCGGCGCACTAGACTGTGCTGGCGTAAATGACCGTAAACAAGGTCGTTCTAAGTACGGTGTGAAGCGTCCTAAGTCTTAATGGATTCCGTTAAGTAAGGCCAAACACTAAATTATTTTTAATTTTTGAAGAAACTGTAAAGTTTTGGATAACCTGAAGAAGACAACGGAGAATATCCATGCCACGTCGTCGCGTAATTGGTCAGCGTAAGATCCTTCCAGATCCTAAGTTCAAATCTGAATTGCTGGCAAAGTTCGTTAACATCCTTATGGTTGACGGAAAGAAATCTACTGCAGAGAAAATTGTTTACACTGCACTAGAAGCTATGGCTGAGAAGTCTGGTAAAGACCACTTAGCTGTATTTGAAGAAGCTCTTGAAAATGTTCGCCCAGCGGTAGAAGTTAAATCTCGCCGTGTAGGTGGTTCAACTTACCAAGTACCTGTAGAAGTTCGTCCGGTTCGCCGTAACGCACTTGCTATGCGTTGGTTGGTTGAAGCTGCGCGTAAGCGTGGTGAAAAATCTATGGCTCAACGCCTAGCTGCTGAAATGCTAGACGCGTCTGAGAACAAAGGTACTGCGGTTAAGAAACGTGAAGACGTTCACCGCATGGCTGACGCTAACAAAGCGTTTGCTCATTACCGCTGGTAATACCTTTTCAGTGCTGCGAGGTTCTCTCGCAGCACTTTTCTATACTCTAAGGTTAACCTTAGTAAGAGGATACAATCGTGGCTCGTAAAACTCCTATTGAGCGCTATCGTAATATCGGTATCGTTGCTCACGTAGATGCAGGTAAAACAACCACAAGTGAGCGTATTCTGTTCTACACTGGCCTTTCTCACAAAATCGGCGAAGTTCACGATGGTGCTGCAACCATGGACTGGATGGAGCAGGAGCAAGAGCGTGGTATCACTATCACATCTGCTGCTACTACTACCTTCTGGCGTGGTATGGAAGCACAATTCCAAGATCATCGCGTAAACATCATTGATACCCCTGGACACGTTGACTTTACTATCGAAGTAGAGCGTTCTTTGCGTGTGCTTGATGGTGCAGTGGTTGTGTTCTGTGGCTCATCAGGTGTTGAACCTCAGTCTGAAACTGTATGGCGTCAAGCTGATAAATATCACGTTCCACGTATGGTATTTGTGAACAAGATGGACCGTGCAGGCGCAGACTTCCTACGCGTTGTGGACCAAATTAAAAATCGTCTTGGTGCGAACCCAGTTCCAATCCAATTAAACATTGGTGCAGAAGATGAGTTCAAAGGTGTCATCGACCTTATCAAGATGAAAGCAATCAACTGGAACGATGCCGATCAAGGTATGACCTTCACTTACGAAGAGATTCCAGCAGAACTGCAAGATGAAGCTGAAGAGTGGCGCAACAACATGGTTGAAGCCGCTGCAGAAGCAAGCGAAGAGTTGATGGATAAATACCTTGAAGAAGGCGAACTAACGGAAGCTGAAATCAAGGCGGGTCTGCGTACTCGTACACTAAATAACGAAATTGTACTCGCAACATGTGGTAGTGCATTTAAGAACAAAGGTGTGCAAGCGGTACTAGACGCGGTTATCGAATATCTTCCTTCTCCAGTAGACGTACCTGCGATTAAAGGTATCGACGATGATGAGAACGAAGTAGAGCGTCACGCGGACGACAACGAACCATTCGCTGCACTTGCATTTAAGATTGCAACCGACCCGTTTGTAGGCACTCTAGCGTTTATGCGCGTTTACTCAGGTGTCGTAAACTCGGGTGATGCTGTTTACAACTCAGTGAAGCAAAAGCGTGAACGCTTTGGCCGTATCGTTCAAATGCACTCAAATAAGCGCGAAGAAGTAAAAGAAGTTCGTGCGGGTGACATTGCAGCAGCGATTGGTCTGAAGGACGTAACAACAGGTGATACCCTGTGTGACCAGAACCACAAAGTGATTCTTGAGCGCATGGAATTCCCTGAGCCAGTTATTCAGATCGCGGTAGAGCCTCGCTCTCAAGCTGACCAAGAGAAAATGGGTATTGCGCTAGGAAAACTGGCAGCAGAAGACCCGTCGTTCCGTGTGGAAACCGATGACGAAACTGGCCAAACGCTAATTTCAGGTATGGGTGAGCTTCACCTAGACATCATCGTTGACCGTATGAAGCGCGAATTCAGTGTTGATTGCAACGTGGGTAAACCTCAAGTTGCGTACCGCGAAACAATTCGCGGCAGCACAGAAGTTGAAGGCAAATTTGTTCGCCAATCAGGTGGTCGTGGTCAATATGGTCACGTATGGCTTAAGCTTGAGCCATCTGAAGCGGGTGAAGGGTTTGTGTTCGTTGACGAGATCGTGGGTGGTGTGGTTCCTAAGGAATACATCAGCTCGGTATCGAAAGGTATCGAAGAGCAGATGAACAACGGTGTTCTTGCTGGCTATCCTGTACTGGATGTCAAAGCAACACTGTATGATGGCTCTTACCATGATGTCGACTCTAGCGAGATGGCGTTTAAGATCGCCGGCTCGATGGCCTTCAGAAAAGGTGCGCTTGAAGCACAACCTGTTCTGCTTGAGCCAATGATGAAGGTTGAAGTAACGACTCCAGAAGATTGGATGGGTGATGTTGTTGGTGACCTTAACCGTCGCCGCGGCATGATCGAAGGTATGGATGACGGCCACGCTGGCCTTAAGATCATCCGTGCACAAGTACCGCTCTCTGAGATGTTTGGTTACGCAACTGACTTGCGTAGTGCGACCCAAGGTCGTGCGTCATATTCGATGGAATTTAGCGAATACGCTGAGACTCCGAAGAATGTGGCGGATGCGATTATTGCACAGCGCAGCTAATCAGCTATTGTTTAGTAATGAATCTGTTGCGTTGAGTAAAATTGACGCATAAAATAGCAAATTCTGGCGCGCCCCGACAAAATTCGTTCTCGGGGCGAATCATAACTAGGAAGGAACACGATCGTGTCTAAAGAAAAATTTGAACGTACTAAACCGCACGTTAACGTTGGTACTATCGGCCACGTTGACCACGGTAAAACAACTCTAACTGCTGCAATCTGTACTACTCTAGCTAAAGTGTACGGCGGTGAAGCGAAAGACTTCGCATCTATCGATAACGCTCCAGAAGAGCGTGAGCGCGGTATCACAATCGCAACTTCTCACGTTGAGTAC
>NZ_JAKGTN010000040.1:0-21513 GCF_021568915.1 Vibrio sp. McD22-P3
ATACTGACTTTAAACTACCTTAGTAATCTAAAGCTATTATCGTTCCAACAGAACGATAAAGAATTGACTGTGCCAAGTCTTTCGACTTGATTGGTCACTCAGTTCATTGAAACCTAATTTGAAGCCAAAGCTTCTAATTTGATTATCATCAACGAGTGCCCACACAGATTGATAGGTTTATATTGTTAAAGAACATTCTCTTCAGAACTCTGCGTTTCGCTTTCCGTTTGAAGAGGCGGCTATTCTAGCGAGATGATTCTCAGTGTCAAACACTTTTTTGACCATCTTATCAGCTGAACGCCTTACTTACTCTCGCCTTGAACCCTTGTGGGCTCTGCCGTGTCAGTGAGGACGCATTATAGAGATCCGGATCACATTGGCAAGCGTTTTTTAGGAAAAAATACAAAAATAACGACTAAGCGTTTCTTTTTCATTCAAAGCTTTATTTATCCCACTTTATCCTTATTTTAATTACAAGTTATCCACAGAGTTATTAAAAAAGGAGGGTTTCCCCTCCTTTTTTAATAACCGATTTACTCTAGATTCCTGAACCATCTTGTTCGACGTCATCTTCATGTAAACCACATTCTCGTTTTAAGCCGTTAAAGCGAGTTTCTTCTATCTTCATTCCTAGCTTCCACTTTTCCGTCGAATGAGTATCACCAATAGAAAGATACCCTTGGTCTTTCAACGGATGGTAACTCAAGCCATGTTCCGATAAATAAGTGTCAATCTGGTCGTCACTCCAATCTATAATAGGAAGAAACTTGAATCTGCCATTTTGAATCGCTAGTACGGGCAAGTTAGTTCGACTCTCCGACTGCTCTCTTCTCAATCCTGAAAACCAAGTCTGAACACTCAAATCCTCTAAAGCTCTCCTCATCGGCTCCACTTTATTCATTTGGTTGTAACGTTTGATTCCCTCAAGACCTTGTTCCCACAGCTTTCCGTATCTTGCCTCTTGCCATTGCGGCGACAACTCTGCTTTATATATATGTAGGTTTAAGTTTAATTTCTCCTTAAGCGCATCAATAAATTGATAGGTTTCAGGAAATAAGTACCCCGTATCTGTTAACACTATCGGGGTTTCTGAACGAACCTGACTAACCAAATGAAGCATAACCGCAGCCTGCATACCAAAACTCGAGCTCAAGATATGCTGTCCAGGTAGATTTTCAAACGCCCATCGAACTCTTTGCTCTGCATTGAGCCGTTCCAGCTCTGCATTAAGCTCCGCCAGTTTTAGGATCTGTTCGGTTTTGGTGAGCGAAAGTAAATCATTTAATGTTGATTGTTCTTGGAGTTTAAGCATAGAAGTCCCTTTTCGATACTTTCACTTCTTGAATGATGCCCGCTCGAATGACAAAGTCTCCAAAGGCCTCACCTGTTTCTCGTTGTTCTGCCCACTGACCAACTAACGAATCGATATCCTCTAGGATTTGCGCTTCGGTGATGTTCTCTTTATACATTTTAGGAACACGAGTACCTGCTTTGTTACCACCTAAATGCAAGTTATAACGACCCGGCGCCTTACCAACCAACCCTATTTCAGCCAACATTGCACGTCCGCAACCATTAGGACATCCAGTGACTCGTAAGATAATGCTTTCTTCTTTATTGATCTGATGTTTATCCAAGATAGATTCCACATCAGTAACAAAGCTTGGTAGAACACGTTCAGCTTCTGCCATCGCAAGAGGACACGTAGGGAAAGCAACACACGCCATCGAGTTTTTGCGCTGTTCTGATACTGTGTCATCCATCAAGCCGTGTTCACGGGCTATCTTTTCTATCTTGGCTTTATTCGACTTGGATACTTTAGCCACAATAAGGTTTTGGTTGGCCGTCATTCGAAAATCGCCTTTATGAATTTCAGCGATCTTTGCGACGCCGCTCTTTAAAGGTTTATCCGGAAAATCCAGTAGACGTCCATTTTCAATAAAGAGTGTTAGATGGTGTTTACCATCAATACCTTCAACCCAACCAATCCTGTCGCCACGCTCTGTGAACTCATATGGTTTACTTTGCTCAAACTTGATGCCGGCGCGCTTTTCTACTTCTGCTTTAAAGACATCAATACCTACACGATCCAAAGTATATTTGGTTTTGGCATTTTTACGGTTAGAGCGGTTACCCCAATCTCTTTGGGTCGTCACTACTGCAGCAGCCACTTCAAGCGTTTTATCAAGCGGTACAAAACCGAAATCATCTGCTCTTCTTGGATAAGTACTGGTGTCACCATGTGTCATCGCTAATCCGCCACCCACCAGCACATTAAAGCCGACAAGCTTGCCCTCTTCTGCAATAGCAACAAAGTTCAAGTCATTAGCGTGAACATCCACATCATTTTGCGGTGGTATCACTACGGTGGTTTTGAACTTACGAGGTAAATAGTTCTTGCCTAGAATAGGTTCATCTTCTTGCGTTGTTTCTACTTTTTCACCGTTCAACCAGATCTCAGCATAGGCTTTAGTCTTGGGTAGTAAGTGTTCACTGATTTTAGTCGCCCACTCATACGCTTCTTGATGTAACTCAGACTCAACAGGGTTAGTCGTACACAAGACATTTCGGTTCACATCTCCAGCAGTGGCAATTGAATCAATACCAATGGAGTTCAGTGTTTGGTGCATCAACTTTATATTTGGCTTCAGTACACCGTGGAATTGGAACGTTTGACGAGTAGTCAGACGGATACTGCCATAAAGAGAATGCTCTGTTGCAAACTTATCAATAGCAAGCCACTGTTTCGGCGTTATAACTCCACCTGGCATTCTTGCTCGTAGCATGACGTTATGTAGAGGTTCAAGCTTTTGCTTAGCTCGTTCATTTCGAATATCACGGTCATCTTGCTGATACATACCGTGGAATCGTATCAACTGGAAATTATCCGCTGTAAAGCCGCCCGTTATTTGATCTTGTAGATCTGATTCGATCGTACCGCGAAGCAGATTACTTTCTCGTTTCAGGCGCTCGTTATCAGATAGTGGTCCTAACTCTTGACCTAATACTTCTTGAATAGTCACTGATTGCTTGCTCATTAGTACACATCCTTCTGATAACGTTTTGCTTTTCTTAATTCGCTGACAAACTCCTCAGCTTGTTCCGGTGATTTTCCACCATGCACCTTAGTAATCTCTAACAGTGCATTGTGTACGTCCTTAGCCATATGGTTCGCATCACCACACACATAGATATGTGCCCCCTCTTCAAGCCATTGCCACACTTGTTCACCTTGCTCTAGTAGGCGGTGTTGCACATAGACTTTCTCATGTTGATCTCGGCTAAACGCCACATCTAGACGGCTTAAGACACCCGACTTAAGGTATTTTTGCCATTCAACTTGATAAAGGAAATCTTGTGTGAAGGTACGATCTCCAAAAAACAGCCAGTTTTTACCACTATCACCTTGATTATCACGCTGTTGAATAAAGCTTCTGAATGGCGCAATACCAGTGCCTGGGCCGATCATAATAACTGGGGTATTTCCATTTTCTGGCAACTTAAAGTTGTTGTTGTGTTCTACAAATACTTTTACTTCTGCGCCTTCTTCTAGATCACGAGACAGGAAGTACGACGCACCACCGTAGCGACTCTCCTCACCAGTAGAATACTCCACCAACCCAACTGTTAGATGTACTTCTTCATCCACTTCTTCTTGACTAGAAGCAATAGAGTAAAGGCGAGGAGTTAGACGGCGTAGCAATGACAGTAACTGTGATGCTTCAAGTTTGGTTTTCTTCTCTTTAAATACGTCTAATACCTGAGTACGTCCCGCGTACTCTCGCAGCTTATCTTTGTCTTCGGCTAACTTAAGCAACTTTTTGCTGTTGGAGAGTTCAGCGTACTGGCTAACTAATTGAGGATTCGCAGCAGTAATTTCATAGTGGCGAATCAGCGCAGAACGAAGAGACAGACTTTCACCGTCAACATCGACACTTTCAATACCTGACAAACCAGCTTGAGCTAGAAGCGCGTCAACCAATTGGCTATTGTTTTCAAACCATACACCAAGAGCATCGCCTGGCTGGTAGGTGAGACCTGAGCCTTCTAAATCTATTTCGATATGACGAACATCCTTGCCAGAGTCACGTCCGGTGATTTTTTGACTAGTCAGTAACGTCGCGGTGTATGGGTTCTTTTTGGTATAGGTTACCGCAGCGGTATTATTAGCAACCGGTAGTGTTACAACCTCTGCAGCTTGAGATGCGAGGTCAGCTTTTATTTTTTCCAGAGCATTCGCACGCCACTCTTCAGCTGGTGCATCATAGTCGACATCACAGTCAATTCGGTCGATAAATGAGGTTGCCCCCAGCTTAGCTAAGAAAGAATCAAAGTCTTTACCTGTTTGGCAAAAGAACTCGTAGCTTGAATCACCTAAACCAATCACACCATATTTTAAGTTTGGAAGTTTAGGGGCTTTTTTGGACTGCAGAAATTCATGTAGCTCAATAGCGTTATCAGGCGCTTCACCTTCTCCATTAGTCGAAGCGACGATAATAACGTGCGTTTCTTTTGCTAGGTTTTTACCTTTGTAGTCACTCGCATCAAACAGCTCTACATCGATACCTAAAGTACTCGCTTCTTCTTTCAACTCTTCCGCAACACCTTTCGCGTTACCAGTTTGTGAAGCAAAGATAATTGACAGTTTTCCAGCAGGTACAGAAGCCGTGGCTGTATTTACTGCACTGGCTACAGGGGTGAGTTGGGTAGGAGCTTGCGCTTGACTCAATCCCCAAAAGTATCCGCTCACCCAAGCAAGTTGGTTAGAAGATAAATTACTCGAAGCTTGTTGAAGTTGTGAGATCTGTTGGTCATTTAATGGTGCAGCTACATTAGGTAGCTCTTGTGGTTGTGTATTGCCATTTGATGACTGTTTTACATTTGAAGACATTGTCACGACATCCCTAATCATTGCGTGACGATAGATTAACCAACCACCTTAATAACAAGAAAGAATAGATATGAATGTTTTATAACTTTTTGGAAGAAGAGAGAGGATTACTTGGCTTCAATTCGAACCTCAGTAAAGCCAACGGCCAAGGCAGACTTAGACGCTTTATCAAGATCGTTATACTGACATTCAGCACCATGAATATCAGTCAACATAAGAAAACCACCCTGCTTGTGGCGAAACTCAACAATCCAACCTTCATCAGAAGAAGACGGTTCTATGATCGCCTCGGCTAACAAGTTCTGATGGTATAGGTGCTTTAACTCAGTCATTGTCATGGTTCCCTCCAGAAATCTCGGCGTAGCTACTGTACCTAGTGCCATACACTAACTATAGCAATTACGCCTTAATCTGTAGGGATATTTGTTGCTATTTTGTTAACTTGATGGTGCTACTACTTTCTTATACAACCAAATCGCAATAAGGAACGCGATAATATACGGGAGTAAATTGAAGACGATGCCGACCATTCCCAACATAAACATCACACCAAACGAAACAACCACAGCCAGCGTTACTGTCATCACTGTTACGCCTGTCATTACCAGTGTAGCCAAAAATACCAATACGAAAATCAGTTCAAACATAACACCTCCTACGTGCTTGTGACTTCATTAACGACTTAACTTTGGTATTGCAGGAACTGTTCCAACTATTATAAACATTAGAAATCATATACTTACAAAAAACAAAAACTCCTATTGGCACTGAGCACAATAGGAGTTGGTATTATTGACCAATAAGTTGGTATCTTACACGTCAAGTTCCGCAGGTATTTTCGCTAATGCAGTTTCTAGTACCTCAATGCCGGCACCCTTCTTATGAGCATTTTCACTAATGTAACGACGCCACTGCCTCGCACCAGGCATCGCCTGAAATAAACCAATCATATGACGAGAGATATGACCAAGATACGAGCCGTTCGCTAACTGTTGCTCAATGTATGGATACATCTCTTCCACAACCTGCTTGCGCTTTTTCACTGGAGTATCCAGCCCAAAGATTAGTTGGTCAACTTGCGCAAGAATATAAGGGTTTTGATACGCTTCACGGCCTATCATGACACCATCTAGATGCTTCAGGTGTTCAAGAGACTCTTCAAGGGTCTTCACTCCACCATTCACTGCGATCTGTAAATGAGGAAAGTCTTTCTTAATTTGATAAGCACGTGGGTAATCCAGTGGTGGAATCTCTCGGTTTTCTTTTGGACTCAAGCCGCTTAACCAAGCTTTACGCGCGTGAATAGTAAATTGTTCACATCCCGCCTTTTCTGAGACAAGAGAGACGAATCGCGTCAGAAACTCATAAGAATCCTGATCGTCAATGCCAATACGTGTTTTCACCGTTACTGGAACATCAACAACTTCTTTCATCGCCGCGACACACTCTGCCACCAGCTCTGGCTCCGCCATTAAACAAGCACCAAAACGACCATTTTGAACACGATCGGAAGGACAACCCACATTGAGGTTGATTTCATCATACCCACGCTCCGCGGCAAGCTTTGCGCACGTCGCTAAGTCCGCCGGATTAGACCCACCTAACTGTAACGCTACCGGATGTTCTTCTTCGTTATACGCAAGAAAATCACCTTTACCGTGGATAATCGCACCTGTTGTTACCATTTCGGTATACAACAACGTTTGCGATGACAATAGACGATGGAAGTAACGGCAATGTCTATCTGTCCAATCGAGCATGGGCGCAACGGATAAGCGGTTTGATTGGAATTTACTTGTGTTATCTGGCTTGGTCATTGTTTTACCTAATAATTTTACCCATCAAATCCGCTTTGAATATCGTGGAATTTTCCATGCTTCCCTGATAAAGCGGTTATCGTCATCAAGAAAAAGCAGCCAATCATACACAGAGAGCGGAAGAGTTTCAAAAAGAAAGCGAAGTAGCTAATCATCTAACCAACACAGATATCGCCATGCCTAACGGCCAATAACGGCGCTTTAAAGACCACCAGCTACCTCGAGCTAGCTTGCGGGTTTTATTTCAAACCAACGACTGTTGTCCTTATCATTACAACGAAACGATTTTGTTATTGTGTTTCTATTTGATTGAGTGATTTGGATACAAATATGCAAATCACGATTATCTCGTATCGGTGTACGTTCACTTTCTCCATGCTGATTCAGCACTCTAAAATGCTGCGTCTTACGATATTTGTCTAAGTTGTTTAGTGATATTTGAGTCTCGCAGTACACTGATATCGAATGTTTACTGAGTCTTTTGGCAACAGAGATACTCTCCGTTTTTTGCAAACACAGCTTAGATGATGTTTTATACGGGCTAAATTGAGACTGCATCCGAGTTTTGCGCTTACCAATGATTCGAAAACTTCCAGGTCGAATCAATTTATATCTTCGGTAGAAATTAAATTTGTTAAGCTGCTTGGTGATCTTTACTTTGAGAACTTCTTTGACAACATCACGCCCACCATAAAGCAAGCAGATCAATATAAGTAGACTCAAAGTCAAATGTCCATCCTGTTTCATCAAATGAACATTGAACATTAACACGACTGACATGGCGAGCATGCTGCTTAAAGCAATGGTTATCAGGTGGTTTACGGATGCACGGCGCTGAGTGCACAAGTGCTCATGCCGATAAGCTGGCCAACTAGAGGCAAACTCTTCGATTTCATCATGGTAGCCCGTTCCACGATATGCTTTCTTTCTCTGTTCGTATGGACGCCAGCCTGCAATATGGTTGCGTTCAAACAAAAGTCGAGAAAGACAGTTCAACACAGATTGCGATGACGACTCTGCGTGATTGTCTCTCAACCTTTCATAGAGTTTTAACAGCTCTTGGCATGCGATGACTAATAAACGTTGATGTGATGAGCGCGCCGATGGGCAACGCTCAAACAAAAGAGCAAACTTATAATTTACCCTCTCCACCTGCCAACACAAAGACGGCACGCCAGGGTATCCAGACTCACAACAAACCGAAAGACACTGTGCACGTATCGCAGTATGGAACGACGTTAGCCATTCCACTAGTCTACTTTCAGTTGCAGGACACCAGTTACCCATTTCCAGAGCGATGAACTCCAGTCGAGCTTCTTCAGTTAATAGACTAACAGTGTTGTGATAGAGGAATGTTGAACGGTACAGATCATCCGTTGCCTCCTCACTGAAATTTGCAACTGAATAACGTTGGCCATCCATATAGATCTTGATATCTATGGTTCCAACCTCACCACCCCGTAGCATCTGGGACACCACTATAGCGTTGCTCGCTCTCCATTCTATATTCATGGTGACAGCTCCTACCCTGAGGTTAAGACAAACCGAGTAATCGAGTAGTACAGAAAAAATAGATTAGCAGCCCACCAATATCAACGATGGTGGTTATCGCTGGGCTAGCGACAACGGCAGGGTCAAGGTTGAGTCGTTTAGTCATCATAGGCAGCATAGCGCCAATAACGGTAGAAGAGACTATTTGGAAGAAGAGTGCTAAGCCAATTGCACAGCCCAACATGGTTAATGTCAGATTCGCCGGCAACTCAACGCCATAAGACAGTAAACTCACTTTCCCTAAAGTAATAACAGCCAGTACACCACCAATAACAATGGCAATGCGTGTCTCCTTCCACAACACTGACAGCCAGTCACGCAGCTTGACGCTTCCTAACGCCAGAGAGCGCACCATCACAGTCGCAGACTGCGTACCAGCATTACCACCAGAGTCCGCTATCATTGGCATGTACAAGGCCAAAACCGTAAACGCTTCAATTGCATCTTCATAACTATGGATCACCATACCGGATAACAAACCCAATATGGCTAAGCCTATTACCCAGACAATACGCTTACTCACATGCTCCATAACAGACAGGCTCATATAGTCGCCGACATGACCATCTTGCTGAATGCCCATCAATCGTTCCATGTCTTCAGTTTGCTCTTCGGTAACGATATCTATCGCCGATTTAGCCGATAGCAAACCAACAGGAAGCCCCTGACTATTTAAGATTGGTACAACGTCAAAACGACTTTGTTTGAGTAGCGCCACCGCATGTTCTTGTGATGCACTAAAATGACAGCTGATGGCATGCTGGACAATCTCGGACAGTTTTAAATTAGGTTGAGACTTAAACAAAATATCCAGTTTAATTAAGCCAACAAACCGTCCCAGATCGTCGACGATAGTAAGACAGGCAAACTCAACATACAGACTGTTCAATGCTTTTTTCGCCTGCTCTACGGACATATCATGATAGAGCACTGTCATTGCTGCGGAATTAACAGTATGGATAACGGGGTGCCTTGCTTGAAGAAACCGCTCTACATCTTGCTGATAATCGAACCCCTCTAGAGAATAAAGTCGTTGAAGCGACTCTGCCGATAACTGCTGAGTAAAACAAAGCGTTTGCTGAATGTACTCAGCGTTAAAATGTTGGTTAAGCTTTTGTATCTCACGCATTTCAATCCAATGATTAAAAAGAGTGAAATCTACTTGAGTCGTGCCGGACTCGAAGCTAACGGTTTGGTGATGGCTGTATTCGTTTACGGTGTTAATAATGGTCATGATAACGCACCTTTTTATTAGATATGACGATCCCTTGCTCCATTCGAGCAATAGACAAAAAAATTCATTTTCAGGTGGTTACTAACAAGATAGCGTTTGAGTTTCAGAGAAAGAAACCAACGTCATTTTAAGAGGGCGAGAAAAGTTGAAGGGGGTAACAATGCTTAGTCCATATTACTCCAATAAGATCCGCGCTCTTGAGCTAGTAATCCACCTTCGACTGTCGTTTTCCATAATATTTCTCCTGTGAAAATATGGGCGCATGGTAGGTATCCGACTCCTCATAGTCAACAGTGCGAATATACAACTTGGCAACTTTGATGTTGCAAAATATTTCATCCCTTTGTTCAGAGCCACCAGCAGAATAAAGTGACGAATCGGTCAATACGAAAATTCGAGTCAGCCTACTAACGATCTACGTGGGGAATTAGTATAAAATAGTCGGACTTCGCTAAGACAGGTGACCATGTGAATCAAAAGCTAATACAACAATTGGAAGATATCTGTTCCGCAAGAGGTGTGCGACTCACTCCTCAGCGCCGAACTGTTTATGAGCTTATTTGTGAAAATAAGAAGGCCTCTAGTGCTTATGAATTATTAGAACAGCTCAAAGTCAGTGAGCCAAAAGCTAAACCGCCTACCGTGTATCGCGCTCTAGACTTTCTTTTAGAACAAGGTTTTATTCACCGAGTTGAATCAACTAATAGCTTTATCTCATGCTGTTCATTTGGTGAGCATAAGCACTACTCTCATTTGTTGATTTGTGATAAGTGCGGCAATGTCGTTGAACTACAAGATGATATTCTGATAGCCTTGTTGAATAGTAACGTTGAAAAACATGGCTTCCAGTTCTCCAATCACGTTATTGAATCTCATGGCATTTGTCAGACGTGTTCATCATTGGAAGTTGAAAATAAATAGAAGAAGTTATGCGCGCTGAATTTGTAAACCCGTTTTTAGCCTCCTTAATAAATGTGCTAAAAACCATGGCGACGATGGAAATCAAACCATTAAAACCAAGAATTAAGAAAGATGAGATTGCTCGCGGGGACGTATCTGGTCTTATCGGGATGGTAGGCAACCAAACTCGTGGTTCAATGTCGATCACATTTGAAGAGGGGCTTGCACTCGAAATCATGCAGAACATGCTCGGCGAGAAACCACACGGTCTCAATGAAGAAGTAACCGATATGGTCGGTGAAATCACCAATATGGTCACTGGTGGTGCAAAACGGATTTTAGCTGAGAATGGCTTCGATTTTGATATGGCAACTCCAGTGGTTGTCTCGGGTAAAGGACATACCATCAGGCATAAATGCGATGGAGCGATCATCATCATGCCTTTTACCTCTGAATGGGGTGATGCATTTATCGAGATTTGCTTCGAGTAAACTCTCTTTCACTTAAACAAAATAAAAAAGGCTCCGGTTGGAGCCTTTTTTATTATAGTTTTCTGCGCAGAAGCAACATGGCTATGGTTAAAAACACCAAACTAGGCCCTAAGGCACCAAACAACGGCGACATCCCATATACAAGGCTAACTGGCCCAAAGAATTCACTCGAAATGTAGAACGTAAAACCTGCGATGACACCAGAGAGAATACGCGCACCCATAGTTACACTTCTTAAAGGACCAAACACAAAAGACAGTGCCATTAACATCATTACCGCGACTGAAATTGGCTGTGTCGCTTTACGCCAAAATGCCAGTTCATAACGAGATGCATCCTGTTCAGAGTCTTTCAGGTATTGGGTATAATCCCACAATCCACTTAACGGCAACTCATTAAGATCCACAGTAACAATCGCTAGCTTGTCAGGCACCAGTGAAGTTTCCCAAACTTGCTTGTCGAGCGTCTCTTTTGATAATGCCTCATCGTTTTTCATGTCTGTAATTTGAATTCGGTGCATCTCCCAACGATTATCGCCTAGATAATCTGCTGATTCCGCAAACACCGTTTCTTTGAGCTGTTTATTCTCACCGAAGCGCCAAATATTCAATCCTTCAACAGACTCGCCATTGACCTTAGAGATAAAAATGAAGTCGTTCGCATCCCGAGCCCAGACACCATTCCTAACCGATACAATGCTACCTCCGGATGTCGCTTGAAGGCGCAAATCGCGAGCCATTTGCTGAGTGGTTGGTGCCCCCCACTCCCCTAATGCCATCACTACCACCATCAAAGGCACTGCCGTCTTAAGTACTGAAAGACCAATACGTAGCTTCGAAATCCCGGCAGCTTGCATAACAACAAGCTCGGAGCTGCTCGCTAACATACCTAAGCCGACTAAGGAGCCCAGTAGCGCAGCCATAGAGAAAAACAACTCAATATCACGCGGCATCCCTAATATCACAAAGTACAATGCCGACAGCATGGTGTAGCTCCCCTCGCCAACTGAACGAAGCTGTTCGACAAATTTGATCACAGCAGATAAGCCAACGAAAACCGAGAGCACTAATATGATCGTGGTAATGATTGTCTTACCCACGTAGACGTCTAGTATTCTAAACACGCTCTAAGCTACCTCTCGTCTTTGCATGCGCTTACGACGCAGTTTCTCTCTGAATTTCCTCACACCGACCGTATCCCAAGTATTGACACCGATCGCGGCAAGCAGCAATGCAAAGTTTACTGGCCATAATCCGATGTACGACGGAAAAGCCCCATCTTCTAGCGCCGATTTCATTGCACTGATCGCCATAAAATAAGCGAAGTAAGCCAAGATTGCTGGCCCCATTTTGGCAAACTTGCTTTGCCTTGGGTTTACCGCCGACAAAGGCACCACCAACATGGTTAATAATGGAATACATACCACCAAGGAAATTCGCCAATGAAGCTCGGCTTGCGCTTTAGGATCAGGGTTACCCAATAACTCCATAGTGGGTATGGCCATCCAAGAGCGCCCACGCTGTTGGACTTCACGCTGCCCAATGACCCCTTCATAATCGGTAAACTCTGTAACCATATACTCAAGACGAGTCGGCACCCCTTCATAACGAACACCGTCATAGAGCGCAATCACTTGTCGACCATCACTTAACTCTTTTACATCACCAGATTTCGCCGATATCACACTAGGTAACACCGAATCTCTTGGATTTAACTGAGCAACGAAGACATTGGTTAGCTTTTTATCTTTTATGCTGTCAATAAAGACAACCGAAGAACCGTCAGGGGTTCGTTGGAAGCTACCCGTTTGCAAAAGCTCCACCGAGTTTTCCGATGCAAGCCGTTCACGAATCTGCACTTCTTGCTCTTGAGTCCAAGGGGCTAACCAGAATGCATTAAACGCAGCTAGAGAAGTGGTCAGTACCGCTAAATACATAGCCGCACGAATAAGAAACTTATTACCTATCCCGGTCGCATTCATTACCGTGATTTCACTTTCTGCGTATAAACGCCCGAAAGTAACTAGGATTCCGATATAAATACTCAATGGGAACATCAATAGTCCCATTGTCGGCATACTAATACCCGCTAAAGTCATAATCAGACCAGCAGGAATATCTCCATCGGAAGCATCAGCAAGCACTTGGATAAATTGACGACTGAAAAACACTAAAAAGAGCACTAAAAAGATGGCTAATTGGCTCTTAACTGTTTCTCTGATCAAATATCTAACAATAATCACAGTGAAAACACCTATACAAAACTTGTTTTTTTGATTGAATCGCTATAGTTTTCGGGTAAACCTTTTATTTTTTACTTTTTTGATCGATTCTTATCTTTAGATTATAGGCCGAAATGGCTCATAGGATTCAAGCATTAAGAATCGATTATCCAACATTTAGTTCTATTTGTCTTTAGGATGTAGGAGTACGCATGGAGTTTAGTGTTAAAAGTGGCAGTCCAGAGAAGCAGCGTAGTGCATGCATCGTCGTTGGCGTATTTGAGCCACGTCGTCTCTCTCCGGTTGCAGAGCAGCTTGATAAAATCAGCGATGGCTATATTAGCTCTTTGCTACGTCGTGGTGACCTAGAAGGTAAGCCAGGTCAAATGCTGCTGCTGCATCAAGTACCTGGGGTGCTTTCAGAGCGCGTTCTGTTAGTTGGCTGTGGTAAAGAGCGAGAGCTTGGTGAGCGCCAATATAAAGAAATCATTCAAAAAACCATCAGCACGTTGAACGAGACTGGTTCTATGGAAGCCGTATGTTTCCTAACAGAGCTGCACGTTAAAGGCCGCGATACATACTGGAAAGTACGTCAAGCTGTTGAAGCAACGAAAGATGGTCTTTATACCTTCGATCAATTCAAGAGTAGTAAACCAGAAACACGTCGTCCACTGCGTAAGCTAGTATTCAACGTACCTACACGTCGTGAGTTAAATCTTGGTGAAAAAGCGATTGCTCACGGTCTAGCGATTGCTTCAGGTGTTAAAGCGTCGAAAGATCTTGGCAACATGCCACCAAATATCGCAAACCCAGCTTATCTTGCTTCTCAAGCTCGTCGCTTGGCTGATGATTACGACACCATTTCAACCAAAATCATTGGTGAGCAAGAAATGGAAAAACTAGGTATGACGTCTTACCTAGCTGTCGGTCGTGGATCAAAGAATGAATCTATGATGTCTATCATGGAATACAAGGGCAACCCAGATCCAGATGCGAAGCCAATTGTTTTAGTTGGTAAAGGCCTAACGTTCGATTCAGGCGGTATCTCACTAAAACCTGGCGAAGCCATGGATGAGATGAAATACGACATGTGTGGCGCAGCATCGGTATTCGGTACCATGAAAGCGCTGGCTAAGCTGAACCTGCCGATCAACGTGGTTGCAGTACTAGCAGGCTGTGAAAACATGCCTGGCAGTAATGCCTATCGCCCAGGTGATATCCTCACAACTATGTCTGGCCTTACAGTTGAAGTATTAAATACGGACGCAGAAGGTCGCTTGGTTCTGTGTGACGCATTAACTTATGTCGAACGCTATGAGCCGGAATGTGTTGTTGATGTTGCCACTCTTACGGGTGCATGTGTGATTGCACTAGGTCATCATATCAGTGGTGTGATTTCAAACCACAACCCACTTTCACATGAACTTGTTAACGCCTCTGAGCAAGCTGGCGATCGCGCTTGGCGTCTACCAATGGCAGACGAATACCAAGAGCAACTAGCAAGCCCATTTGCTGATATGGCAAACATTGGTGGCCGCCCTGGTGGTACGATTACAGCTGGTTGTTTCTTATCTCGATTTGCTAAGAAATATCACTGGGCACACTTAGATATTGCTGGTACGGCATGGAAATCAGGTAAAGCGAAAGGCTCAACGGGTCGTCCTGTCTCGCTACTTGTCCAATTCTTGCTAAACCGCAGTGGCCAAGAGACTGAAGAGTAAACAGAAGGGCCGAAAGGCCTTTTTTATTGCTTACCAATAACCAGAGCAAAGCGACATTTCACATGAATACGGCAACCTTCTACATCATTAATGAAGACTCCGAACAAGCCTCTCAACAGGGGTGGTTTGCCTATGTGCATTTTCTCTGTCGCCATTTTACTGCGCAAGGTGCCAAACTCTATATTAACTGCAGTGACAAAGCCGAAGCTGAGTTGTTGGCTGAGTATTTCTGGCAAGTGACTCCCGAACAATTTATTGCCCACAATCTCATTGGTGAAGGACCTAAAAATGGCACGCCGGTAGAGATTGGTCATGAGGGCCTTAAACCCAGTTGGAATAGGCAACTAGCAATAAATTTGGCGAATAGTCACGCAACCTTTGCGCAGTCCTTTGGTCAAGTGGTAGACTTCGTCCCTTGCGAAGAAAAAGCTAAGCAAACTGCGCGAGAAAGGTATAAAATTTACCGTCAAGCGGGCTATCAGCTTCAAACCATTGAGATTCAACATTCAGAATCCTAATCAAGGTCAATCCTTATAAGTAAGCGTTAATTTCCCTGCGTTTATTTATAAGGTTTGGCAAATTTCTTTCACAGATTAAAGTAAGTATCCAGAAAGCTATGGAAAAGACATATAACCCACAATCTATCGAACAAGCTCTGTATAAGACTTGGGAAGAGAAAGGCTACTTTAAGCCTCACGGTGACACGACTAAAGAATCATACAGCATCATGATCCCGCCACCGAACGTCACTGGTAGCCTACATATGGGTCATGCATTCCAAGACACCATCATGGATACGCTAATCCGTGCCGAGCGTATGAAGGGCAAAAACACCCTTTGGCAAGTAGGTACTGACCACGCTGGTATCGCAACTCAAATGGTCGTTGAGCGTAAGATTGCCGCTGAAGAAGGCAAGACTAAGCACGATTATGGCCGTGAAGCTTTCATCGACAAGATCTGGGAATGGAAAGGCGAGTCTGGCGGCACAATTACTAAACAGCTTCGCCGTCTAGGCGCATCTGTAGACTGGGATCGTGAGCGATTTACTATGGATGATGGCCTATCTAATGCCGTTCAAGAAGTCTTTGTTCGTCTATACGAAGATGATCTTATCTATCGTGGTAAGCGCCTAGTTAACTGGGATCCAAAGCTACACACAGCGATTTCTGATCTAGAAGTTGAAAACAAAGACAAGAAAGGCCACATGTGGCACTTCCGCTACCCTCTAGCTGATGGCGTAAAAACAGCAGAAGGTAAAGACTACATTGTTGTCGCAACTACTCGTCCAGAAACTATGCTGGGCGATACTGGTGTTGCGGTAAACCCTGAAGATCCTCGCTATAAAGATCTTATCGGCAAAGAAATCCTGCTTCCTATCGTAGACCGTCGTATTCCAATCGTAGGTGACGAGCATGCTGATATGGAAAAAGGCACGGGTTGTGTGAAGATCACACCTGCACACGACTTTAACGACTATGAAGTTGGTAAACGTCACCAGTTGCCAATGATCAACATCCTAACGTTCAATGCAGATATTCGTGACGCAGCAGAAGTATTCACCACAAATGGTGAAGCAAGCGATGCGTATTCAACAGAGCTTCCAGCTAAATATCATGGCATGGAGCGTTTCGCTGCTCGTAAAGCTATCGTTGCCGAGTTCGAAGAGCTTGGTCTTCTGGACGAAATCAAAGATCACGATCTGACCGTACCTTATGGCGACCGTGGTGGCGTGGTAATTGAGCCCATGCTAACTGACCAATGGTATGTTCGTACTGCACCTCTAGCAGAGACAGCAACCAAAGCAGTTGAAGATGGCGAAATCCAATTCGTGCCTAAGCAATATGAAAACATGTACTTCTCTTGGATGCGTGACATTCAAGACTGGTGTATCTCTCGCCAGCTATGGTGGGGTCACCGCATTCCAGCATGGTATGACAACGACGGTAACGTTTATGTAGGTCGTACCGAAGAGGAAGTGCGTGAGAACAATGGTCTAGCGCCAGTTGTTGTTCTGCGTCAAGACGACGACGTTCTTGATACTTGGTTCTCATCTGCACTGTGGACATTCGGTACTCAAGGCTGGCCAGAAAACACTGATGACCTGAAAACTTTCCACCCATCAGATGTACTGGTTACAGGTTTCGACATCATCTTCTTCTGGGTTGCTCGCATGATCATGATGACCATGCACTTCTGTAAAGATGAAAACGGCAAACCACAGGTACCATTCAAGACGGTATACGTTACGGGTCTAATCCGTGACGAAAACGGCGACAAGATGTCGAAGTCTAAAGGTAATGTTCTTGACCCAATCGATATGATTGATGGTATCGATCTTGAGTCTTTAGTAGAGAAGCGCACTGGCAACATGATGCAACCTCAACTAGCGAAGAAGATTGAAAAGAACACTCGTAAGACATTCGAAAATGGTATCGAACCTTATGGTACTGATGCACTTCGTTTCACTCTTGCAGCAATGGCATCTACTGGTCGTGATATCAACTGGGATATGAAGCGTCTAGAAGGTTACCGTAACTTCTGTAACAAGCTATGGAACGCAAGCCGTTACGTGCTTATGAACACAGAAGATCAAGATTGTGGTTTCAACGGTGGTGAGATTGAATATTCACTTGCAGACAAGTGGATCGAGTCTCAGTTTGAACTTGCTGCAAAAGAGTTCAACGGTCACATCGACAACTACCGTCTAGATATGGCTGCAAACACCATTTATGAGTTCATCTGGAACCAATTCTGTGACTGGTACTTAGAGCTGACTAAACCCGTTCTATGGAAAGGTAACGAAGCTCAGCAACGTGGTACACGTCGCACGCTGATCACAGTATTAGAGAAGACATTGCGTCTAGCTCACCCAGTACTCCCATACATCACTGAAACTATCTGGCAGAGCGTCAAACCTCTTGTTGATGGTGTTGAAGGTGATACGATCATGCTTCAAGCGCTTCCTCAGTTTGAAGAAGCAAACTTCAACCAAGAAGCACTTGACGATATTGAGTGGGTGAAAGCATTCATCACTAGCATCCGTAACCTACGTGCTGAGTACGATATTGCTCCAAGCAAAGCGCTAGATGTCATGCTTAAAGTTGCTGACGATAAAGACGCTGCTCGCTTAGAAGCGAACAAAGCAGTTCTTGTCTCTCTTGCTAAGCTTGAAGACATCAAAGTACTGACAGCTGGCGAAGAGACTCCAGCATGTGCTACAGCACTGGTTGGTAAATCTGAGCTTATGATTCCTATGGCTGGTCTAATCGATAAAGATGCAGAACTGGATCGTCTAGCGAAAGAAATCGCTAAGACACAAGGTGAAGTAAAACGTATCGAAGGCAAGCTTGGTAACGAAGGTTTTGTCGCGAAAGCACCTGAAGCAGTTGTTGCGAAAGAACGTGAGAAACTTGAAGGTTACAAAGAGATGTTAGTTAAACTGGAAGAGCAAAAGCAAACTATTGACGCGCTTTAAGCTTAGCTAAATCCATATAAAAAACCGAGGGCCTAGCTCTCGGTTTTTTATTGGCTAACAACTATTATTTCAAGAATTACTTCAAGACCGTTTCAAGTGCTTTAAGACATAAGGCAACGTTCTCTCTTCTGGCCCCATACCCCATCAAACCAATTCGCCATGCTTTACCAGCTAACGCACCTAAACCCGCACCAATTTCTAAGTTGTACTGTTCTAAAAGCTGAGAGCGCACTGCTGCATCGTCAACACCTTCCGGCAAGTAAACAGCATTAAGCTGAGGTAATCGGCTGCATTCTTCAACAACGAAGCTCAACCCAAGCTGTTCTAGTCCTTCTTTGAGCAACAAGTGCATGTCTTTATGGCGCTGCCATGCATTCTCTAGTCCTTCATTTTTGAGTAAGACTAGCGACTCATGCAATGCGTACAAACTATTCACTGGCGCGGTATGGTGATAGCTGCGCTTCCCTTCTCCACTCCAATAGCCCAAAACCAAGCTCTGATCGAGGAACCAACTCTGAACGGTCGTTTTGCGAGATTTAATTACCTCAATGGCCGCTGGAGAAAGCGTGACTGGTGATAATCCCGGCACACAGGATAAGCACTTCTGACTTCCGGAATAAACTGCATCTAGTTGCCATTCATCCACCAATAAAGGCACCCCACCTAGAGATGTCACAGCATCAACAATAGTCAGCATATCGTTTTGCTTAGCAAGCGAACCCAGAGCCTGCGCATCACTTACAGCTCCAGTGGATGTCTCAGCATGAACAAACGCTACTATTTTTGCATCTGGATGCTCGGCGATCGCTTGTTCTACTTTAGCCACAGAAACAGGCGCACCCCATTCATCTTCTACGACAATAGCTTCACCGCCACAACGAACCACATTCTCTCGCATACGTTCGCCAAACACACCATTACGACAAACAATAACTTTGTCGCCTGGCTCGACGAGGTTTACGAAGCATGTTTCCATACCAGCACTACCGGGCGCTGAAACGGCGATCGTGAAGTCATTTTGTGTCTGAAATGCATACTTTAGCAGCACTTTAAGTTCATCCATCATACCGATGAAGAGCGGATCTAGGTGACCAATCGTTGGACGACTCAAGGCTTGCAATACTTGTGGGTAAATATCTGATGGGCCAGGCCCCATTAACGTACGGTGAGGGGGCACAAAGCTAGAAATAGTCATGGGCAATCCTTTAATGATTTATTGTAGTAATAAGTAAAATATCCTAAGGAAATTCAGTCTGTTCCACAACGGAGTAAAAATCAACATTTTTGCAACATCCAACCACTCAGTTTTTTATGGTTAAATTGTGAATCTTCATTGACTTTTCACGCTCAAAAACGTTGAATAAACACACTATCTGTAGCAACCACTAAAAAGCTACAGCGGAAGAGGAGCACTGCCCAGGCAGGTAATCATGTGAAGCCGCAACTTCTATACATGTTACTGATGGGGAGCAGTGCCGAGATGAACTCAATTTGCAGGATTAAGTTTGTCGGTTGAACGGGCTGAATCCCTTTAACTGTCACCAAGTGATTGGTGAAGAGCTTCTGAGGTCCATTCTTTATTCGGATTCCTCCGCTCTATTTTTCTCTTCAAACATCGGATGTTGGGTTACCAACCTTATTATTACTACTGGAAGTCCTGGAGAATTACTGTGAGCGCATTCAATGTAGCTAAATTTGGCGGAACAAGCGTCGCCAACTTCGAAGCCATGAGCCGTTGTGCTGAGATCATCGAAAATAACCCACAAACGAAGCTGGTTGTAAGCAGCGCATGTTCTGGAGTCACCAACATTTTAGTTGAGTTGGCAAATGGAGTAAAAGACGAAGCGCGCCGGGCTGAGCTCATCAATAGACTTAGAGCTATCCATACTGACATTATGTCGCAGCTCAAAGACACCTCTTCTATCGAGAAGCGTGTTGAAGCACTCGTTGAAAAAGTTGCGACTTTATCCGAGGCTGCTTCTATTGCAACATCGGCAAAGCTCACTGATCACTTAGTGGCGTGTGGTGAGAGAATGTCGACTCATATTTTGACTCGATTAATGCAGGAGCGCGGGGTCGACGCTGTGCGTTTTGATATTCGCGATGTCCTGAAAACGGATAGTGACTACGGCAAAGCCGAACCAAATCTAGAAGCGACTAAGCAATTAGCCGATGAGAAGCTTATCCCACTGTGTCAGCAACATGTTGTTGTCACTCAAGGCTTTATTGGCTCTGATGAGGAAGGTGAAACCACAACACTTGGCCGAGGTGGCAGTGATTATAGTGCTGCACTTATCGCAGAAGCGGTAGAAGCTGCGGGGTTAGAGATCTGGACCGATGTCCCAGGAATTTATACAACGGACCCTCGTATTGCTCCGAATGCACGCCCTATTCCAGAAATCAGCTTTAGTGAAGCCTCCGAAATGGCAAACTTTGGTGCGAAAATCCTACATCCTTCAACACTTTTACCAGCATTACGTCACCAAATCCCTGTGTTTGTCGGTTCATCAAAAGCGCCGCAAGAAGGTGGTACTTGGGTACGACAATCCGTAGAAAGCGCACCGCTATTTAGAGCATTGGCGCTACGTAACAATCAAACTATGGTAACACTGCGTAACCCTAAAATGTTCCAAGCGTATGGTTTCCTTGCAGATGTCTTTACCGTATTGGCAAAACACAAAATCTCTGTTGATTTGGTCACTACCTCAGAAGTCAGTGTTTCACTTACACTTGATCAAACTGATACGAGTGGCGGTGCACCAGAACTTCCTGCTCAAGCTCAACAAGAACTAGAGCAGCTCTGTACAGTCGAGGTCAAACAAGGATTAAGCCTCGTCGCGCTGATTGGTAACAACATGAGTGAGACAAAAGGCTCTGCCGCTGAAGTATTCGATACTCTGGATGAATTTAATATTCGTATGATCTGCTACGGTGCTAGCCCACATAACTTATGTTTCCTATTAGATGAAAACGAAGCAAAACAAGCCGTTAAAGCACTTCATGAAGAGCTGTTTGAATGATAGCAATGGTTGAATGAAATGGCCTCGTCGTTAGACGGGGCTTTTTTATATCAGATAGAACAGTATAAAGAGTTAGATAGGATATCTTCAGACAATAAAAAACCCGACGCTTTCGCATCGGGTTTTCTAATAAGTGGCGGAGTGGACGGGACTCGAACCCGCGACCCCCGGCGTGACAGGCCGGTATTCTAA
>NZ_JAKGTN010000005.1:0-289982 GCF_021568915.1 Vibrio sp. McD22-P3
AAAGCTTTCATTATCTGTGCGTTTTTAAGGTTTAACGCGTGTTGGATACGACGTAAAATTTCGTTGTTAGTCACTAGGGATTCCTAAAATGAGTTCTAAGGGTGAATAAAAATCCATCAGTTACATGCGATCTGTGGGTGTCTTGATTCAATAGCGTAGTTGACGGTGACTCTAACAGAGAACGCGTTTCTTCGGTAGGTAAAAAAGGAAATAAGACGGCCTATTCGAACTAGTTGGCTAAGTTGGTAACACCCCACTTTCATAGACCCTATGCTGATTAGAAGAAGTAGATCAAACCACCTTATTGTGATTTGCAAGGTTGAGCGTTACTGGCAAGGAATGGGGCAAAGCCTAGCTAGGAGGCAGTTTGATAAAAAAGTGCCGTATGTAAACTTCCGCCACATGAAGCCTCTGGACAAAAGTGCGTCAGTGAAATTACTAAATTAGCAACTCACGGGTAACTTTATCTATCTTAAATAGCAGGACCGTGCCGTTTCAGAGTGTGTTGTTCGGTCGTTAAACACTATCCAAACTATCTGTCTCTCTGCTTTTTACTAAGGTGATTATTGGTATGTCTCAATTCGACTACCATCAATGACATACGCTGTATCTGCTAGCTCCGAGCTGCTGCTTTCTGTTCTGAGCATACCGACTACGTAAACCACATCCCAGATTTCAGATATTGCCACACCCTCTTTAAATCTCACTCGAATAATTTGGTTCGGTGGCGGTGGTGGAATATGAATACAGGCTCCAAAATAAGGCACCAGCAAGAAATCTGTCACCAGCTCATTATCCCCCTCAAGCGGTATGACGAATCCGGCTATTTTGACCTCAGTTCCATCGAGTTCTTGGCGCACCGTGTGTGCTTGAGATTGTAGTGCCGCTCCACCAGTGTGCTCGGTAATTAAATTCTTGGTCGGAATATTTCTTTCTTGCTCTGGTATCAAATCTATCCAATGCAGTCTTTGTACATCTGTTTCAATGTCAGCAAGCGCAGTTTGTGGAGGTAAGATGGTTAACATCAAAAATATTAGACTTAAGAGTGTTTTTAACTGTTTCATATCGTTCACTATTCTTGTTAACGTCAACACTCCGTTGTCAATTTCCATCCCTATGTCGAATATATTTTTAAACTAAATCATCGCTCAAAATATAATTCAGCATTGTAGTCAATCACTTACTCAAGTTGTTTACCTGCCAATATTCGAATAAAGACAAATCAACAAGCAAACAACTCAGGTAAAATTAAAATCAGTTGTGTTGTAGCTAATACTTTGAAAGTGAGTTTTTATATATTTTCCCATCTTTCATAATTAGCACAAAGTTCTTATCTGCATTGGCAACCAATTTAATATCCTCTAAAGGGTTACCATCAACCAAAACAAGGTCGGCTAACGCACCTTCTTTTATTACACCTAACTCACCAGGATAGGGATCACGAGGCCCACTGAGTTTGAGAAGCTGAGCGTTATCATGCGTCGCCATTTTTAAGATTTCCCAAGGTTCAAACCAAGGTGTTAGCTTAGTTAAGAATTTACCTTGTTTGTTGGCGAGTGATGGGTCGAACAGCATGTCGGTACCAAATGCAATCGGCACCCCGTATTTTTTAGCAAGCTCGATACCTCGTGCTGTACCTTTGGTCACTAACTTAAACTTCGCTTCTTGAAAAGAACCAGGAGGAAAAGGGATTGCATCTTCATCATCGAAGATTGGCTGCATACTCAACCAAGCGCCCTTTTCTGCCATCATCTTAAAAGTTTCTTCTGAGAGAAGGTTGCCGTGTTCGATACTCTTAACACCTGCTCTTAATGCGGTTTGTGCTCCTTTGTTAGTGAACACATGCACCATGACATAAGTATTCCAACTTTCTGCTACGTCAACCGCAGCCTTGAATTCTTCGTAAGTGTATTCAGCAACATCAATCGGGTCATAGCTTGAAGATACCCCGCCACCAGCAGCCAGTTTTATTTGGGTAGCACCAAGTCTCAACTGCTCTCGTACTCTCTTCGTCACTTCAGGCACGCCGTCGGCGACGATAGCAAGACTGTTGCGCTCTAAATAGTTTAATGGGTCAGTGCTATTGGCTGGCACATCATAACGTCCACGATAATCAAAGTGTCCTGCGGTCTGACTGATTGGGCCACCTGATGGATAAACTCTCGGTCCATTGATTAAACCTTTATCACTCGCTTGTTTGATAGCAAAAGGGTTTCCTCCTGCATCCCTAATTGTTGTAAACCCTCTCATTAAAGTCTTATTTGCACCATCAGAAGCAATGAGGGTCAAGTATCCAAAATCCGAGTTCATGAGCTCACTCATAGAAGCATTGGCGAACATCGTATGCCAATGAGCATCAATTAGACCCGGTATTAGTGTTTTACCCTTAGCATTAATGACGGTGGCATCTTCAGGGACAGATACCGTTTTACCAATCGATGTAATTTTATTTTCTTCCACTAGTACGCTAACGCCTTTTTGGAGATTTTTGTTTTCACCATCAAATACGTTTGCATTTGTTATTACTGTCGATGCAGCTTCTACTCCTATAGATACCGCAAGTAAAGATAAGCTAAAGCAGAATTTAGCCATTTTAGTTCTTTTTGAATTTATCATAATACGATTCTCTATCGAAAAAATAATGTCCAACAAGGTAATTTGGTGTCGTTACTAAATTAAGTCAGTAGAAGTAGCTCTATAACTAAACTATAAATCCGATCTATAAACCATTTATTATTACCCGCTTTCAATGGTATTCATTATAGTTAAGACACTTAACATAAAAAGGTCACTTTGCGCCAAAGTGACTTATAATGAATACTGAATGACAATAAATTTTCCTAGTGATTCCGTTGAGTACTTTGATAAACGTTAAGTTCACAAAATGGTAGAGAGATACGAAAATGGAAAATCTTAAAATTGCTCGAAGCACGATTTTTTATCCAGTTTATCAAGCACTTTACGATTTCAATGTAAACGTTGCAGCAAAATTGAATTACTCTCGAGTAAACCAAGATACTTCTAGCAGTGATGATTCTTGGGTACTTATCGATGAATTGGTCGCAATCTTACAAGAACTCCCCCATGAGAAGCGTCTCGACATCCTTATTCAAGCGAGCAAGGCTTTTGATATTTCCCTAATCACAGATGAGCTGAACGAAGAGAACAGACCAAGCACACTTGGCCAAGCCTTAAACGTGCTGCTTCCAAAAATCCCCTACATAACATCCCAAGCGAAGACCTGGTTAAGCTATGGAAAAGATCGCAAATGGTATCTTTGCCACGACAGTGGTTACTCAAACAAAAGTATTGGTAAAGCAGACTTTGATATCTATAGAAACCTGCAACTTATCTCTTTTTGCAAACTCTATTTAGGCGTGGACTGGGAGCCTGATTTTATATGGGTCACAGGGAAAATTTCGCATTCGCTAATCCAATCGAGATTGAAGATTCAAGTTATCGATGGGCATTCTTTTTCTGGGTTTTCTATCCCACTCTCTGAAGAGATAGAACCAACTAGCGACGACAGCGATTGGTCTCTAAGCAAATCAATTTCATTGGTTCTCGACAACTATCTGCTTGTAGAAAATATGTCTATACATTCTTTCTCGCGGCTTATCGGCATGAGTTCGAGAACTTTGCAAAGGCGATTGCATTCCGAGAAGGTTTCTTTCAGGGATCTTTTGTTAGACTCTCGACTCAATCATGCCATAAAGCTTTACAACGCAACCCCTATATTAAACAACGAAGACATCGCCTTTCGTTGCGGGTATACCGATGCATCAAACTTTAGAAGAGCGTTTAAAAAACGCTTTGGAGTATCATTTAAGCACTATATCAACGACAAAAGTTAACTTTTAGATTTCTAAGCTAAGCCCTGTCTGTAATGCCGTCTCCCTATTAATCTTTGATAGCAGCCAATACTTCCGAAATGTTAAGTATAAGCTTTTACACTACCCAGACTTGACAACAGCTAGTTAGGCAAACAATGCCCCATAATGGCAAAAGAACAAGCTATCGCGATTGATATTCCCCTGCTTCCATAGACACTTGATTAGTATTACGAAAAGTAAGTCAAATGATGCTTCGCTGGGGCCTGTTTTCAATACGTTGAAACAAAGAGAGAATAAGGATTGCATTGGCTGATCTGCCACATGGATGTTGGTGAAGTTCTCGACTGCTACAAGACCTCGATAGCCATCACGACCACAGTAATCATATGTTTCCTCCGCTATTTCCGGAAAGTCAGCTTCTCCAACAAACTCCTCTTTTGACTGTTCGTCATTTAAGCCCAAAGGGGCCACATAGTTAGCTTTGCCGGTTTCAAACATTTTCTGTTTAGAATCGTTTGCAGCTGCAATCATTTGATGGACGGTTGCTTTCACTGTCCACTGGAATGCATCCGCTGCCATCTGCCTGAAACAAGCACCATCTGAATATCGAGCAGAGAACATTCGTCATTAATCGGAATTTTGGATGACGAATGTCATAAGGTAGATACGAAACACGAAAAGGGACATAAACTCGTTAATCTTTCACAAAACCACGATAGGTGATTGGCTGATATAGCTGCAAAGCACTAAGAATTCTTTATTGTTTCCATCTATTATCAACAAAATCTATAAAGTATTTCCTTAACAAGGTGACTTGTCGCAGAGTCCGGCTAACATTACAGTGACCAAATCGATTGGGCAGTTTGTTGTTATGTGCCAGTCCATGACAAGAATTTATCTGTTGTTATTCAGATAAAAATCTATTGAATAACTAGGAGCTTAGAATGAGCAAAGTGATCTTAATTACTGGAGCAACCGATGGTATTGGGTTAGCAACTGCCAAGGATTTAATAAAGCTAAATCATACAGTTATCATTCACGGTCGAACGCCAGCCAAAGTTTCAGACGTCGTTGATCAGTTACTGGAATTGAATTCAGATGCGAAAGTAGAAACGATCATTGCTGATTTATCTGATCTCAACCAAATAAACAAAATGGCTGATGAGGTTTCTCAGCGATTCTCTCAAATCGATGTCCTCATTAATAATGCCGGCGTATTTACAGCCCCCGCAACTAAGACTGAAGATAATCTCGACATTCGTTTTATCGTCAATACTATTGCCCCTTATCGTCTTACACAGGCTTTAATTCCATTGCTTGCTGCTAACGGACGTGTGGTTAACTTATCTTCGGCAGCACAAGCCACTGTCAACTTGGATGCATTGCGAGGAAACAAGCCACTCGGTGATTCAGATGCATACGCGCAAAGTAAACTCGCTCTTACTATGTGGTCTCGCGCGTTGGGATTACGCTATGAGCAAACAGGACCAATGATTGTGTCTGTTAATCCGAAGTCATTTTTGGGAAGTAAAATGGTGAAAGATGCATATGGTATTGCAGGAAATGACTTAGCTCTCGGTGCTGATATTCTAGTTCGAGCATCGCTGTCCGATGAATTCGCGCATGCACATGGCAAGTATTTTGATAATGATTTAGAAAGCTTTGCCGCACCGCATCCTGATGCATTAAATGATACGAAAACTGAACAAATATTATCCGTTATTGAAATGTTATCTGCTAGATAGACTCATATAGGAATAAAAAGGTTAGCCAACAATATCGTGTCGAAAGGTTAACCTTTTCTATTATTAATAATCAGGATAGGCAGCAACTATAAAAATAGAGTAATAGACCTAGCCATTATCGCAATTCTTGACAAAACCATGACAAAACCTCGACTGTGGTAACCAACTGATTCCTATAACCTTCCCGCTCCGTTCAAACCCAAAATAAAAACTATGATTATATTTACCATTGATTCCTTTAAAGAGGTTTTTCATATTCATACCTCAATGAAGAATAACCAGTTTAGTACTCAATATTTCAACGATGGCAACAAGCTTCATAAGTTGAAAGGAATAAGTATTAAAAAAGACGTGTTTGATGTATCGGGAATGTACCATGAGGTTATTACTGGCTGCACATTTGAGTTTTACAGTCGATCTGACATCAAAGTTAAAATCGTCGAAGGCGAGTTTCACGTTGAAGACATAGAGCTTTCACGACAAGCCACGACAGATTATGGTGTCTGTACCTCAGCGTCTGAGTTCTGCTTTTAGCTAAACCATAAAAAAACTGACTAGCATGTGCTAGTCAGTTTAAACGTATTAAAGATGACTTCATCAGTTATTGAATCTGAGCACCTTGTTCTACCCATTCTCCAATTAACATACGTTCCTCATCTGTCATCTGAGTTAGATTACCTAACGGCATTACCTTCGTCGTCACGGTTTGCGCGACAATGCGTGGTACATTCACTTTGATCTCTTCAGGCGTATCCAGAATCACGCCAGCTGGAGCGGTTTGGAATGCAGCATGTGTTGGCGTTGCAGAGTGACATACCGAACAGCGCTCTTGAATGACATCATTAATTTGTGCAAAGGCAATTGTGCCATCATCTGCTTGAGCCGCAATATCGGCTGAGGCTTGCATGTCTGCATGATGATCACCAGCTTCAACCACAGGTGCTTTTGCGACAGGGGCAGCTGGTTTATTGGCATAAGGCGATGTAACAAAGGCTAGCGTTACCATACCCAAAGCAGCAGCAGGTATTGTCCATGCGAACTTCTGGCTACCATGACGTGTATTAAAGTAGTGACGAACCAAGATACTAAATACTGATAGCGCAGCCAAAATTGCCCAGTTGTATTCAGAACCATATGTGCTTGGGAAATGGTTGCTGATCATGATGAACAACACTGGCAAAGTCAGATAGTTATTGTGTCGTGAACGTAACAGGCCTTTTGCTGGCAATGTAGGGTCCGGCTCTTGATTGTTTTCAATCGCTTTCACTAAAGCACGTTGCGCAGGCATGATGACGAAGAACACGTTACCAACCATGATGGTACCAATGATAGCGCCTACGTGGATGTAAGCACCACGTCCACTGAACACCTGCGACAAACCATAGGCTGCACCTACCAACCCTAGGAACAACACGATACCTAACAGTACCGGCGTTTTGCCCAAAGGCGAGTTACACAGTAGGTTGTAGATTACCCAACCAGAGATAAGCGCAGCAATACCGATCATAATCGCTGTTGTTGAGTCGATGCCCGAACCTGGAGCTACTAGATAGATTTCAGCATTGAGGTAATACACTACGCCCAATAGCAGTACACCCGTAATCCAAGTAAAGTAAGCTTCCCACTTAAACCAGTGAAGGTTTTCTGGCATTTTTGGTGGTGCCAGTTTGTATTTCTCAAGATGGTAAATACCACCGCCGTGAATCGCCCACAAATCGCCAGATAGGCCGTCTCTAGGGTTAGTACGGTTGAGATTGTTCTCAAGCCAAACGAAGTAGAAAGACGCTCCAATCCATGCGATACCTACAATCATATGGGCCCAACGAATCATCAGGTTGAGCCATTCTGTCATGTGCGGATCCATAACACACTCCTCAAAAGCAGCTTAGACAGTCGCTTGCTGCTTGTCCTTATCTTGTTTCGTCTTATCGATGTCTTTCGGTAAATCCTTCAAGTCCAACTGTACAAAGTTCTCTTCAAAGAACACTTCATCACAGTTATGCCCTTCCCCAGCTCTATCGACGATCAGAAATTTATCTTGGTCGGTCAGAGCCAAAACAGGATGGTGCCAAACACCTTTGTGATAGTTGACGCCCTGACGACCGTTACTAAAGAAAGCTCGGCAATCAGTCAACGAAGGATCGTCGCCTTTTGGTGCGACAACGATAAGATACGGTTGACCAAGCAATGGTATAAACGCCTGTGACCCCAGCGGGTGTCGCTCTAACATCGAAATGGTGAGCGGATACTGAAGCGGGGTCGCTTGGAAGATACTCATGATCGCACGCCCCCCATGCTCTTCAACATCGGCTTCAGCTAGCTTATGGTAGCGACGAGTTGACCCATTATTGATCATAAAATAGTCACTACTTTCAACTTCAATCACATCACCAAACTGCGCAAATGCGGCCTTGGTGAGTGGCTCAATAGTTAGATGACGAATACCATTACTCATAAAAATTCCCTCTATTAAGTTTAGTCTGCTTTTGTACCAAATAGGCGTAAGCGACTAATACCACCATCAGGGAAAATGTTTAGTCTTACATGGGTAACTGGGCCAATCTCATTAACCTCAGAGACAAACTCGTGAATATCGTGCGCGTTTAGTTTTTGAGAAGGAAGTAGCTCCTTCCAAAACAAACTCTGAGTGGCGACTTGATCATCTGTTCCACCTTTCACGTAAGCGGCTTGAATTGAGCAGCTATCTGGATAGTTACCTTTGAAGTGCGCTGTATCAACAACAACTCGACCAACATTACCCGCATGTCCAAGTGCCACAATCACCCAGTCGTTACCCGGTGTTCTGCGTCGAGCGGTCTCCCAACCATCACCCATGTTTTCACCACGACCAGGGCCAAGGATATTTGACTTGTTACCATAGTGCTCATCACTACAAGCCAACGCACGACCACCATTTTCTACGGCCGCCAAGTCAACTTGTTGCAACTCGTCGATAGCATTCCAATCTACACTAGGGCTTCCGTAGACACGAAGACGCGCTACACCACCGTCTGGATAGATGTTAAGACGAACATGGGTATATACTTTGTCGCTGTCAATTTCGTTTAGATGGTGCTTGTCACCTTCTAGACTTTGTGATGGTAGAATTTCTTCCCAGCCTTCCGCATGAGTGGGATCAGCATCTGGGCTATAAATCGCGTCAACAGACGCTGACGGAGGGAAGTTACCTGTGAAAAATGAGGTATCGATATCAAGGCCTGCAATCGTTCCTGCTAAACCGAGCTTAACCACACAGAAGTCATAACCTTCGCCACGTTTACGGCGGCTTTCCCAGCCGTCCATCCATTTGCCATTGTCATCATAAAGGTCGTCTTTCCACTCTGGTGCTTCTCGACGAAGTAAACGACTCTTGTCAGCAAAAAAGTCATCGGTAGCGTATAGCGCTTCTGCGCCTAGTTTGTCATCTGCAAGGTTGATGTATTGTTCAATATTCAAAGACATTTCCTGTCATCCAGTTCAATTAATCCAATTAATAATAAAATGAGTACCTGCTTGCTCGTCGCCATTATCGGCCTCTACCGACGCGCTCATTGCTTAGATTTTCCAGCTTAGGCTTTCGAGCTTAGGTTAATAAAAGAGATAGTCGCCTTTCCTTTGACTTACATATCTCTCAAGCGAAATAACGCTATCTTGTTGATTTCGTTAAGCGCAGTAGCAAACTCAGTTTCACTATCATTGCCTAATCGCATCTCGAACGATTCAAGAATTTGGTAACGATTGGCCCCTTTAACCGCCATGATAAAGGGAAAGTTGAAGCGATTTTTGTAGCTGTTGTTGTAAGTAGTAAATTTGGCAAATTCCTCTTCGGAGCACTGGTCAATACCAGCACCAGCCTGCTCGGCTGTAGATGCCGCGGTAAGTTCTCCATTGACCGCTGCTCTACCGGCTAAATCTGGGTGAGCGTTGATCAAGTCGAGTTGTTTTTGCTCAGACGCATTAAGCAGCGTCATCGACATTTTCAAATGTAAACTTTCTATATGGTTGTCATCTGCATCCAGTCCAGCGTCAAAAACGGACTCAGCCACCCAAGGACTGTGCTCATAAATGTCAGCAAAGCTTGAGACAAACTCATCACGTACCATAGTTGTCGGTGTGCATGATTTGAATTGTGTCATTATTGAGCTCCTTGCTGTTCATCGGGTTGATATGGGTGGTGTTCATGCCAGTGTTTGGCAATATCGATGCGGCGACATAGCCACACATCTTCATGTTGACTGACGTAATCTAAAAAGCGTTTTAGCGAGGCGATACGTCCCGGACGTCCAATTAATCGGCAATGTAAGCCTACAGACATCATTTTTGGTGCAGTTTCACCTTCTTCATACAGAGTATCGAAGGTATCTTTTAGGTATTGGAAGAACTGCTCACCGGAGTTGAATCCTTGGGCGGTAGCAAATCTCATATCATTTACGTCAAGCGTGTACGGTATAACTAACTGAGGTCTCCCCACCTCTGTGTGCCAGTAAGGAAGATCATCATCATAGGCATCAGAGTCGTAAAGGAATCCGCCTTCTTCTGCCACAATACGTCGTGTATTTGGACCGGTTCTTCCGGTATACCAACCAAGCGGACGTTCACCCGTCACCTGCTTAATAATCTCTATCGCCTTGATCATATGATCGCGCTCTTGCGATTCATCAGTATATTGGTAGTCGATCCAACGATAGCCGTGACTGCATATCTCATGCCCCGCTTCTTTCATTGCCACAGCGACTTCAGGATAGCGCTCAACCGCCATCGCAACCGCGAAAATGGTTAGTGGAATATCATACTGCTCGAACAACCTAAGCACACGCCATACACCTGCACGGCTTCCGTATTCGTAAATCGATTCCATACTGATGTGACGCTCACCTTTTATTGGCATAGCACCCGGAATTTCCGATAGGAATGATTCCGATTCATCATCTCCGTGCAGTAAGCAACGCTCACCGCCTTCTTCATAATTCAATACAAAGGAAACCGCGATTCGTGCGTTATTTGGCCACTTAGGGTGAGGGGGATTCGCTCCGTAGCCGATGAGATTGCGCGAATAATCCTTATTCATCCACAGACTCCTTCTTGGTTCTTTTCTGCACTCTCTTTGGAGTGCGCTTTTACTCTTTGGTTTACTTAATTGTATACAATAATTTATCTCAATGTAAAGATTTTGTTTATCAAATTACATTTTGAAAACATAATGCTATTTTTCAACAAGTTATAATTGAATGATTTTTAACCATCACCATTTTAGTGCATGTTCCGCCCATATTTAGCACTGTTTTGATGCAACATTTTCATAACATAAACCTTTACTAATGGCGTAAATTGTGTACATATTAATATCAATAGAATTAAACAGACCTGATTTTTGTATACAGAATTACAAGATGACATTAAAGGAGCGTGTGTAAGCACGAAGCAATTATGGGACGACTAACAACGCATGTACTAGACACCGCAAATGGTGTACCTGGGTCAGAGATCCAAGTGGATCTTTTCCGTATTGAAGGTGAAGAAAGTCAGTTTATTAAGAGCGTAATGACGAACTTCGATGGCCGAACTGATTCTCCTATTCTTGAAGGCGATGATTTTGTCGCTGGAAAATATCAACTCATTTTTCATGTCGCTCCTTACTTTGAGCGTAAAGGTGTCGAGCTAGACCAAGTTCCTTTCCTTGACGATATCGTAATTCGCTTTGGATTGAATGATGAGGATGCGCATTATCATGTGCCTCTGCTCGCCTCCCCTTACAGTTTTTCAACCTACAGAGGCAGTTGATCGCTGTAGCAACCTTCTCCTAGCAAGTGCAAGACAACAACAGGCAGCCTTGCACTTCTAAGAGCTCGCTCTTTTGCGAAAGAGCAATAAGTAAATTGGAATGAACCTACTCTCTTTGGAGAATGGCACTAGTGCTGGAGTGACTCTGCAGCAAGGTGTCATGGGTACTGCTGTTTTCAATTTAAGGAAAAGCAACAAACTTTATACCCAATTTCTACATTAAGGGTATTGTGTAAAGGACTTACTCAAATGAATGAAAGCAAAGCAGAAGTGCTCAACGAATCGGCTGGAAATGGCGTGCTTGAACGCTTTTTCAAGATAAAGCAACACGGTTCGAGCGTTAAAAATGAGCTCGTCGGAGGTGTAACGACCTTTGCTACTATGGCGTACATTATTTTCGTCAACCCAAGCATTATGGCGGCCTCTGGAATGGATCAGGGAGCGGTCTTCGTCGCCACCTGTATTGGTGCAGCCATTGGCTGTTTACTCATGGGGCTGTTTGCTAACTGGCCCGTTGGACTCGCGCCCGGTATGGGTCTTAACGCTTTCTTCTCTTTCACTGTCGTCAGTGAAATGGGATACAGCTGGGAAGTGGCACTCGGAGCGGTATTTATCTCCGGTATTCTCTTTGTCGGTATGAGCTTCTATAAGATACGACAGTGGATCATTGAGAGTATTCCTGAAAGTTTACGTTATTCGATGACGGCAGGTGTCGGTCTCTTCTTGGGTCTTATCGGCCTGAAAACCGCAGGTATTGTTGTTGAAAACCCAGCAACGTTGGTCTCTCTAGGTGACTTCACTAAACCAGATGCGCTTTTGGCTGCTATTGCCTTCTTGATCATTGCGGTGCTCAGTGAGCGTCGCGTGTTCGGTGCGGTATTAATCGGTATTCTGAGCGTTACTATTGTTGGCATGATGTTGGGTCTTGTTCAATACAATGGCTTCTTCTCTGCACCACCAAGCATTGCCCCAACCTTTATGGCGATGGACATTTCAGGCGCACTTAACGTTTCTATGGTCAGTGTGATTCTTGCTTTCCTTTTTGTGAACATGTTCGACACAGCAGGTACGCTAATGGGTGTCGCTGAGCGAGCTCACCTAATCAACAAAGAAACAGGCAAAATTGAAGGGCTAAGCAAGGCACTTAAAGCCGATAGTATTTCTAGTGTTGCTGGTGCATGTGTGGGTTGTCCACCAGTGACCAGTTATGTAGAAAGTGCCGCAGGTGTAGCTGCAGGCGCTAGAACTGGTCTATCCGCGATTGTCGTTGCCGCTCTTTTCCTAGCAGCAATTTTCCTTTCTCCATTAGCCGGTATGATTCCTTCTTATGCTACAGCTGGCGCTCTTATTTATGTCGCGTTCGTCATGATGAGTAGTATGCAGCATGTTGATTGGAAAGACTTTACCAATGGTGCTCCAGCAGCCATAACAGCGCTAATGATGCCACTTACTTTCTCTATCGCTAATGGTATAGCTCTTGGTTTTATCACTTACACCGTTCTTAAAGTAGCAACGGGCAAAACCAAAGATGTCTCTATTTCAATGTACCTATTAAGCGCCATTTTCGTTGCCAAACTGGTATTCATTGGCTAACCCAAAATCAAGCGGTAATCGTGCCTTAACGGTTACCGCTTGTTTTTAACCCTGCCGTTTAGGTCAGCACAAAGGACGAGCAGGATTACTATCACTACGCAGTTTGTAGAAGTCACCATGTCACCACCAAGGAAGAGTCGATTCATCGCTCTCTAAAGGAATAAGTATGAAACTTCTGTACACCCTGAACCAAAAACCGCCTCACGGCATGACCTTTTTACTGGCCGTCCAACATATGCTGGCCTCTATTGGTGGTATCGTCGCTGTACCATTAATTGTTGGCGCTTCCATTGGCCTACCTAACAACGAAATTGTCTCCCTCATTAACGCCGCCTTACTGGCATCTGGTATCGTCACCATCGCACAATGTGTCGGTTTCGGCCCTATCGGAATTAAGCTACCAGTTGTTATGGGTTCAAGCTTTGCCTTTCTTGGTGTTGCCATCTCCATAGGTAAAGATTCTGGCGTATCCGGCATTATGGGTGCAGCGTTGGTTGGCTCGTTTGTCGTCATATTAGCTAGCTTCTATATGGACAAAGTTCGTAAGCTCTTCCCAACTGTTGTAAGTGGAGTCGTGGTCACCCTAATCGGGCTCACCATACTCCCCGTTGCCATGAACTGGGTCGGAGACGCCCCCGCCGTTAGCAGTGAATTTGCTACCTTGCCTAAGCTGTTTCTTGCCGCTGTGTCACTTGGTATTGTGATTGCGGTATCGGTTTATTGTAAAGGTGCGGTTGCGGCTTCAGCTATTGTTATCGGCCTTGCCGGTGGTTACATCGTAGCGCTGTCCATGGGAATGGTTGATCTCGACCAAATAAGCACCGCTGAATGGGTAGGTGGTCCAGAACCGTTTAAATATGGTCTTACGTTCTCAGCCAGCGCCATTGTTAGTATGAGTTTGGTTTATATAGTTGTCATCGCCGAAGCGACTGGTGACTTTATGGCACTCGCAAACAACTGTCACACCAAGATTGATGGTAAAGACCTTAAGCGCGGATTGCTTGGCGATGGTTTGGGCAGCACACTTGCGTCATGCTTAACAGCTATGCCACTGGCATCATTCAGTCAAAACGTAGGTATTGTTGGCATTACAGGTGTTGCAAGCCGTTACGTTGTTGCAGCAACGGGTGGACTGCTCATCTTGGGTGGTTTGTTCCCGAAACTGGCAGCGATTGCAGTAACGATTCCAAAACCGGTGTTAGGCGGTGTGGGTTTTGTCATGTTTGGCATGATAGCTTACGCGGGCATTCGCATGCTTATTAAAGCAGCTGACACTAAACGGAATGCTCTTGTCATCTGCGTTGGTTTAGCATCAGGATTGGCAGTCACGTTTGAGCCACGCTTACTTCAACATTTCCCTCATGAACTTTCAAACTTCCTTCACTCAGGGATTACAACTGGTACGATCGTCACGGTACTTTTGCATCAGTTCTTGCCAAAATCAAGCAAGCACGAAGAGCAAGAAGCACACGAAGAAAGCCGTGCTATGGTTAAGCAAGAGATTCATGAACTTCAGCAACAAGAAGAAAACCAAGAAATATCACAGACAGAGCTGTCTGCAAAAGGTAATAATTAAGAACAGCTAACAATCAGTGGCTATAACTGTCGTGCTCTAAGACATGGCTTAATCAATGACATAGAGCACCTTACATCAACTAAAAACTAAAAAAGACCCTCTTCCCTGAAAAGGCTGAGATGGCTAAGGATTACTATGAATGGAAACCGTATGGATTAAGAATCCACTTGCTATTTACACTGGCACTACAGAAGACGCTGGCGGCGGTATCGTTGTACAAGGCAGTCGAATTGTCGAGCTAGTAGCAAGCAACCAAGAACCCACCACAACCATAACGGCGGTTATCGACGCATCACAACATGTCGTCACTCCAGGGCTCGTGAATGCCCACCATCATTTTTATCAAACGCTAACTAGAGCTTACCCCGATGCGCTCAACAAAGAGCTGTTTCATTGGCTAAAAAGCTTGTATCCAGTATGGGCAAATCTCGACGAAGAGATGATGAGTGTCGCTACAGAATTGGCACTTGTTGAGCTATTGCTCTCTGGCTGTACGACAGCCTCGGATCACCACTATTTAATCCCGACTGGTCTTGAACATGCGATAGATTTGCAAGTTGAAGCCGCGCAAAAGCTCGGAATAAGAGCCATATTTACTCGCGGTTCGATGAGTTTAGGGGAAGATGATGGCGGACTACCACCGCGTCACACAATACAAACTGAACAGACCATCGTTGATGACAGCTTGCGCTTGATCAATAGCTATCATCAACGTGAAGATGGAGCGATGACTCAAATCGCGCTCGCACCTTGTTCGCCATTTTCTGTGACCACTGATTTAATGAAAGAAACGGCACGAATCGCCAAAAATGAATCGGTGATGACACATACGCATCTCTGCGAAACATTGGACGAAGAAGATTTCTGTCTTGAGAAGTTTGGTATGCGTCCGGTAGATTACCTTGAGGACGTAGGTTGGCTTAATGAGCGCACTTGGTTAGCTCACGGTATCCATTTTAACAGTGAAGAGATTCGCAGACTTGGTAAAGCAGAGGTAGGAATAAGTCACTGCCCTACTTCTAATATGATGTTAGCTTCCGGTATCTGTAAAAATAACGAGCTTGAGAAAGCTGGCGTGAAAGTAGGCTTGGGGGTAGACGGTTCCGCTTCCAACGACGGTTCAAACCTAATAGCTGAGGTTCGTATGGCGATGTATTTGCAGCGCCTTCGCTATGGCTCTAACAACGTGACGCACTTTGACGCGCTTCGCTGGGCAACGTCAGGATCAGCACGCGCTATGGGGCGCACAGATATAGGCGAACTCGCCGTCGGCAAACAAGCAGATATTGCCATGTTTAAGCTCGATGACATTCGCTTCTCTGGCAGCCACGATCCACTCGCTGCTCTACTATTGTGCGGAGCTCAACAGGCAGACCGTGTGATGGTGGCTGGTCAATGGCGAGTTCACGATGGTGCTGTTATGGGCGTGGATATGCCACAGCTCATTGAGCGACATAAAGCCGCCGCACTTCGCTTAAGACAAGCAGCATTAAGTATGTAGCTTATTCATTGAGTTATCACGATAGCAAAGGGTCTCACTATTAGTGAGACCCTTTTTATTCACATCAATAACTTCTAACGAGATGTGATGCGTTAAATTTCTTGCATCAACTGAATATAGTTACCGCAGGTATCATCAAGTACTGCAATCATCACAGTGCCTGTTTCTCTTGGCGCAATGGAGAACTCAACACCAAGGGCAGACATTCTTTCGTATTCCGCAGTAATATCGTCAACAACAAACGACGTCCAAGGGATACCTGCCTCTTTAAGAGATTGTTGATACAACTTGGCAGGTTCAAATGCCATGGGTTCAAGTAGTAGTTCAACACCCGATTGTTCCTGTGGAGATACTACGGTTAACCATTTGTGCTCACCTACAGGTACTTCCGTCTTCTTCACAAAGCCCAACATGTTGGTGTAGAAGTCTAATGCTTTGTCCTGATCGTTGACAGGAACACTCGTTAAAGCAATTTTAATCATTCATATTTACCTTAGACGTAATGGAATAACTAAAAGATAGCCAAGAAGTCATAGGAAAACTTATTCTAGATTGCTTTTATTGCGCTTTTGAAACTCCCTTGGTGAATAACCCGTACACTTTTTAAACACCGAGGAAAACGTCGCTACGCTTTCGTACCCCACTTCAAAGCAGGTATAGGTAATCTGGTGCCCCTCTCGCAACAGTGCTTTCGCTTTGGCGATGCGCATATCCCTGAGATAGCTTCGAGGTGTGACACCATAGAGCTTTTTAAAGAGGCGTACATAGTGAAAGCGCGACATCAACGCCGCTTTAGCTAAGTCGTTCAACTCAATATTCTCTGAGTGAAACTTTTCCATGAAGGCTTTGGATTGGCGAATGAGTAAATACTGCTTGGCCTTTATGGGAGATTCACTGTAGAGACGGTCAATCTCTTGTTCATAGAATGTTTTGTTAGAAGGTGCCACTTGGACTCTGTCCCTTTCCAAAATACTCATCAAAGTCTAACACACGACTTGGTCTTAATTGCTAGGCAAACAAATCTCAATCGGTATGATTTATGAGTACGAGCAAGTGTGTATAATCGTCGGCAGACTCTTGCTGTCAGCATGAGAAAGACAGCGAACTAAAATGGATGGAAGATGAAATTACAAACTATCGATAAGCAGTTATACCGTTCTCGTTTAAACATCGTCATAATCGCTTGTATCGCGACCTTAGCAATTTCAAGTTTAGCGATTTCACAAACCCTGATTTATCTCTTCCCTTCTCCTTCTGGCTCTCACTTTCACTGGAACCTTCTAGGCGTAATAATTAGCGCTATTGGGCTTGTTATTGTTCTTCTGAAGCTAAAAGCCCAACCCAAGATGAAAGAGGTCGTTTACGTTTGGGAACTGAAACAAGCACTGAACCTCATTTATCGCAAAAATCGCAAGCTGCTAGCTGCCGCCGAACAAGGCAACGCTGATGCGATGTTAGCCCTGCAGTTCAGCTATGAAGGGTCGCGCCAACTTTGGCAGCTTGATGACAACACTATCACCATAAGTAGCTTAAGCACTGCACAGGAAAACCTTGACGAGTGGATACAAAAGTACGGTGTGACAATTAATGTCAGCGACTACGACTCAGCAATATTGAAGCAATTTTAATATTCATTAAGCCACATAAAAATATCACCATCAATTGAACATCGCCTTTAAATAATATATTTAATAGGCGATACTTTCTAAAGAAACACTCTGTTTCAATAACAAACAAATCCTCAGACTTTTATTACCCCCATAAACCAGTGCCAACCAACTAACACACCGGTCACTTTGAAATATAATCTAACCAATTAATACACAATGACCAACATATTAAATAACTCATTGATTTATATATGACATACTTAATTTTACTTTAAGCTAACCTTCAAGTAACATCTATTTTTATTTATCCACTTCATTGGCTCTTTGAAAGTAAACCCAACCCAGTACCCACAAAGAAACTATGGGATATATTAGTTTCAATATTAAAAGTTCCGTTAATTAGTTTCTAGCTGTGTGACTGTTTGTATCAATAGATTTCTGGCACATTGATATAACGAACTTATATAACTATATTCACAAACCATAATAACTATATAAATATTTGTGCACTGGTTAATAACCTTTGTTGAAGTCAAAGTCGTTATAATACTCAAGGAAATCTCATGATTGAAATCCATTGGTCGGTCGCGCTCGCAATGAGCTTTTGCAGCTTTCTAGGCATACTAAGAGTGTATGGAAGGCGTGTTGATCGATTTATGAAGCGTGTCTCTGCTCAGATGTTAAAAATTCTCAATGGCTCGATGAAAGCCTCTAACTATGCTCAACAGCGAACAGAAACAGAGTTGTATCAAATTGGTAGTCAGGAACGCAAATACGAATTTGGTGACTATATTCGCCAGCAAACCACCCGAAATAAAGACCTTTAGCATATCTATTAGACACAGCTGCTTCTATTCCGCTCTATATCGATGGAGCAGCTGTACGTCACCTCTACCTTGTAAAAGTGCACTTATACGCGACTCTTAACACCACAACCTTGTATAACTAACTTGGTGAGAAACGTCGCCGCTTGCTCATAATCTGCATCGTCTAATTCGGGTTTATCCAGCACACTGCAAATCTGCCAATTAAAGTCAGCGTAGGTCTGAGTCGCAGACCAAATCGCAAACATAAGATGATGCGGTGGTACTTCATCCATAAAGCCTTGTTTCGACCAAGTAGCAAACTTGGAAATGATCATCTGCGATTGTTCAAACAGCTTGTCTCGAATGGATTCTGGCAACACCTTTGCCCCGGACATTACTTCACTAGCGAACACACGAGAAGCATGAGGATAATCACGGGAAATCGTCAGTTTGGTACGAATGTATTGAGTCAACGCTTCGACGGGATCATCTAACTGTTCGATAGGTAATGACGCAGCAAGCAATGGCTGAGTGACGGTTTCGAGCACGGCATAGTAAAGTTTGTCTTTGGAGCTAAAGTAGTAAAAGACGTTAGGCTTGGGAATATCTGCCGCTTTTGCTATATCGGCCATCTTGGTGGCAGCGTAACCATGCATAGCAAACTGTTCACTGGCAACCTCGATAATAAGGTCTTGGTTCTTTCGTCTGATTCGCGACATACTCTTCCCTGCTCTCATGTGCTACTTAGTTAATCTTAATGAAAACAAAGAATAAGTCCAAAACTTATGGGGAATACTGAGAGGTAAAAAATCCCAAAACCGATACAAACAGCGCCTGTTAATGTTGAAGTTAGAAGCCCTTTAACTCCAATAACTGCCTGCACGATTTCGGGAACGCGTATAAAAGGAGACAAAACTACGCGATTTATGCGGAAATCATGGCCCTAAGTAATCATTATTCGTTACGGATTGAATGATTAGAGCGAGCCTCTATTGCTTTAATTAGTGCAGAGTGGTCCCAGTTTTCACCACCTAAGTCGGCACACTCACCAAACAGTGCTTGCGCGTTTTCAGTGTTGGGTAACGCGACTTCAAGTTCTTGAGCTCCAGTTAGCGCAAGGTTTAGATCTTTTTGGTGAAGCGCAATCTTAAAGCCAGGGTCAAATGTGCCTTCTACCATACGCTCGCCATGCACTTCTAAAATCTTAGAACTTGCAAAGCCTCCCAATAGCGCCTGTCTCACACGCGCTGGATCCGCACCGGCTTTCGATGCAAAAACAAGGGCTTCCGACACTGCCTCAATATTAAGTGCAACAATGATTTGGTTAGCGACTTTACATGTTTGGCCTGCGCCACTGTCACCAACAAGCGTGATGTTTTTGCCTAGTTTCTCAAACAGTGGGCGAGCTTGATCAAATGCTTCTTGGTCGCCGCCTACCATAATGCTCAGTGTTGCATTAACAGCCCCCACTTCACCACCTGACACCGGAGCATCTAGATACTGTGCACCACTTTCTTTAATGCGTTTAGCAAATGACTTAGTCGCGATTGGCGAAATTGAACTCATATCAATCACTAACTTATGAGACGTGCTTGCCGCTAACCCCTCTTCCACTCCGCTTGCTCCGAACAATACGTCTTCAACTTGTGGTGTATTTGGCACCATTAGAATGATAACGTCGGCGAGCTCAGTCGCTTCTTTCGGTGAGTGACATACTGTTGCGCCGCGAGTAACCAGTTCAGCCGGTGGAGCATTGAAGTGATCCGACAATACCAATTCGTAACCTGCCGCTTGCAGGTTTTTAGCCATTGGCTGACCCATAATTCCGGTACCGATGAATGCAATTTTCATGATGTGTTCTCCTTAACGTATCGAATTATTGAAAAGCGTTTAACCAAGAAAGACCTTCTTCAGTGGTCGTCTTCGGTTTGTATTCACAGCCCACCCAACCTTGGTAGCCCATTGCGTCAAGTTCTCTCAATACAAAGTCATAATTGATTTCACCGGTACCTGGCTCATGACGCCCCGGGTTGTCAGCCAATTGAATGTGAGAAATTTGCGATAAGTTATTGGTGATGGTCGGAATTAAGTCGCCTTCCATAATTTGCATGTGATAGATGTCGTATTGAACCGATAGGTTCGCACTACCGACTTCTTCAATAATGGATTTCGCTTGTTCTGTGGTGTTCAAGAAGAAGCCTGGAATATCACGTGTATTAATCGCTTCAATCACCAACTTGATGCCTGCCGCTTCCAGTTGCTGAGCAGCATAACGAAGGTTGATTACGAACGTCGTTCTCGCGTCTTGCTCAGTCACACTTGCCGGAACAATGCCTGCCAAGCAGTTGATTTGCTTACAGCCCAGAGTCTGGGCGTAGCTTATCGCTTGGCTCACCCCTTGTTGGAACTCTTCGATGCGACTTGGGTCGACCGCAATACCACGATCTCCCGCATTCCAGTCACCAGCAGGAAGGTTAAACAAAACCTGCTCTAGATTATTGTCATCCAACACCGACTTAATAGTTTCTGCTGTGAAATCGTAAGGAAACAGATACTCTACTCCGTGAAACCCTGCATTAGCCGCTTTTTCAAATCGACTCAGAAAGTCAACTTCATTAAACAGCATCGATAGGTTAGCTGCGAATTTTGGCATAATTTTCTCCTTAAGACTGTGAGTTTGACGAATCTAGTGACGACAGTGCGGTTGGTGCATCCGTTGCATTTTCAGCTAGTGGTTCAAATTCATTGATAGCGTTGATTTCGACACCCATTGAGATGTTAGTGACACGCTCTAGAATGATTTCAACCACAACAGGGACCTTGTGTTTCGCCATCAGCTCTCTTGCCTGAACGAACGCATCTTGGATGTCTTCTGGCTGTGTTACACGAATCGCTTTACAGCCTAACCCTTCCACCACTTTCACATGGTCAACACCATACCCTTCAAGTTCTGGAGAGTTCTGATTGTCGAACGCAAGCTGCACGCAATAATCGATGTCAAACTGACGTTGTGCCTGACGAATTAGGCCAAGATACGAGTTGTTAACGACTACGTGGATATACGGAAGATTAAACTGCGCACCCACAGCTAACTCTTCAATCATAAATTGGAAGTCATAGTCACCTGATATTGCGACAACATCACGGTTTGGATCCGCGGCTTTCACACCCAGCGCAGCGGGAGCAGTCCAGCCTAAAGGACCCGCTTGGCCACAGTTAATCCAATGGCGTGGCTTGTATACATGAAGGAACTGAGCCGCCGCGATTTGCGATAGACCAATCGTGCTGACGTAACAAGTCTCACGACCAAATGCTTTGTTCATCTCTTCATAAACACGCATTGGTTTAATTGGCGTTTCCGTGAAGTGCGTTTTACGCAACATACTGGATTTGCGCTGCTGGCATTCACCAACCCAAGACGCACGATTAGGTAGAGTGCCTTTTGATGAACGTTCGCGAGCAACATCGACTAACAGCTCCAATGCAGATTTGGCATCCGACACAATACCAAGATCCGGGCAGAATACGCGTCCAATTTGAGTCGGCTCAATGTCTACGTGGACAAACTTGCGGCCTTCGGTATACACATCCAATGAACCGGTGTGACGGTTAGCAAAGCGGTTACCAATACCGAATACAAAATCAGAGTTCAAAAGCGTTTCGTTACCATAGCGGTGTGCCGTCTGAAGACCCACCATACCTGCCATCAACTCGTGATCATCAGGGATAGTACCCCAGCCCATCAGCGTTGGAATCACTGGCACACCAGTCAGTTCCGCAAACTGTTGTAGCAATTCTGATGCGCCTGCGTTGATAACACCGCCACCTGAAACAATGACCGGTTTTTCGGCAGCACACAGCATATCGAGTGCTTTTTCTGCCTGCTCGCGAGTTGCGGTTGGTTTGTATGCCGCAAGTGGCTCGTAGGTATCGATATCAAATTCGATTTCAGCTAGCTGTACGTCTAGTGGCAAATCGATAAGAACCGGGCCAGGCCTACCTGAACGCATTAAATGAAATGCTTTTTGAAATGCGCGTGGCACTTGAGCGGGTTCCAGTACTGTGGTCGCCCACTTCGTTACTGGTTTGGCAATAGATTCTATATCTACCGCCTGAAAATCTTCTTTATGCAGTCTTGCTCGAGGGGCTTGCCCAGTAATACATAGAATCGGAATCGAGTCCGCCGACGCAGAATAGAGTCCCGTGATCATATCCGTTCCAGCGGGTCCCGATGTACCAATACAAACACCAATATTACCTTGGTTAGTTCGTGTGTAGCCTTCAGCCATGTGTGATGCGCCTTCAACGTGGCGGGCTAACACATGGTCAATACCACCTAGGTGTTTCATCGCCGCATACATGGGGTTGATTGCTGCGCCCGGAACACCAAACGCAATGTCTACTCCCTCTTTCTTTAGTACGGCTACAGCTGCTTCAATTGCCTTCATTTTCGCCATTCTAATATCCCTCTCAGATTGTATACAATTCAAATCCATATTGTGTACTATGAACCATATCCAGAGAATCGCAACCCCAAAATCAACATTTTTGCAACATAGAGTTAAAGCACTAAGTGACCACTTACGCCGTAGTTCCTAACAGATAATGCTTTATATAAAATATCTTTACGTAAAAATATTTTCAGAAAAATTCGATGATAAATTAATGTTAAATACCCTTTGATCATTTGTTTGTTTTCCAATATAAGTAAATACACGGATACAGTTTTGTATACAAAATAAGAAAGTATTGTTTAAAGGAGACGAACAATGGCACTTAATGAAGTTATGGACGCAGCACAAGCAGATTGTCTTAAGGTAATTGGAGATACCCAGTCCACAGCTTATCAAGCGATCCTAAATTCCGACGCCCTAACCTTCCTAGAAACGTTAGTTGCGCACTTTGGCAGTAGACTCACTCAACTGCTACAAGACCGTGAAACCAAACAAGCCGCCTTTGATGCGGGCGAGCTACCAGATTTTCGCAAGGACACCAAATCAATAAGAGATGACAAGAGTTGGAAGGTTAGCCCGCCGCCAGCTCCGCTATTAGATCGTCGCGTTGAAATTACCGGTCCTGTTGATAGAAAGATGGTCATTAATGCACTGAACTCCGGCGCAAAAGTATTTATGTGTTGCTTTGAGGATGCTTCCTCCCCGACCTGGCAAAACATGGTAGAGGGACAGATCAACTTACGCGACGCTAACCTTGGAACCATCAGTTATTACGACGACACCAAAGACAAGCAATACTCATTGAATAGTGATCCAGCACTATTAATTGCTCGACCTCGCGGACTTCATTTACCAGAAAAATCTATTCAATATCAGGGCCAGCCGATTGGCGGGTGCTTAATGGATTTTGCGTTGTATTTCTTCCACAACTATCAGTCTCGTGCAGACAAAGGCTTAGGTGTTTATTACTACATTCCAAAGTTGGAAAGCATGGAAGAAGCGAAATGGTGGGATGACGTATTTGCCTTTACTGAACGCTACTTCGGGGTACCAACAGGAACAATTCGAGCGACCGTGCTTATCGAAACACTACCTGCTGTATTCCAAATGGAAGAGATGTTGTATGCAATGAAGGACCACATTGTGGCCATGAACTGTGGTCGATGGGACTATATATTCAGCTACATTAAGACGTTGAAGAACCACAAAGACCGAATTTTACCAGACCGACACGGCATCGGTATGGACCAAGAGTTCCTAAACGCCTACAGCCAATTACTGGTTAAAACCTGTCATGCACGTGGTGCACTTGCAATGGGCGGGATGTCTGCCTTCATTCCGGCAAAAGATCCTGAAGAGATGGAACGTGTAACAGCGAAAGTCATTGAAGATAAAAAACGCGAGTCGAATAACGGTCACGACGGCACTTGGGTCGCGCACCCTGCATTGGTTGATCTTGCGATGTCGGTGTTTGACGAGCAGCTTCAGGGGAAAACAAATCAACTTGATTATGTCAGTCCATCGGAAGACATTACTGCCGAGACGCTATTAAAACCTTGCGAAGGTACGCGTGATGAAGCGGGTGTGCGCAAGAATATTCGTATTGCTCTCTACTACATTGAAGCATGGATACAGGGGCACGGTTGCGTACCAATTTATGGACTGATGGAGGATGCCGCAACGGCTGAGATCTCTCGTGCCAACATTTGGCAGTGGATCCACCATGGTGTCACTCTGGATGATGGCCAAGTCTTTACATCATCACTCTTTCACACTTGGCTCTACCAAGAGCTAAAAACGATTAAACAGGAAGTTGGCGATGCACGTTATGCTGCAGGACGCTTTGATGAAACAGCTGACCTTTTTTATGAGCTTTCTACAGCAAAACAGTTCGCTAACTTCCTGACCCTTCCAAGCTATTCGTTACTTTAACCAAACTGTTGGCAAAGTACGCCTAAATCCTGCTGACTTAATCCGAATAAGTGCTTAAGGCAGCAGGTACGAATAGCGCAAGCTATGAGACGAGGAGATAACATGGGAAGTTTAACTCTACAACAAGCACTGACCATTATTGATGGCACATTTGAAGCTGGACTGTCTGACGACTGTGCGCCTTTGACTGTTGCCGTTCTTGATAATGGAGGAAAACTGATTTCTTTGCAGCGACAAGATGGGTCTAGCATGATGCGACCTGACATTGCAATTGCCAAAGCATGGGGCGCATTAGCGTTAGGTTGTTCCTCCCGAAAACTAGCGCAAGACGCTGATTCTCGTCCTGCATTTATCTCCGCAGTTAACGTACTTGCCCACGGTAACATGGTTCCCGTTCCGGGCGGACTGCTTATTCGAGACGAAGAGAAAAACGTGATTGGCGCTATTGGCGTGAGTGGCGATCTCTCTGATATTGATGAGCGCTGCGCTATTCAAGGGATTAACTGTGCCAACTTATACAGCGATGAGGTAGCCGCTTAACGTATAAGGCCCTAACGAATTAGGGCCTTAATGCTTATTCATATTGGCTCAACCAAGTTTTAAACAACTGATTTGCCTGCTTTTTCTGAGAAGCCGAAAGAGATTTCACCAATCCATCTTGCACTTCGACGTGTTCTTCGATCATTTTATCAATCAGCACTAAACCATCTTGCGTCAATTGCACCGTAACGCTTCGACGGTCCGCTTTGCTGTGCTCTCTCGAAATTAATCCTTTGGACTCCAGCTTATCCAATCTATTGGTCATCGCTCCTGACGTAAGCATCATCGTGTTAATTAGCTCTGACGGTGTTAAACGATAAGGCTTACCACTACGTCGCAAGGTTGCCAAGACATCAAATTCACCAAGTTTTAAGTCGTATTTTTTATGTAAATCCGCAACTTTGGTTTCCATATATTTGGCAATGCGCATTAGCCGCCCCATCATGGCCATAGGTTCTGTGTCCAGCTCAGGCTTCTGTTTTGCCCACTGCTCTACTACGCGATCAATCGCATCCATGTCTTATTCATCCACTGGTTAATCATCAAGAAAAATTAGTTTAACATAAAGATACTTTACAGGCAGCCAATTTGTCGTTAGAGTGTGCGCAAATATCTTAACGTAAAGATAAATTAAATGAACATACTTCTGGCAATGATCCCCGCCTTTTTCTGGGGTACAACTTATGCCGTAACCAAATTTACGCTACCAGACTGGCCGCCGATTTTGTTAGGGGCTCTGCGAGCGCTACCAGCAGGTTTATTATTACTGCTGGTTAAGCCGACTTTACCTAAAAAAGGTGAATGGCAAGTATTACTAACGCTTGGTCTTATCAACATCGCCACCTTCTTTGGTTTGATATTTGTGATGGCGCAAACCTTGCCGTCTGCCATTTCAGGCGTAGGTATGGTTTCGGTGCCTGTTTTCGCAATGTTATATCAATGGCTGGTAAAAAAACACCGTCCGAGCTGGTCACAAGCATTGAGTGGTCTAGCACTGGTATCACTGGCATTTTTCTTGTTTTCGCCAGGTTCGATCAGCCTTAACCCAATAGGTTTAGGCGCAATGCTTGCAGCGATTATGTGTATTGTCGCGGGTAGTAGTATCACTAAGTCATTGGGCACAAGAATTCACTGGTGGACAATATTAACTTGGCAGCTAATCTTAGGCGGCGCAATCTTAGCGATTGCTTCTGGCTTTCACGCCGCAATTGCACCGGAAACTTATGTCTCGGTCATCGAGAACTTTGATGGTCGAAACCTGTTTGGTTTAAGTTGGGTCGTTGGTCTCAATACCGCACTAAGTTACGGCATGTACGTATGGCTGTTACAGCGGATGACAGTGGTAGATTTCACTTTCGGTGGTATCGCAAACCCAATAGCAGGCATTGTTTGTGGCCTAATGCTACTTGGTGAGTCGTTCACGCATACTCAATACATTCTGATGATGGGTATGATAATAACCTCACTGATTCCACAAATGATCATGGCGATAAAACAGCATCGTGTGACGCGACTAGCCAACCGATAATTACAAGATACCGTTTTCCCAAAAGCGTTTAATACAATGCTCGGCAGCTTCTACCGAGCATTGTTGTTTCCGAGGCTAACACTTTACAAACATAGTCAGAACCGTACTATAGGCGGCTGTTTTTACCAAAAGAGAATCCTTGTGAAACGATTAGTACTGTATGTCTCAGACAAATGCCCTCACTGTAAAGATGCTCAGCGTTATTTGGACAGCAAGGGTTATAAATACCGCCTGACCAATGCAAAAATGCAGCGTGGTCGCAAAGAGTTAGATGCGATTGGAGCTCGTTCTCTTCCTGTACTGAAAATTGGTGACCAATATATGGTAGGTTGGAACCCGAAGAATTTCGAACGTATGTACAAAAGCAATTAATCCTTCATTTCCTATACTGCTTCTATCAATGTCGAGAGGCAGTATAGTATGAACAATTGGTGGGCATTTTTAATTGGATTCGTTACCGCTTTCAGCCATGCGGACAGTTTAGAAGTCTTGGATGAAGCGAGGATCATTAATCAACGACTGTATTTAGTTCATATTGGCAGTCAGCCTTCGCCGATACACACTTGTTTCGCCACCCAAATTGCCAACCAAACGTTAATCACACCGGCTCATTGTATCTACGATTATACCTCTCGCAGTTTCTACCCACTTAGAGATATTCGGCTAACCGCGCTATTTGGCCAAGATGAACGTTATGACTTTGCTCACGCGACTTCAGTAAAGACCGATCACCAGAACGTCGAAAAGATGACGGCGCGAGATGACTGGGCCATTCTTGAAGTGGGTTCTCAGCTAGGCTGTCATCAGGATATCGCCGCTCTCGTCGACGCCTCTACCGTTCAATGGGAGAACGAGCCGATTCAATTGTTGGTTTATGATCAAGCTCGTGCAGCACTTGCCATTGAAACCTGTTTTGTTGACTCATCTAATCTGAGCAACATGACCATAAGTCAATGCAGTGATATGACTCAGGTGTTTTCTGGCACACCTATTTACGTCCAAATAGGTGTGAATATGGCTTTGATTGGTATGGTCACCAATAAACAACAAGACATAAGCCATTCTGTTTATTCCGCAACGTTTATCGGGCAAGTGCTCACTCGGCTACCTACTTCGAGTACTTGCATCAAAGATGCTTCTTAACAAAGTCTATAAAAGTCCTATCAGCGCGCGATAAGTACCCATCTTTACGCCAAGCTAGAGCAAGGTCGACGAATACTGGCGGCTCAAACGACAACCCCTTAAGTTCTGGTTCATGCCCTGTGACCAACTCCAATAATGCCGTAATAGCAAACTCACGCTTTACTATAGATAGAATCATTGGGAGAAGATTAGTTTCAAACGAGAACTTCGCTTCGATATTACGGCGTTCACACTCCTCATCAATAAAGTCGCGGTGGAAATATCCGGGTTTAAACATCACCAGTTCTTCATCGAAAAACTCGTCAAAATCTAATGATTGTTTATTTGCAAATGGGTGGTTTTGACTGACTACCGCGACCATTTCAGAGCGAAAGATCTGGTCGACTTCTAGATCACCGGGCACGTCCGTATTGCGAATAACACCGAGGTCGATATCCCCATGGAGTAACATCTTTCTGATGTCTTGTGTCCCTGCCTCAATAACCGTCATTTTGAGATTGGGATAGGCACTCTTAAATGCCATGACTATTTCTGGAAAAAAATAGGACCCCATCATACTTGGTGTCCCCAAACGAACTTCGCCCTTTAATAACCCTTTCATCTCATCAATGGCTAGGCTGGCATCATCAATTTGGCGCAGAACCTTCTGAGCATGAGGCAATAATACTCGACCTTCCTGTGTCAACATAACTTGTTTATCGACGCGGGAAAAAAGCTGTACACCGAGCTGCTGCTCAAACTTCTTGATAGAAATGCTCAGTGCAGGCTGAGCAATGGCCACCGCTTGGGCTGCTCGGGTAAAGTTTTGGTGTTCTGCGACGGCAAGAAAGTGCTTAAGTTGTTTAATATCCATATTAATAAAACATATCGAAGTTATAGCTTTAATATATTTCATTAATCCATATCTGAGTGCTAACTTGGTCACATAAGCATCGTTTAGTTATAGAGAATCAGGTTGTGATAGAGCTGCATACGAAACAATACCAACAGATAACTTGGGCATTAGCCCTCGGCTCCTTTTTGGTGTTTTGTAATCTATATATCTTCCAACCAATCCTACCGCAGCTTGCTATACACTTTTCAGTCTCTGAAACTGATATAAACTGGGTGTTCGCTGCTTCTACGCTAGGGCTGTCGGTATGTCTAGTACCTTGGGCTATTACTTCGGAGAGCTTAGGCCGACGGTTCGTTATGCTCGCAGGTTTATTTGCGATTCCTGTTATCGGTTATTTGATGTTGTTAACCGATAACTTATCGACACTCGTGTTTCTGCGAGCTTGTATGGGAGTATCCTTAGCAGCATTTGCCTCAGTAGCCGTCGCCTATATGGTAGAGGAATTATCCAGTGAAGCCTTTACTCGAGCTATCGGCGGCTATATCGCTGCCAACTCACTAGGTGGTATTGCAGGGCGTGTTGCTGGCGGTATACTCACAGGCTACTTTGATTGGCATACCGCGGTGCTAATTATCTCCAGCTTTACATTAGTTTGCGTCATCATTGTCGCCTTGCTATTGCCGAAGCAGCAACATTTCAAACCGACGCGTGGCCTTTTCTTTCACCACAACCGAGCCCTGTTAACTCATCTTTCTACACCGATAGTTTGGGTTGCAATGATCATCGGCGGTATTAACTTTGCGCTCTTCGTCAATCTCTACTCTGTGATGGGGTTTAGATTGGTGGCGGATCCGCATAATCTACCAGTCACGCTATCTGCGCTGATCTTCCTTTGCTACTTAGCGGGTACGGTTTCTTCCAAATGGACTGGCAAATGGCGCGCTTACTTCTCGCCAATTCTTGGAATGGCGCTAGGCACGACACTCAGCTTACTCGGTATGCTAGTCGCAATAATAGAGAGCATTCCTGCTATGTTGGTCGGGCTACTTCTCATCAGCGGCGGCGCGTTTTTTACTCATACATTGGCATACGCATGGGTAAGTCAGAAAGCGACTACCGCCAAAGCAACGGCTACCGCACTTTATCTTGTGCATTATTACGTCGGCGGAAGTATTGGAGGTTTCTTCTTACTGTATTGTTGGCAACACGGTAAATGGACTTCTGTGGTTGAAGGTGGATTAGCCTTATACCTTGTCCTGTTTGCATTATGTTGGAAACTTTCCAAGCTAGATCGAGCAGAGCAAACTACGGCACTTGTCGCAGACTCTCGCTAAATCCTCTCCTAAACTTTCCTTTACCGTTGGGCACATACTAACCAACGGTAATCAATATTAATGTAAGTAACAAATAACGTTAATAACTTTTCTCGTTACAAACCTTAACTAATTGTTTAAGGTTTATTTACTTTGTGGCTATCCAACAACTCACAGAGTTATTAACGAACTACACCGTTAATATTAATGCTAACATTCTACACGAATCCGTGTATTAGCCCTCTAACAAACTTCCATGAAAAATTGTTAGAGGGTTCTTTTTAAAATATGAAATCACAAGATCGCCCAATTGAAGGCCATGTATAACAAGGACTATTAAAACCATTATCCAAATAAGTTAAAAATCGTTTAATAATATAATCACAATAACAGTAAAAATAGTTAATTAATCAACAAACCATGTCAGCCTATATAATCAAAATTAACATAAAACGAAGATTTTATGAGAGGTAAACAATGGGACGCGCTACAGCACAACGCAAACCTTTCCAAATTCTTACCAACCCTGATATAGAGAACTTATTGGGTGAGAACGCCCCACCTCTTTTCCCCGACGGGACACTATTCATAAACCGAAAAGTGAGCAAAGTGTATTGGTGTGTCGTATCTAACGGTGATTTGATGTCATTTGGAGGGCATGTTGGACGAAGTAAGAAAGCCTCGTCGCATAAGCTGCTGACAAGGCTAAGCGGCGATTTTATCGGTGGTTGGTTCTTGTGTCATGACATTAAGGTCATCTATACCGGGAATATCTCTCAACACCAATCTATCACTGAAGTAATTAAACATCGCAAGGTCTTTCGCAAAAGGCAAATTCCCGTAATGGAACCGACGATAAGAACCTTGAAAGATGTTAGATGTGCAAAAGATCTATGAACATCAATAATGAAGAAACCAAACATGACCAATAACAATATTCAAGTATTCTCTTTTTTCTCGTTATGTTTAGTTAACAATTGGCTAATGCGAGATCTACTATCTTATTTTTCTCTCAAAAGAACATCTAGGTATTAGTTATGAACACACTAACAATAAATGAACTATATGACCGTTTGAAAGAAAAGAAAGTCGAATCTGTCTGTTCTCAATGTGGCTCTGAATATTGGCGAACACCAAAGATCAATAGTCGCTATTCCAATATTTCGGCTCTACCAGATACTATCTATACGGTGACGATGGGCAACATTGAATATGTACATCTCTGTTGCGATAAATGCGGTTTCACTCGTTTTTTCTCAAAAGCGCTACTTTTTAGTCAGTAGCGGCATAAGAAGATGGATAAAGAAACGCTCGCTCTCATCCTACTTTTATTTTCTGCCTGCGCTGTCGCAACGACAACGTATTACTTGCTCAATGCTTGTTGATATGGCGCGTATAGTTAAGTTTTTAGACCACCCGCTCACAAAGACCCTACTCAAGGTCTGCACTACTGACTGTGTTGAGCGTCTGGCCATTGCGATGATGTGGCTCTGCTTTCTTCTTTTGATAGCTCCAGCGTTTCTCACTCTCATGGAATTACTCACTTAAGGATTTTTTGTTTTTAAGCGATTACAACTGTCAATCAAACAAAGACAAACAAGGAGGAAGTACCTATGAAAAAACTGATATTTCTAGCGCTATCACTAGCAGCTCCGCTAGCCTTCGCTTACACAGTCAAGTACGACTATGAGTTTAAGAATGGTGATCATCGTATTTGCCATTACGATGACAACGGTCGTGACTACGTCGTTGAAGTCCCACTGGCGAAGTCTTGTCCTGCGGAGGTAGAAAGAAAATCCGATTAACGATAAAAGCCATCTTATACAAGATGGCTTTCTACTTTGTTGACTCAAAGAAATACTTCGAATTCTATGCTGTAAGTGTTAATTACGCTCTTTGGTGACATCTAGGTGTAAGCCCAATTGGTTAGCCATACTAAGTTCGTTTCGTTCAACAATCTCTTCGATTATTTTGCCTTCATTATTGAAACGGAAATAGGTAAGGCTAGTCCATGTCACATCTTTTCCTGACACATCAAAACCCATCCACGTGTTTGAATTTTCAGCCTTATGCGTTAACGCCACGACTACTTCGCCCTCAGTCTCGATGACTCTTTGAAACGTTGTTTTCACACTTTCGTACCGTTCAGTAACACAAGATTTGAGCTTAGCTTCAAACTCTTCAAGCCCTCGTAATGTTGTTCCGCAATCCGGTCTATGGATCAAAGCATCAGCCGCAAAATATTCGCCCACACGCTCTGTTGCCTTTCCATCAACACAAAATTCAAAATAGTCTTTAATTGTTTGAACTTGTTTACTTGTCATCTTTATTCTCCTTTTACTTTACCTTTGTTTTTATTGTTATTTTATTGGCATCAGTAGATTTGAATAGACTTTAAAAGGTGGATAGGATGTCAACAATTAGTACACAATAAGAAGAACCATGAATCTACTTACACTTATGCGCTCGTTTATCAGTACCGTTGAAGAAGGCAGCTTCACTGGTGCTTCAAAGCAATTAGGCGTATCCAAATCTCTGGTTAGCCGAAACATTCGAGATCTAGAGAATCATCTAGGTACGCGGTTAATGAATCGTTCAACGAAAACACTGTCTTTAACTGATGCAGGTAAACACTACTACCTTGAGTCAAATATTTTAGTGACTAAGTTGGATACGCTGAACGACAGCATTAAGCACGATAGCGTTGCAATGTCGGGTACGTTGAACGTTCTCGCACCGAATGGTCTTACCGAGATCATGTTAATGCCATTCATCTGCAAATTTTGTACTAGGTATCCAGAAGTTAAAGTTAACCTACTCCTTGATGACGGAGTAAACGATATCTCTTCGCAAGGCTATGACGTCGCCATCCGCTCGGGTAACTTAGTCAAACAAGACCTAGATCTTGTTGCTACGAAACTCACTGAAAACCAATGCATTGTCTGTGCGTCACCACAATATTTGCAAAATCATGAGCCGATTCTACATCCAACAGACTTATTGTCTCATCGGGTAGTTGAAGACCCAAATCTTAAAAACTATTCTCTATGGCGTTTTCGCAAGGGCATAGAAGAACACGACATTGAGGTTTCGCCTTCGATTTCGGTCAATAGTGTTCAAGCCATTAAAGTGGCGCTGCTCAACCACTTTGGTGTCGCTATGCTCCCAAGACAATTGGCTAAAAAAGAAATCATTGATGGTAAACTCATCGAAGTGCTCAGCCACTACCAATTACAAAACCGGGCAGTGTACGCACTCTATCGAGAACGAGTTAATACACCTCGAAAAGTCAGAACGTTTATTGAGGAACTTAGAGCTTTCTTGATGCTTTGACTATTATTGACTGTGACCCAAAAGAGTTTCAAATTAGCCTCAACTGCATTAGCATGTGGCTAACTGACGCTTTAATCCAATGGGTTCGAGTATCATTTCACTTCAGCTGATGGATTTTTGGTGCCTCAGCTTAAGCAACTGAATAGCAACAATGCGTTGATTACAAAAATATATGAAAGAAATTAGACCCTTACGTGAAGAAGTAGTAAAGATCGAGCAGCAAGTTCAACAGTGGTTGAAAGATGTGGTTATTGGTTTAAACCTTTGCCCTTTTGCAGCTAAACCAGAAAGAAACAAGCAAATCAAAACTTTTGTTAGTCTGGCCAATAATGAAGAAGGTCTTTTAGAAGATATTCTGGGTGAACTGATGTTATTGGAACAAACCGAAGTGAGTGATCTCGAGACCACGTTGGTTGTAGTTCCGAACATGCTTGAAGACTTTATGGACTATAACTTCTTTATTGATTGGGTCGAAGCGCTTATCAAACAAAATGATTGGGAAGGTATTTACCAAGTCGCGACATTCCACCCAGATTACTGCTTTGGTGGTGCAGAGCCAGAAGACCCAGAAAATCTGACCAATCGTTCTCCCTACCCTATCTTCCACCTTATTCGAGAAGAAAGTATGGAGCGAGTGCTAAAGCACTACCCGAATCCGGAAGCGATCCCAGATAATAATATTGATCGCGTCAGCGCTCTAAATGAATCGGAAAGAAAACAATTGTTCCCATATCTATTTGGTCACTGATCAAATTCAAGCTCTGCTCAAGTCAACCTTACATTGCGATTTTAGTCGTATCGAAACCGTTAACTCAGTGGTAGTTTCACCTTAATTGATTTGATGAGACTACCACCATGAAACCTTGGATTAAATTTATCCCTTTGATTCTGCTTGTCACCTATTTTGTGACCTACGACATCATGGATCAAATGGGACATGACAACGCAGCCCAAACTACGGCTCAAATAGAGTCAACGAAGTGATTAGTCTGCCCACTATGCTGTTAGTTTAGTGGGCGAACTTTTCCACGTATAAATGCCATACAATTCTGACAAGTCTTTGCTTTGTAGTATTCATGCCTACTGATACACTACAGCCATCCTTAAGACTCTATTCATTCAGCATTTTAATATGAGTTTATCTCTAACTATCTACAATACTGTTGGAGAAACAGGCATCGAGCTTGCCACTTTTTCTAACGCTTGCTCCGATAGCATTCTCGCCCAATGGAATGCCATATCAACAGCAAACCAAGTCACGCCTCACTACCTCGTGCTTTTAGATGGCAAAGATCATGTGAATAGTAAGTTTATTAATCAAAAAGAGGTGTATCAGTTACTAGAACTATGGGGCAATTTCGATGACTTTTATACTGAACTGCCAACTGACAGATGACACTTCCAACACAAACTTGTGTCTAGTTAACGCCCATTTTACTGCGCTATTGAGTACAAGATGTTAAAAGGCCACCTCGAAAGGTGGCCTTTAAGTACGACGACTCGGGACCCTAATTCCGAAACGACGTTTTCCAAAAAGTACGTGTACTTTCTGAAACTGTAGACCAACCCGTTCTCGTATACATGACACCGATTGGTCGAAATTCACAGCTTGTTTTGGGGATCGAAATAATTCTAATAACAATCATGATCTTATTCAATCTTACAGTGATTAGATCGTGAACAAAGTGTACACACAAATTAGCAATAGTGATAATTCAATCACACTTATATCTACAATACGCATATATCGCATTGCTAGCGAAAAGCTATGGTGTTTGATAGGATCGTAAAACCTATACCAAAAGACAGAAATCGATGAAATTAACCAAACTTACCCAAGAGATTTTCGATCACCTTTATCGTGATATCACTGAGTTCCGTACTACATTTGACCTACCAGTAAATGACTCTAATTCTCTAGATGATGCAGCGGATACTTTGCATAGCTCTCTTGCTATCGAAGAAATGACTGAGTTGGCCGAAGCTGACAGCAAAGTCGAACAAGCGGACGCGATCATCGATTCTGTTTATGTCTTAATGGGTCGCTTAGTGCACCTTGGCGACAGCAAAGTAGAAGATAACGTGGCTATCAGTTACCTTATTGAGCTTCTACTGCATGTAGCAGCCAACCGCGACATCGACTTCATCAAATGCTGGGATGAAATCCACTCTAGTAACATGAGCAAAGTATGCCGCAACGAGCAAGAGTATACGGAAACTGAAGCGCACTACGCGAAGCAAGGCATTGCCCTAATGGCCGTTCAAAAAGGCGAATACATCATCGCAAAATGTGCTGAAGATTTCGTTTCTGAAGCAAAAACAATTCGTAAAGGCAAAGTACTTAAATCCGTCTATTACCGCCCAGCAGATCTAGCTCCTTTGGTATAGACCTAGCGACTTGCTTTTAAATGGCTATCCTTGTGATAGCCATTTTTGTTTCCCTTAGAATCATTCACCCCTTCGCTTTATTTCTACCTATCAAAACTGCAAGTTATGATTGAGCATCTATGCACATAACGAGATGAGCGTACAATGCCATCCATTCGATACCAAGGCAAAAAACCTAATGCAAGTTTATAAAAACTGGCGCTAGTTTAATACCTTATTGCTATCGAATAACTCTTGTCGGCGCTCTCCCAAGCGTCACAGCTATACGCAGACTGATTGAGGCATCTTTGCCTTCTTGAGGTCAACACAGCATTGGTCACGGCATGTAAGTAATTACACGATTACTCACTGCGATTAGGTATCGTCCCAGATATCTGGTTGTGACTACAAAATCCCAAAAATGAACGCTCGGCGACAGCCGAAACAAAAAGAACTTAGGTTCTAAACGACAAATTCGTACTTGCGCTCGCGCGAAACGAAGTTGGCTTTTTACAATTTGATAATTAGGACAGAACTCATTTATATGGCAGTTTTTAGTAAAGAAGAGTGGTTTAGTAACATCAGCAACGATCTCTTAGCAGGTATTGTTGTTGCCCTAGCACTGATTCCAGAGGCTATTGCCTTTTCGATTATTGCAGGATTAGATCCTAAAGTAGGCTTGTATGCCTCGTTTAGTATCTGTGTCGTCATTGCTTTTACTGGCGCAAGACCTGGCATGGTCTCAGCGGCTACTGGAGCCATGGCTTTATTGATGACCTCTTTGGTTAAAAACCACGGATTGGATTACCTTTTGGCAGCAACTCTGTTAACCGGAGTGATTCAATATGTAATCGGTTGGCTTAAACTGGGCAATCTGATGCGATTTATCGCCAAATCGATCATTACTGGGTTTATCAATGCGTTAGCCATTTTGATCTTCATGGCACAATTGCCTGAGTTGACCGATGTGACATGGCACGTGTACGCACTAACACTAGCAGGATTAGGCATCATTTATTTGCTTCCTTTAATCCCTAAAATTGGCAAGGCGTTACCCTCTCCTTTGGTGTGTATTGTCGCGATTACCCTAATCAGTACCTACCTGGGTTTTGACGTCAGAGCCGTTGGTGATATGGGTGAACTGCCTAATACTTTACCAGTGTTCCTTTTACCTGATATTCCATTCAATTTAGAAACGCTGCAAATCATCTTCCCTTATTCACTTGCCTTAGCAGTTGTTGGCGTGTTGGAGTCACTAATGACGGCGACCATCATTGATGATTACACCGATTCAACCAGTGATAAGAACAAAGAGTGCAAAGGTCAAGGTGTTGCTAATATTGTTGCAGGATTACTGGGCGGCATGGCTGGTTGTGCCATGATTGGTCAGTCTATGGTTAACATGAAATCAGGAGGAAGAACTCGACTGTCCACCTTATTTGCCGGCGTAGCATTGCTGGTAATGGTAGTTTTTCTTGGCGACTTCTTAAAGCAAATCCCAATGGCTGCACTTGTCGCTGTGATGATTATGGTTTCCATCTCCACCTTCTCTTGGAAATCGCTGGTCGAGATAAAACATCACCCACTCCAATCCAATGTCATCATGCTAGCAACGGTGGTATCCGTGGTTATGACACATAATCTCGCCATCGGCGTGCTAGTTGGCGTACTTTTGGCGTCCGTATTTTACGCCAATGCCAGTATCTCTATCATGGATGTGGTCGACGAAGTTATTGTTGATGGAGAGCATATTACTCATAAGGTTCATGGGCAGATTTTCTTTGCATCAGCCTACGACTTCGTTGATATGTTTAGTTATGACAATGAGCACCCTGTGGTCACAATCGATTTATCAGATGCTCACTTTTGGGATATTACCGCGGTTGATGCCTTAGATAGAGTGGTATTACGTTTTTCCAAACTTGGTAATCAAGTTGAAGTCATCGGGATGAATCCTCAAACCGAAGCTCTGGTCAAAAAATACGGTAAATATGACAACCCTAACTTCTTAACTATGACATTCGGTCACTAATCACCATTGGGAGAACCAACAATGAGCTTACGTTATGACGAAGAACTCGCTACCTATTTTGGTGATGAAGATATGAAGTTAGATCGGCTTTTGTATCTACTGGAGCAAACGCGGAGATATGAATCAAGATTATATTGGATGAAATTGAAAGTGATGATTTTTGGGATCGCAATTCCATCCATTTTATCTGTTATTGCGATTTTCGTGGCTCTCAACCACTAATGTTAATTCTTCAGTTCAATCATTAAGCTAAGCATAGGTTAGCTGTACAAAGCTAACCTATTACGACGATGAGGCTGTTCGTCCAAATGCGCTGGTCATTCTATTAACGGCATCATTAATCTTCAAAAATAAGATAGGCTCTGCCGTTATGCTCAACCTTTTGCACATTAGTCCTGTAAACCGAGTTAATGTTCTCAACTGTCAGAACATGCTGGCTACTCCCTACCGCTTCGAGTACACCATTGCTCAATAGCACAACATTGTCCGCCCTTCTCAGAGTCACGTTAAGATCGTGATTCGCCACAACGACAGTTGTACCCTGCCCAGTGACAAGATCTATGAGTCTATGGAGGTATTTTTCCTGACCAATATCAAGTGGAGCCGCTGGTTCGTCCAGAATTAGATATTTGGCTAATGGGTTGATGGGTTTCCAAACTTGAAGACAACAAGCCGCTAACCGCACTCGCTGCCACTCCCCACCAGATAAATGATGGACGGTACGACTCAACATGGTATCCAGATTAAGCAGTTCGACAATAGATAAAATGGCTCGATTTACCTCTTCGCTGTCATCTCTGCAATTTGCAGGAATGGATAACGAAAGAAACTGGTAAACAGGCATATTGAACGCTGGGCGAGCGGATTGACTGAGATACGCTCGCGTTAATGCAATATCTGGCAGAGATAAGGTCGACAGCGCCGTACCTTCAATAACAATGTCACCTTGATAGTCAATCACACCAGCTAAAGCTGCTAGTAAGGTGCTTTTGCCACTACCGTTCGGACCAATAACATGCGTTAGTTGTCCCGTTGGGATATCTATCGTCAATGGCAGTAACCTAGTGCCAATAGTTAGGTTATGAACTTGAATCATGACTCTTCACCAGCATCCAAATAAAGATCGGCGCTCCTATTGTCGTGGTCATCACTCCAACGGGTAGCTCAGCAGAATCCAGTACTAGTCGCGCAAGTATGTCAGAGATCACCAACAATGTTGCTCCCGTTACCGCAGACAATGGCAACAAGTAACGGTTTTCAGTGCCGAAAGCCAAGCGAAGTAGATGCGGGACAACTAATCCAACGAAGCTAATCACACCACCTAAAGCAACCGAGCCACCTACCAACAGCGATACACAAAGGATGAGTTGCCAACGGACGCGGTTTACATCCACACCCAATTGCTTAGCGTGAACTTCTCCTACCATCAACTTATCCAAAACCTTACCTTGAAGGCATAGCCAGACGCCTATTGGAATCATTAACACCGTGAGAACATGTTGATACCAACTTACGCCACCGACGCTTCCCATCAACCAGTACATTAACTGGCGAAGACTAAGCTCGTCACTGAAGTAGAACGCCCAAGTCACCACAGCGCTAGATAGAATTCCAAGTGCGACCCCCACTAACAGCAGTCGAGTTGTTGTCAATCTCAAGGTTTTGGCCATACTCACCAATATCAAGGTGAAGCCAAGTGCCCCAACCACCCCGGATAACATAAAACCCAGTGGCGTCGCAGCCGCGGGAAAAGCAAACAAAATGATCACCATTCCCAAACTGGCACCGCCTGAAATACCCAGGACACCAGGTTCTGCGAGTACATTACCTAACAACACTTGCAGCGAAGCACCAGAGAGCGCGAGCGCGGCTCCAATCGCAGCGGCAGCAAGCAGTCTTGGTAAACGCAAATCATAGAGAAGACGAGACTCAAGTGCGGTCTGAGGTGAGAACGGATTAATAAAAAGCTCTCCAACCGATAGGTGGAGTAACGCGAAAATAACTAAGACGCCAGTCATCGCAATAATCAATTTGCGCCAGCGTCTTTGGTTTTGATTCAGTAACTGATTGAATTCCATTTGAGAAGCATAACAGCGGCGATGCAGAACGCCACTGTTTTTCGATCAATCGTAGACCAATTGGTCATCCTCATAGCGGGTTGCCACTTTAACCACCATCAAGGCAGCGCGTTGCCCAACCACCACTTTGCGGTTCGGAAAAACAATGGCTTCATGATCGTTCTTTGCCATTAATGGTTTATCACCGTCATGGCCAAAGACTTCACCGTGTTTAAACTCTGTGAAATTCTCGACATCATCGTCAAACAAGAAGCCAAAATCATCATGGTGACGAACCACAGTGCGTGACACACGATAAATGACTGGCTGCTTCGCTAAATGCTCTGGTGTTTCTTCAGACAACAGATCTCGAGTAGCAATATCAAACGCAAGCAGTTTTTCCAGATCGTTTTCGCCAATTCGCGCTACACGCCCAAGCTCCATTGTTAACGCTTGTGCGCCATAATTCTCGGCGGAGAACCAACTAAACGTGCTCGACGGCGCATTGGATAACAGCACCGCATCCATATGAGCACTCGCAACGTAATCAAACAGAGCCTTGCTTCTTACCGCATGTCGTGCACGAGGGCTAACGACAAAAGAATAGTGTTTTGATTCACGAATCGCACAGTGCAAATCCAAATGCCAGCGACTTGCCTCTTCTGTTCCTTGATAAAACTTGTCGACTAACAATCTCAAGTGCTTAGCAATCGCCACCTCACGGTTTACGGCGTGCTCTTTACTACCGAATAATCGATTTAGATTCTCATCAATAAAACGCGTATGTCGGTTGGTAGCCTCTGGATGAGCAATGATAAACAGACAACGAGCATTCAGCTTTAAAAAGCCCGATTCTATGTCTTCCACCATTTTGCTGACCAGTTCCATCGGTGCTGTTTCGTCACCGTGGATGCCACATGAAATTATGATGTGTTTACTGTCTTTATCTAGATGTTTTGGGGTAACTTCTAATACCCCACGATAACTCAGTTCCATTTTCACTCCATCTGGAGTGTTCAGCGATTTTGCAGTGAACTCAGTTTCGGTTTCCAATGTATCTTTTAGAAATGACTGGCGAAAAAGCGATTTCGTCATGCGCTGCTCCCTATCTAACAGCGGTATGGTAATGAAACATTCAATAAATTTATACGGATATGATCGCGTTTATCGAAGTAAGTCTCGTAACTTTAAGGCAAAACACCTATTTTACCGAAAAATCAATGTTGAGCACTACGCATGTGGTGACATAACTACTCTATCACCACATACGTTTCAGGCTTTCTTAACTTTCTAGGCTATCAAGCAAAGATTCAAATTCATCCACTTTCAACGCCAACTTAGCCATTCCTTCATTCCAAAATGAGGCTTGAGTGAGGTCTTTACCCATGTGCTTCAACACAACCTCTTCAGCTAAATAAGACCCTGTATCTCGTAACAAGGAAACATAGTCAGGGAAGAATGCCTCTCCTTTGGTTGTACGCTGTGCATAAACACCCTGGCTAAATAGATAACCAAATAAATATGGATAGTTGTAGAAACTCAGTTCTGAGATACTGAAATGCAGCTTGCTCGCCCAGAAATATGGATCGGTTCCTGACATGGAATCACCATACCAATCACTCCATGTTGTCGACATAAGTTCGCACAGTTGCCTAGCGTCCAACTCATTTGTTTCTCGGGCTTCATAGAAGGCTTTTTCAAACTCATAGCGCACTGGAATATTGATCGTCAGAGCGTAGGCAGAAGATAACTCCTCCCACAGCATTTCTAGCTTCTCTTCCGTGGTTTGCGCTTGATCTAACAAGTAATCTCGAACGATATTTTCAGCAAAAATGGAGGCCGTTTCTGCCAAAGTCATCGGGTAATGAGTACGACACAGAGGCAAGTCACGCATCACCCAGTTGTGAAAAGCATGTCCTAGCTCATGAGCTAACGTTAGCAAATCCGAGCGGCTACCACCCCAAGTCATAAAGACCAATGGCGTGCGTGTCGCGGCAAGCTTGGTACAATACGCGCCTAAACGGCGGTTGTTTGACGGCTCCGCATCAATCCAACCATTATCAACCATGGTTTGAACAAACTCCGCCATGGATGGGTCGACCTGTTCAAATGCGGCTTTAATGACCGCGATGCCTTCTTCAAAAGAATAGACTTGTGCTTCGCCACTGTTTAATGGTGGCATCGCAGCGAGGTGGTTCCAAGGTGTCATCGCATCAAGTCCATGAACGCGAGCCATTAATCTTCCCGCTTTCTGACCTATTGCTTTACTCTCATTAGCAGCAGACATCATCGCATCCAGTGTTTCTCGTTGAATACGATTCTCGCGCAAGCTAGAGTCTAAGAAATGTTCTTGCTTCGCTTTTGAACGCTTTTTACCTTCATTGTGTCGCCAACCGGCTAAGGCATTCACGATGGCAGCAAACGACGTTTCATTGGCTTTCATGGCTGATTGGATGCCTTCCCAAGCAAGCTTGCTGCTTAGCAAATTCACCACCATACAAGAGACTCGCCGCTGTTGAAAATCCTACGGTTTCAGAGCCGGAATCCGTTTTGATATCAATGGTCAGTGAGCCAGTAATATTATCGTATAACCTGCCCCATGCATCGCGTCCGTCCACTTGCATCGCTGAAAGCAGTTGCTCTTCCTCAATGCTCAGCTGAGTTTCGGCTTTGCGCTGCAATAACTCAATTTGAAAACCTTGCCCGGAGACTGAAGGATTATCATGATTTAAAACTTGTTCTATGAATGACACTTCCGCCAACGCTAGGGTATTTTCATACGGCGTAAACGCCTGCTCCAGCTCTGAGTTGAGCTGAGCAATACGTCCAATTAACTGTTTGGCTTGTGTATTTTGCGCATCTGTAGAGGCAAAGCAATTTGCCAAGGTATTTACGGTCGCCAACAAAGTGCCAGCCGCCTCCATGGTTTGAATCGCATTTTGCATCGCTGACACGTTTTGACGTTCACCACTATGGCTATTCAACAATTCAATAGAACGTTGAATCAAAGCAATGTCTTGCTCTACTTTTGGATCATCAAGGTTTTGATAAGCTATTGATAGATCCCAAACGGCTTTGTTCATTGCGATATTTCCTTGTATTAGTGTTTCGCGAAACCTAAACATCATTGATTCCACGAGACCTAGTTAACGGTTGCTGACAGCCTTCGAAGAGGCACAGCTGCCGTAAGTCACTGTTATAACTTAAAAGAATGTAGAGAGGCCCCGACCGTTTTCACTTTTACATGCGCAGGGAACTCGGAATTAAACTGTAAATGAGTGATAGAGGCATTGCCAATATCAAGCGTTGAGTAGAGCTTTGGATTGGCCCAATCTAAACCAACAACTTCCGCTAAAATCAATCGAATTACACCACCATGAGCAACTACCAATGTTGTTTTATTGGGCTGACTAAGTAACGCAAGAAGGCTGTGCCAACCGTGAAGAACACGAGCTCTAAATTGACTCAGTGACTCGGCTTGTGGAAGAGGATGGTTCACCGGGTCACTCCAAAACGGCTCGACGCTCAACCAATCTTGTTTGCTCATCTTATCAAATGGGACACCATCAAAGGTGCCAAAGTTCATTTCAGCCAATTCATCGACGTGCGCTACATCGATATTCATCGTTTGACTTACCATTTGCGCTAGCGTGGCACAGCGCTTTAAAGGAGAAGAGTAGATGTTTTGAATATCAATTTGTGTGGCGGCCAAAGCTGAGACAATGTCTAGGTTGGTATTCTTAGCAACTTCAACATCGGTTACGCCGTATAAAGCTGGAGGCGCCGATACTTTGCCGTGACGCATCAGTAAAATGTTCTGCATTACCTTCCCTTGTTACTCCGCTCCGCAGTTACTTCAAAACTAACGGTAAACCAGCGGCGACAAACACAACTTTCTCTGCAATCTTTGCGATTTGTTGGTTCATACGCCCCCCATTATCCACAAAAAGGCGAGACACTTCGCCCATAGGCACAACCCCTAAGCCGACCTCGTTCGACACGACAATTACATGCGCATCACATTGTGCTAAGGCCTTGACTAAGGTTTCAATTTCCCTCATTAAACCCAGATCATCACAGTCGTCACCTAAATGGAAAAGGTGGTTGTTCAGCCACAACGTGAGGCAGTCAATAAGTACGACATCCGACGATGAGAAGGTCGATAATTGCTCCACCAGCGCCAATGGGCACTCCCACTCTCGCCAGCCAAGTCCACGTTGGCGACGGTGGTGCTCAATACGAGCGCGCATTTCGTTATCAATCGGCTCAGAGGTTGCTACATAATGCTTGGTAAGCCCCTCGCTAGCGTCAATTAATTCCGACACTCTATTTTCTGCAAAGCTTGATTTGCCTGAGCGAGCACCGCCTATTATCAATTCTACTGGCACAGACTTCTCCTATGGCACAGTGTATGCGAGCAAGATAAGGTAAACCGACAGCTCCACGATTTGTTGCGCAGCGCCAAGGCAGTCACCTGTGAATCCACCTAATCTCGCCATAAGCCAACGTTTAAATCCTATTCGAAATAACAATGCCCAAATCACTAAAGTAATAGTGATTTGCATACCCCAATAAACCGCTGGAAGCAGTGCACACACAGCGAGAAAAATAAGCTCTTTTTGTGTTTGTTGATTAGCTAGCGGTTTGCTTTTGCTACCCTCTGGATCAGACACATACGGCATCGTCGATATCAACGACGCCGCGACGGCTCGACTAAAAACATACGCCAGAATAATAGCGGCAATGAACTGGTTGTGGTTAGCAAGCTCTACAAGGGTGACGAACTTTAACAGTAACACCATCACGAGCGTGCTGACGCCGTATGTTCCAAGTCGGCTGTCTTTCATGATAAGCAGTCGTTTTTCGACCGTCATTCCACCCCCAATGCCGTCTGCCATATCTGCCAGGCCATCCTCATGAAACGCCCCCGTTAATAGCAAACTAAACACCATTGTTATAACGACGGCGACAGAGACAGGAAGCACAGTACTCGCAGCAACAAATACCAGAGCGCACAGTACCGCTATCACAAAGCCCACTACCGCAAAATAACGACCAGAGCGATTCATCCGCTCAGTGGAATATGGCGTGTTTTTAGGTATCGGCAAACGTGAAAAAAAACTCAATGCGAGACAAAACAGTTGCCATTGATAACGCCACCAACTGCGAGATTTTTCGTTACTCACACTGTTACTCCAGCACTCTCGAAGCTTGCCATTGAGTTATAGAACTCAGCCGCACATTTAATAAGTGGATACGCAAGTGCCGCTCCAGTCCCTTCACCTAATCTTAGCGACAAGTCTAAAAGCGGCTTCGCGTTAAATTGTTCCAATACATAACGATGCGCTGCTTCTTGAGAGGTATGAGAAAACAGTAAAACATCTTCTACGCTTGGTTCTAACTTAGCAGCGATAAGCGCTGCAACGGAAACGATAAAGCCATCCACCAATACTGGAACGCGTCGTTTTGCGGCTTCTAGAAAACCACCCACCATATGAACAATTTCAAAACCACCCAGCTCGGATAAGATCTCCATGACTGATTTGCTCTGCACTCTATCGACACCTTGCTGAACCAACGCCAGCTTTAACGCAAGCTGCTCGGCATTAATTCCAGTCCCAAGCCCTACGCTCTGGGCCACTGGTAGCTCGGTGATAGCAGAAAGCAACGCTGATGCTGAGCTAGTATTACCAATACCCATTTCGCCAAACATGAGTATGTTTGCGCCGCTTTCTATCTTTGATGCGACGATATTCCGTCCCGCTTCGATACCTTGTGTAGCTTGTTCTAGTGTCATTGCAGGATGTGCGGAGAAATCATCCGTTCCACATCCTAAACGACTCAAAACTAAGGTACCTGAACTATCTGAAACTGGCTCAAGCATTCCGCAATCTACAACGGAGAACGCTATCTCGTTAGCACGGCAGAAACAGTTAATTGCAGCGCCACCGGCAAGAAAGTTCATCACCATTTGCTGAGTTACCGCACTTGGCGCAATGCTCACTCCTCGCTCGGCCACACCATGGTCGCCAGCAAATACTATGACATGCGGATTTGATACATCGACACTAGTTGCTAAATAACCTAAAGAGAGGCTTTGAATCTTTGCCAACTGGAAAGCGATGCCCTCAAGCTTTCCTAATGCACCTAATGGCTTGGTCTTTTGGTCTATTCGGTTTTGAATAGATTGATCAAATGTATTCGCTAGCATGACGTCCTTTCTTTATGGTTCCACTTACTCTAACTCCCTGCAAAACGGTCAAAATTTGCATTAGAGCTTATGAGCTATACTTAGGGTTCACCTAGTGTACTTATTACGAGATCACAAACCAACTTTAGATCTCACCCAAATCTTGGAAGCATAACGTGAAGGACAGCCTTGTATTGCCAAGATCGTATCAACAAACGTACATTGAGAAGAAGGAATTGAGTTAAATCGGACTAGGTGTTGAAAATAACAACATAACAAAAAAGTGAGGAGGCAATTATGCTTACCAATCAAAGAGCTCCGTCTAAAAAAGGACCGCAAAATAGTAACAAGAAACGTTCTAATGTCCCTTTATCGCTGACGTGACCAAATCACTTAACTGTAAGTAAAATAGTAAAGCCCCCTACAATGCTGTAGAGGGCTTTTTAGTGTCCGTCATTTTAGAGGGAAAGTTGGCTTGCTAAGTGTCAATCGGCTGCTGAAGTTCAGAAAATAGTTGTGCAAGGCCATCGTCTGAGATCACTGGTGTAGTTTTGTGGCAAGTAGAACAATTACTCGGCTTTCCATCGCACATTTGGCGCATCATAATATCATCTAAATTGCGCGTACCTTGCTTGCAATCATGCTCAATAGTTTTAAATACGTGACATTTATCTGAGTTAGGTATATCCGCTAACCCAACGATAGAAACTCCTTGCATCCTCGCAAGCACAAGAAGCTCTTCTATCTTCTGTTTTAATTCTTGATTCATATTATTATCCCGACTCTGGCGGTCTTTACCTGTCTATTTATACTAAAGTCTAATGTACTTATTAAATCCAACAACCTTGATCACTTAAATTGATACATTTGTCATATTTCTAAACTATCGTCCTATTTTTATAAAACGCTTCGCAAACGACAGCACTTTGTAACATGCCGGTAAATATATAGCTTCCAAGAATATAAAATGGGTTAAATATCACACAATTAAACGGCCAAATGCAATACGATGCACGATACTAAACCACCCAAGAAAGGCCAATTATTACACCAGCATCCACCCTTATAATCGCACTTTTATCTACAAAACAATCAACAATAAAGAATTTTCACAACGTAACGAGCATGATTTATACAACTGTAAACCAGCCACTTCAATTTAGGTATACATTAGAAGTGTTGAGTAAAATCGTTCTGAACAACAGAAAAACCTTATGATTTATATCATATAAATCATAAGGTTAAATTGGCGGTGTAATGGCGCACATACTCAGGAACATTGATACAAATGATGCTTATTCTCAAACAGGTGGTGGCAACAAATGAAACAAAGGATAAATGTTGCCGCTATGTATCCATTTTATTAAATGAACATTGTATTCCGATTTTAAAATATAGTAATTTATGACAGAGAAACCAATTTCATAGCTGAACAATATAATCAGAAGAAGAAAGACACATTTATTACAAGCAGTTGGGAAGGGATGAATATGAGAGCAGTCAAGGAAAAGAGCAGTCATACAACTTCAGGCAAAGATGAATCCCTAAATATTGGTGCAACGTATTTCAAAGAAGTCGCAGGACACGATCTTCTTAGCGCCGAAGATGAAAGACACATTGCAAGAAAAGCGCGAGCTGGAGATACATTAGCGCGACAGCACTTAATCAACTCCAACCTTAGATTAGTGATTAGAACAGCGAAGCGCTATTCAAACAGAGGGCTTGATTTCTATGATCTAATCAATGAGGGAAACATAGGGCTCATTCAAGCGGTTGATAAGTTTGATCCAGAGTTAGGTTATCGCTTTTCAACGTATGCAGTTTGGTGGATTCAGCAAGCGATTGACCGAGCGATCATGAACCAAGGCCGAACCATTCGTGTTCCTGTCCACGTTACAAAGCAAATACGTGAATGTAGCAAAGCAGCTCATGAGCTTCGCAAAGAAGGTAATCATGAGCCTACGTCTTCAGAAATAGCAGAGCGTACAGGCCGTGCACCTGAAGAAGTAAGCAAACTACTTAAGCTCTCTGAACAGTCCTTATCACTAGATAATGGCTGGGATGAAGAAGGCGATAAGAAAGATCACTTGCAAACCATCGATGATGACGATGTATTTGAGCTTCCAGAACAAGATATCGTGACCCAGAATCTAAATAAAGCTCTCATTGATTTGGTGGACAGTTTACCCGACAAACAACGCGTTATTCTACATCACCGTTTTGGATTACTTGACGATGATCCCAAGACATTAGAACAAGTGGGAGAAATTGTCGGCGTCACCCGAGAAAGAGTGCGTCAGATACAAAAAAGTGCCATGGAGACGCTTCGAGATAAACTTAAACGACAAAATCTAACTCGAGCAGAAATTGATTAATTTCGCTTCTATCACAGCACGTTAGCTCAACATTTACTATAGTCCCACTTACCATCGGTTAGTGGGACTTTTCTTTATGTCATCAAGTTACAATGCCATCATCGCTGGCGCATCTGGGTTAGTGGGAAGCAAACTGCTCACACTGTTAGAGCGAACCGATCACATTGAAACGGTTTACGCGCTATGTCGCTCGCCTCTAGATACACACGCATCAAAAACGATCCAACTAATGGATGGGGCGCTCAGAGTTACAAACTGGGAAGACTCCTCGCCTACCCCTACTCTTGGATTTATCTGTCTCGGTACTACCCTTAAACAAGCTGGCAGCAAAGCGGCGTTGGAAAAAGTAGATTACGACCTTGTCTGTGATGTTGCTCAAACCATGAAGATGATTGGTGTAACGCGTATTGCGGTAGTTTCAAGCTTAGGAGCCTCTCCAAGATCTCTTTCCCATTATCTCAAGTGCAAAGGGCGCGTTGAACGTCGTATCGAAGGCATGGGATTCGACCAAGTTGTCTTTGTTCGACCTGGACCACTCGCAGGTAGAGAAAAACAGATCCGATCAGATGAAGTGGCTGTTCAAAAAATATTCAGCCTCCTATCACCTCTCATGATCGGCTCTCTTAGATCATACGCCCCTATCCCCGCAGAGTCTGTTGCTCAAGCGATGCTCTATAGCGTAATTGAACATCATGATGCGAATTGCGTCGCATATAATTCTGCAAATATGTTGGATATTCTTTCTAGTTATCAAAACTAGCTCGAATATATATTAAACAGCATATAACAAATTGCTCTAACTAATGACATTAATTTATTGTTAACGATTACAACAGATCGGTACTTTAGCCATCTACACTTCTAATTACCTTATGCTAAATAAGGTTTATACGTCAGATGGATAAAAGGATACTTCAATGTCAATTGCGGTTGTCGCAGCGCTAGCGATATTTTTAGGCATACTCTATTTTTTGTATGGACAGCAACAAAAGAAACACGCCCTTTCACGTCTTGTTTTATTCGGTTTGGTTTTAGGGAGTGCTTTCGGACTCGGACTACAATTACTACTAGGTGAAGGTCACGCAGCTATTTCCGAAATCCTTGAATGGGTTAACGTTGTGGGCAGAGGCTATGTCGGTCTTTTAAAAATGATCATCATGCCTTTAGTCTTAGTTTCTATGATTGCCGCTGTGGTAAAACTGGAAAAAGGCGGCTCTTTAGGCAAAATTAGTGGCCTGACTATTTCTGTACTACTTGCTACGACTGCCGTCTCCGCACTTATCGGTATTGCAGTCACTCAAGCATTTGGTTTAAGTGCTGAAGGGCTCACTGAAGGTGCACGTGAAACGGCTCGTATCGCGGTACTAGAAAGTCGCGTCGACCGTGTAAGCGATCTCACAATTCCACAAATGCTGGTTAGCTTCATTCCAACCAATCCATTTGCTGACCTAACCGGTGCCCGCTCTACTTCTATTATCGCTGTAGTTATTTTTGGTGTCCTTACTGGTATAGCTGCACGAAAAGTGATGGCCGAGAAAGAAGAGCTTGAGTCACCGATCCGCACTTTTGTCGATGCAACGCAATCTGTTGTTATGCGCCTGGTAAAAATGATTATGGCATTAACGCCTTATGGCATTGCGGCTCTGATGGCGAAAGTTGTCGCGACTTCAAGTGCAGGTGACATCTTAAATCTACTTGGTTTTATCGTTGCGTCTTACTTAGCCATTTTCTTAATGTTCTTGGTTCACGGTTTCTTGGTCTCACTTGTTGGCGTAAGTCCGAAAGAATATTTCCAGAAGATTTGGCCAGTACTAACTTTTGCGTTCTCATCTCGAAGCTCTGCTGCGACCATTCCATTGAACGTAGAAGCACAGGTTACCAAACTCAACGTACCACCAGCTATTGCTAACTTATCAGCATCATTTGGGGCGACAATTGGACAAAACGGTTGTGCCGGTATCTATCCTGCAATGTTAGCCGTAATGGTTGCACCAACTGTCGGTATTGACCCAATGGACTTTAACTTCATCCTGTCGTTAGTTGCCATTATTACTATTAGCTCTTTTGGTATCGCGGGTGTCGGTGGCGGCGCAACATTTGCTGCTCTTATCGTACTGCCAGCAATGGGGTTGCCGGTCACTATCGCTGCGCTACTTATCTCCATTGAACCTTTAATCGACATGGCGCGTACCGCACTGAATGTCTCTGGCGCGATGACCGCAGGTACTATTACTAGTCGTCTGCTCAAGAAGAAACAACCTGAGCTCGAGCAAGCTAACGCATAATAACTAGCTCAAGTCATTCTAGCGAAGCGGCCTTCATGGCCGCTTTTTTTATTATTAATTTCAGTGCGTTAAAATTTATTTCGATATTTATCGAAATATTTATTGATCTCAATCCAAATAGTTCTATAATTCCAAACATATCGAATCATTAGGACTAACTAATATGAACGCTGAATTTTTAGAAATGGCTAAAGAAACTGCAAACATGTTTGCCTTTCTAGCCACTGAACTTATCATCCTTTTCTTAGCAATAAGTTACATTGTTGGGGTATTGCAGGAGTTCCTAACACCTGAAAAAATCCAATCTATTCTGAGTTCCAAAAATGGCAAAGGTTACTTTATCGCTGCCCTTCTTGGCTCAATTACACCGTTTTGCTCGTGCTCAACCATCCCTTTCTTAAAAGGTTTGCTGAGAGCGAGAGCGGGGTTTGGCCCAATGATGGTTTTCTTGTTCGCTAGCCCATTACTTAACCCTGTAATCATCGGCTTGTTCGTGGTGACATTTGGTATCAAAGTCGCAGTGTTCTATTTCTCTATCGCAATGTTCGTTGCCGTCACTGCTGGCTATGTTCTAGAGAAACTAGGATTTGAACGCTACGTAAAACCTGAAGCATACCAAACCAACTCAGCAGCGAGCTCATGTGGTACATCATGTGGTGATACTGAACCTGCAAAAGTTGAAACTTCTTCTTGCGGCACATCTAGCGGCTGTGGCACTTCTGCAAAACCGGTTGTAACGCAGGCAAAAGAGTCGTCATGCTGTGCACCTGTAGCTGCGAAAACAAGCTGCTGCTCTAGCGAGGAACCAACCATTACCGACATCAACACCGATGGTAGTGCATGCTGTGGCACCACTTCAGCAGTAACAAAAGAAGATAGCCGCTGGCTACGTATTTGGAAATCGACTTGGAGCGACTTCAAACAAGTATTCCCATATCTAATGATTGGTATCTTGTTAGGTTCATTTATTTACGGGTTTATACCAACTGACCTTATCGCAGAATATGCTGGTGAAGGAGTATGGTATGCGATTCCGATTGCAGCTGTTATTGGTATTCCACTATACATTCGTGCAGAGGCCGTTATTCCGCTAAGTGCAGCTTTGGTTCAAAAAGGTATGGCTTTAGGATCTGTGATGGCACTTATCATTGGCAGTGCTGGTGCCAGCTTAACAGAGGTTATCTTGTTGAAATCTATCTTCAAGAACCAAATGATTGCCGCTTTCTTAGTCGTTATCTTAGGCATGGCAATTAGCGCGGGTTACCTCTACAGCTACCTATTTGGTTAATACAACTTAGTAAACTTCAAAGCGCTGCTCGGCAGCGCTTTTTTCTTTAATTTTCAATAGTTATCGTCAAAATTACCACGCAAAACTTCATTTAATGTCTATAGTTTCTTATGAGTTGGTATCTTCAACGTAAGGGATTATGAACGACAAGGCCAAATTCGCGACAAAGGTAGCACTCAGTCTTACCCTCGCTTACCTCATTCCATTTGCATTAGGTTGGCCTCAGGCTTCTACTGCGGCTACCACTGTTATGCTCATCGCATCAACAGGAAGCCAACGTGAATCATTAGAGAAAGGAACCTTAAGAGTACTTGGAACCATAGTTGGTGCCGTTATTGGATTGTTGCTAGTCGGTATGTTCGCCCAAGATCGTCTGTTATACATGCTGAGTGTTTCTGTTGTGGCATCCTTTATCTTCTACTTTAAAAATGCCTATCTAAAAGATCCGACGTTATTCATGTTAACAGGTGTCATGACCTTAATGATGTCAAACGGAGGAGATGCAGAAGGTGCATTCTTATATGGCGTTGACCGTGCTCACATGACCGTGTTTGGTGTCATTATTTACACTTTGGTAGGCACCTACCTGTTCCCAAACAAAACAGAACAGAATCTTCGCCGTATGACCCACGACGTCGTTTCGCTCCAAAAACAGATCCTCGAACGCCTCTCGCCACCAATCGATACAACATCTCATATAACAGATTCGGAAAAGGCGTCTGAACCATCGTCAGACGATAATCAGTCCCCCAGTCTAAATGACTTAATTGAGAAGTTGTACGCGAGTCAAACCGCCTTAGAAACTCGCTTTTCTACCGAGAGTAAAGAATGCAGCGATGTGTCCGCTTACCTTCAAGAGTGGCAGCTCACGCTTCACTACACCAAACAGATAACCAATCTGCTGATAGCAACTTCTAGTTCGAACTTTCTGCAGGGTGAGCCTCAGAAATTTATCACCAATTACGATGAGTTTGTCGCCGATATTCAGCAATTATTCGAACAGTGTGAACACTGCCTCCAAGCATCAGACGAGGGGTTAGAGTATCGTTGGCAAGAACGAAAAGTCGCCTTAGACCTAGACTCTCTCAGTAATCATCCTCATCTATCTAAGAGTTCTGCCATTACCTTGGGGTATGTGCTCAACCGCCTTCATACCAGTATTTCGAGGCTGAACGAAACTGTTAGTTGTATCGATTCCGTTACCAAATCAGTGTCATTTGACGAAAAGCCTCGGAAAAGTGCCGGAGCTTTCCTATGGTGGGACGCAGAAAACTTTAAGACATCGATTAAAGTCTTTGTGACCTACTGGGTAGCCGCTTTTATCTGGATCTTTTTCAATCCTCCGGGTGGGTATAGCTTCGTCATTTTCTCCACCATTTTTGTTTCTTTACTCTCTTTCCTACCCGTGCATCCTAAATTACTCGGCTTTCTATTTACGTTCGGGTTTATCTTTGCCGTTCCCGCTTACGTTTTTGTTCTTCCCACATTGGAACTTGGCATCGAACTCGCCCTTTTCCTTTTTGCGTATACCTTTATTGGCTTCTATCTATTTAAAGGCCCCATCACAATCTTCTTTATGATCGGCCTTTTTATTCTCGGTATCGACAACGTCATGAATTACCATTTTGGCATTCTCCTTACCATCATGATGTTGTTCTATCTTGTGGTTTTAATGCTTGTGTTCGCCCATTACTTCCCTTTCTCGAGTAAAGCCGAACGCCTATTCTTATTGGTAAGACAAAGACTTTTCACTCATGTTTATCAATTAGTTGTTAAGCTTCAAATGCTAAACCGCTCAACCCTGGCTAACTTTACAATTCAATTACATCTAAAAACGGCCAATGTTGCAGCTAAGAAACTTGCATTGTGGGCAAGTAAGATCGATCTCAACTACTTTGACAAGAACGATCACCAATCACTGACTGCCTACACAAAGCAGTGTCGTAATTTAATAAATCATTTAAATACACTCGTCATCGCACAAACTCATCTGAAAAATAACCCATTGATTACTAAGCTTAGAAACGAGTACACGGACGAAAGCTTACTAACGTTAATCCGTACTCATAACCGTGATCAAAGAGAGCGTGTACAAACGCTTGAAGACGTGCAATGCGAATACGCTAAAACAGAGGCTATTCTCGATGCGTTTTTTCAGCAGTTAGATCCTGAGCAGTACGCTCAAAAAGACATTGCAGAGTTCTATATCTTCCTCAGCTTAAAACGAAGTGTTTTTGAGTCTCTGATAAAAGTGGAAGAAGCGGTTCAGAATGTCGACCTCAATAATCTCAAAATGCATCGATTTTAGGAAAGGTAGTAATGATCTCTCACCTCACAAAGTCCTGTTTTATCGCGTTAGCCACGTTGTCTATGACAGCGTGTACTACGCTTGGTCCAGATTTTACACCGAGTCAAGAAACCCAACTTCCGTCATCGTGGAACGATTCAGACACACAAGCTAGCATGGACTCAACCGTAAAATGGTGGGAACAGTTTAACGACCCGACTTTGAACAAACTTGTTGATATTGCCTCTCAACAGAATTTAGATGTGGAAGCAGCCGGTTTTAGAATCTTGCAAGCGCGTTCAGTTCTGGGTATCGCCGATGGATTGCAATATCCTCAGCTACAATCCATATCTGGCAACCTAGCCAAAGCTTACGCCAATGAAAGTTCATTCAACAATGCAACCTTGAGCTTTGATGCGGGTTGGGAAATGGATGTTTGGGGAAAATATGCACGCGGAATTGAATCAGCCCAAGCGGGTTATTACGCCTCCATCGCTTCCTACAACGATATTTTGGTGACCATCACCTCTGAAGTGGCAAGAAACTATATTAATTACCGAACATTCCAAGAACGCATACTGCTTTCACAGCGCAATATCGAGATTCAAGAGCGAGTAGTCAACATTACGCGAGTGCAGTTTGAGTCAGGCAATGTCACCGAACTCGACGTTCAACAGGCGCGCAATCAACTATTCACCACCAAAGCTGCCCTACCGGCGCTAACTGTAGCGATGTTGCAAGCCAAAAATGCGTTGGCGGTCCTGCTGGGCACATTGCCTGAAGCAATAGAGCCCATTCTTAAGTCAGACATGGAGCAGAAACTGGTTCAATTTGAGCAGCGTTTTAAAGCTTCCGGATCAAAAAGCGCTATTTCGGAAAAGGGAGATGGCTCTATCGTTCCAGAAACCCCAGTATTAGCCAATCTTGTTGACGCTAGTTTGGTTATGCGCAGACCAGACTTACAAGTCGCAGAGCTTCAAGCTCATGCCCAAAGCGCTCAAATCGGTGTCGCTGAAACGGCGTTGTACCCAAGCTTCTCCCTCTTTGGATCCATAGGCATTAACAGCTCTGTACCTTCAGGCAGTAGTTTCAGCTTCAACGATTCGCTGACGTTGGTGGCCGGACCCGCAATGAGCTGGAACATTTTTCAATATGGGCGAGTGAAGAACAATATCCGTTTTGAAGACGCGAAATTCCAAGAAACCCTGACCAATTACAACAAAAAAGTACTACAAGCGGTTCAAGAGGTGACGAATGCAATGGAAGCCTACGATTTGTATCGAGAACAAAAATCCCTGCGCTTAGAGTCAGTAAACGCCTCAGTTCGCGCGTTTAATATCTCACTCACTCAGTATGAGAACGGACAAATCTCATTTGAGCGTTTATTGAACTCCGTCGAAAAAATGACTCGAAGCGAAGACAGTTACGCTCAAATTAAAGGAAACGTCGCTAACCAAGTTGTCGCCTTGTACAAGTCACTAGGTGGCGGTTGGCAAATTAACTCAGGAAAAGCGTTTGTGTCTCCAGAGCATGTCGAACAGATGAACAAGCGCACCGATTGGAGTGACCAATTACAGCAAGAAAATGTTGCGCTACCTTCATTAACTCTACGCACAGGTGCCAAACCACCAGCAACGGACAAGGAGGATAAATAGATGCCACATGAAATGTCGTGGGGAGATATTTACTTTTCTCCTTTGGTGTTAGTCCTGATTCTCGCACTCATTGCGACTTGGATAACCGTCGTGATGCTAAACAAGGTGAAGCTATCAAGATTCATCGCCTTCCCTTCGCTCACGTTCTTAGCAATCCTAGTGTTGTATGTCATTGCTATCGACCATTTCTATTTAAGGTTTTAGGAGCTCGTCACTATGAAAAAATCTCTCATTATTATCCTAAACCTGATTATCCTTGGTGGCGCTGGGTGGTTTGGGTATCAGAAATACCAAGATTACTTCAACAACCCTTGGACACGCGATGGCCAAGTTAGAGCGAATATCATCAAGGTTGCCCCAAGAGTCTCAGGCCCGATTGTCAACGTAGCTATTGTTGACAACCAACAAGTCAAACGAGGCGACTTGTTATTTGAAATCGACCCTGAAACCTATCAAGTTGCCCTCTCCCAAGCTGAAGTGGCTTTGCAACGCGCCATCATCAGCTCCAAGGGAAAGAAAATCGAGTACGACCGTTTGCTCGACATTCGCAAAAAAGACAAAGGAGCAGTCTCTCATAAGGATCTCATTCGACGCGAAATTGCCTATCAAGAGTCACTACTGCAAATCAAAGCCTCAGAGGAACAATTAAAGTCCGCTCGCCTCAATCTTAGCTATACGCGCGTTGTCGCCTCGGTGGATGGCTATGTCTCCAACCTTGATATCCGAGAAGGAACACAGGCCGTCGCTAACCAACCTCTTGTCGCCTTGATTGATGAAAACAGTTTCTGGGTATTTGGCTTCTTTAGAGAGAACCAACTACCAAGAATACACCCTGGTAGCCAAGCAAGAGTGACTTTGATGTCACATCCAGATGAACCTATTCATGCCACTGTCGATTCTATCGGCTGGGGTATCGCGCCCAAAGATGGCACAGTTGGCTATAACCTTTTGCCCAACGTCAATCCTGTTTTCCAATGGATTCGCCTCGCCCAGAGAATCCCAGTTCGAGTGTCGTTACATGAACTCCCTGAAGGAGTACATCTGCGTTTTGGATTATCAGCGTCAATTATGGTGATGGAACAAAGTGAAGACTAGGGAGAAACGATGATGGAAATGGGGAATCGGTTAAGAAAAATCAATGAAGACAATAATTTCTTCTATCTTACTGTAGCGTTAATCGCGTTACTTATCAGCTCAGCATTGGCCGAAATCGTTGGGCAAGGTGTAATAGATCATGTTCTTCAACTGTTTATCATCGTCACTTTCATTGTTTGCTTAGCCAGTCTGCGATTCGATAAAGGATGGACGCGATTTTTGATAACGCTTGTATGCCTATGGATCTTAGCGACGTTGGCAAAAATTGTCTTCGAGCTCCGTGAAATGGACTTCGTTATGCTCGCCCTCACCTTCTCATTCTTCTTTGGTACCTTTAAGTCGACAGCTAAACAGGTGCTCTTCCACGGCAAGGTCAACACCAACAAAGTCATTGGTTCAGTAGCATTATTTTTACTACTCGGCTTAATGTGGGCTATCGTTTACTTAATTATTATCGAATATTCCCCACAAGCCTTTACGGGGCTCGAAGCCATTACGTGGGGAGAGAATTTCTCTAACGCAGCGTATTTCAGCTTCGTTACTTTAACAACGTTAGGTTATGGCGACATCAGTCCAATTACTCCGCTAGCACAAGTTGTCGTGTATTTGGAAGCCATTGTCGGAGTGTTCTATATGGCAATAGTCGTATCAAGTTTGGTAAGTGCAAATATTGAAAACAGGGAAAACAACAATGGATAGACAGACTGAACAGCGTCAAAGCAAGCTCTTTGTCAATAATATGGTCGAATCGGCCATTCGAATTGGTTTATTGGTGATATTGCTGATCTTCACCTACGATATCATTAAACCTTTTATCATTCCTGTCCTCTGGGGCTCAATCATAGCCGTCGCCTTGTTGCCACTGACCAAAAAGTTAGAGCGCTCATTAGGTGGCAAACGGGGATTAGCCGCTACTCTGGTCTCCTTAATCGGTATTTCTTTGTTGGTGATCCCTTTCGTCATGGTTTCTGGTTCAATTTACGAGGGCGTCGCTCATACCACTGAAGTAATACAAAGTGGCGAGATAAAAATCCCGGGGCCCACCTCTAAGGTCGCCGACATCCCTGTCATTGGTGACAAGTTGTATAGCATTTGGAACCTGTTCGCCACTAACATGGAAAAAGCTATACAGCAGTTTTTGCCTGAGATTAAAGGCTTTCTCGGTACTGTCGCCTCCATATTAGGCGGTGCATTAACAAGCTTGATTATGTTCATCATTTCCCTCGCAATTGCCGGTGGATTTATGGCACATGCAGAGAAAATTTCAGGAGCGTTAGAAACCGTTGCAGTAAGAGCTGTTGGGAAAAAAGCTGAACAGTGGGCTAACTTGATGGCAGCAACTATTCGCAGTGTATTACTAGGTGTTGTTGGTGTGGCGTTTATTCAAGCGGCAATCATCGGTGCTGCGATGTTTGTGTTTAAAGTTCCGGCTGCTGGTTTGCTGACACTCGCAACATTGATCCTTTGTATCGCTCAGTTACCTGCTCTACTTATCGTTGCACCGGTAATTTTCTACGTTTATTCCACAGGAGACGGAACTAGTACGACACTGTTTACTATTTGGGCATTAGCGGGTGGATTATCTGATAACATTCTCAAGCCTATGTTGATGGGGCGTGGCGTTGATGTGCCGATGCCTATTATCTTAATCGGTGCCATCGGTGGGATGTTGTTCGCTGGAATTATTGGTCTGTTCCTCGGCGCTATTATTCTCGCCATTTGGTATGAATTGTTCTTATTCTGGATTAATTACGAAGAGCAGACCGAGTTGTCAGAAGACGACGTTGAGGCAACATCAGAAAGTAATACGAAAGCCGAAAACAGCTAATACGATGAGCAGCGGATAAAAAACAGCCGATAAAGTCACTAAACTTTATCGGCTGTGTTATTTAAGGGGCTGCGGAACGTTACTGGTGTTCACTTAGGACATTTGCGAGCACATCCACCGCTTTTACAAGCTCTTCTGGCGTTGAGTTAGTGAAGTTCAAGCGAAGTGCCGAAGGCTGCCCGTTTGCCTCTGGATAAAATACAGGGCTAGGAACCACGGCAACACCTTTTGACAACAGTGCCTTAGCTAATTCAAACGTATCGCACGAAGGAATCCCAACCCAAATAAACATACCGCCATCAACAGAGTTCAACGTACAACTCTCGGGTAACTTAGCTTCTAATGCTTCAGATAGCGTTTGATAACGCGCCTTATAAATCCCTTTTACTGTATCTAGGTGGGCGTCAAAGTCATCATGTTTTAGCAAGCCCAGTAGCGCAGCTTGCATTGGAATGCTGGAGTGCAGATCGGCACCTTGTTTGATCTTAATAATCGGCTCAATATAGCTCTTCTTGCCAGTGACCACACCAATGCGAAGGCCTGGAGAAGCAATTTTAGAGAACGAACGAAATACAATGGAGTTATCTGGACAAAAGGTCGAGACCATTGGCAACGCCTCTCCGGTAAATCGGAGTTCGCGGTACGGAGCATCTTCAATAAATGCCACATTGTATTGAATGCAAAGCTCCGCGACTTTTTGACGCGTTTCCAGTGTCCAACAAACACCTGTCGGATTGTGGAAATCTGGCACTGCATAAAACATTTTTGGCGAGTTGATTTTAAAGCACGTTTCAAGTTGTTCTAGATTAGGGCCGGAAGCCACTTGTGACACCGTCACGATATTCGCCCCGACTAAGCCGAACACTTGCATAGCCCCCAGATAACTAGGCGCTTCCATTACGACCGTATCACCCGGATTAATGTAAGCTCTTGCCACCAAATCCAGACCTTGCTGAGATCCTGTACAAACAACCGCACTGTGATTGCTTGGTAGTTGGTAATAGTCCGATAGGAAATCGAGTAACGGCGTATACCCTGCCGTGGTTCCGTACTGGAATACCTCTGGCTTATCACATAACCCTTCAAACGTGGAGCGCATTAGCTCGATGGGGAATGTATCAGGATCTGGCAATCCTCCAGCCAGTGAAATGACGCTTGGATCGCTGGCTGCACTCAGAATTTCACGAATATAAGACGAAGGGACATTTTGAAGATAGCGAGCGATTTCCATATATTTCCTTACCAATACAACTAATAGCGGGGCATTATTTTAGATTAAGAACAATTAATGATGTATATAGAGAGATTTAAACTACCCCGCCATAACGAAAAATCAGCTTACACGCTATTGCAAGCTTCATGTTGTCCATTTATGCTTATAAACATGTCCATTTATGCGATTTTGATTGTGAATGCCCGTCATCTAACTCGAATCAACGACGTCCTGTTCTATATCCACAGTGATATAAGTAAAGAGCTTTCCGGAAAAGAGCTCGCTGCTATTGGGGCCTATTCCGAACAGCATTTCCATCGAGTATTTAAGGAAGTCGTTGGTGAATCACTGCATCAATATATCCGCCGCACAAGAATGGAATACGCCGCAAATCAATTAATGTTCGATACCAAGTCTAGTATTCAGCAGATAGCAAATAAGAGTGGTTTTAGCTCAATATCATCATTTTCGCGTGCGTTCAAAGACGTGTTCAGACTCTCACCCGGTCAGTGGCGAAAACACGATCCTCAAGTGTCACACAAGCCTTATTTAGCGGACCCCGACGTTGCTGCGGGTTATGCCCGAGCTGTGGATCGTCCTATTCCCGCCCCCAAAATTATCGACGCGCCGCCGCGACGCGTCGCATATATCCGTCACATTGGTTACAACCGCTCTATAGGTAAGCCATGGCAAATGCTCAAAGCATGGGCAAGCGCTGAAAAACGAGATTTTTCGGTACAGTTTGGGTTACATCATTCGAACCCCGCTTGGGTTGAACTAGATAAGTGTCGCTATGTCGCATGCCTAGAAATTGATGCTCCGATCAAACTTCGAGGTACCGTAAACCAAATGACCATTCCGGGTGGTTTACACGCCGTCTTCCGTCTTCAAGGTGTTTACGGTGAGTTGCTTCCGCAAATAAGTCGAATCCAAGAGAAATGGTTACCGCAGTCTGGCTTCAAAGCCAGTGCAACCCCAGCTTACGTACATTATCATCGCAATCATTTCTTGGCGCCTGACGAAGTTTTTGAACTGGATTTTTATCTGCCTATCAGTTTTTATTGACCAGTTACCTCTCCCTTTGCATTTGTTTTGTAACAAAGCACAAACGTGTGCCCTGTTTTCATCAATTGGTACGGTAATTTACTCGTGTCCACGGTAAGCTTGTGCCACTATCCAACCTACTCAACTTCTTATCAATTTGGAGCTTTGGCGATGAAAACAATCTTGGTAACTGGTGCAACAAGTGGTATCGGCTATGAACTAGCAAAAGAACTAAGCCATAAAGGCCACCAAGTAGTAGCAACGGGCCGTAATCCTGAAAAACTGGCACAGCTAGAGCAAGAAGCGAACTGTCATACCATCGCTGCCGACTTAACCGATCCTAATCAGACTGTCGAACTATTCCAAAAGGCGCTCGATAAGCTAGGTAGGCTGGACGTTCTAATTAATAACGCGGGTATGAACTCGCGCAAATGCGCTATTGAAGAATTCACCTTAGAAGAGTTTGACCAACAGTACGCCGTCAACCTTCGTGCACCTGCGTTGTTGTGTAGAGAAGCCTTAAAGGTCATGAAACCGGCTAAATCAGGACAAATAATTAATGTGGTAAGCACAGTTGCTAAACGCTCTAATGAAACCATGAGTGTCTACACGGCGATGAAACAGGGCTTTGCGGGCTTTAGTGCAATCTTGATGAAAGAAGCTCAGCCTCATGGAATAAAAGTGACTTCTTTGTTCCCTGGCGGCGCAGACACCAGCTTTAGAGAAGCAGACCGCCCTGAGTATATGCACCCAGCAAGCGTTGCATCCACCATTTCTCTATTACTTGAACTGCCTAGTGATGTCGTCATGCATGAGATGACGTTTAGACCGCCGGTTGAAATTGAGTAGACATCTCCTTTGTAACAGTTGGTATGGGTGCTTGTTGAACGCCACAAAAGTGGTTAATTTAGGAACAGTACCCATTTCAAACACTACACAGAGGGAGCGATGAATGTGTCGTTGGCTAGCTTATCAGGGAACCGCAACTTATCTAGATGAACTAATTTATGTACCTGAACACTCACTGATTAACCAGAGTTTAGAAGCAAGAAAAGGTGCCACTCGAATAAACGCTGACGGTTTTGGGTTAGGTTGGTACACGCAACGTGATATCCCCGGTCAATTCCACGAAGTCATGCCTGCCTGGAGTGACGATAATCTTCGTTCACTAACGCATCACATTCGCTCCCATCGATTTATGGCACATGTTCGCTCCTCAACGGGAACGAGCGTATCACGCTCTAACTGCCATCCTTTCGTAGTCGACAATTGGATGTTCATGCATAACGGACAAATCGATGAATTTGAAAAACTGCGCTTCCAACTAGAACGTCTGCTGCCTGAATCGCTCTATCACTATCGAAAAGGAACGACCGACAGTGAGCTTATCTTCTTATTAATGATGAAAAATGGCCTGTCGAGCAATGTAAACAACGCCATTATTGAAACCATCAAAGATATCGAAAACGCCAAATCAGAAAGAGAGGTAGCCTTGCCCTTTAAAGCCTCTATTTGCCTCTCCGACGGCGAACAGTTTTGGGTCGTACGATACAGTAGTGACCAAGAGCCACCGACTGTTTTTATTAAAGCAGAAGAAGAAAACGTCAGCGTTGCGTCCGAACCCCTCGAAAAAAGCAAAGAGTGGAAACTACTTAAACCACAAACGATTACCCATATACATGGTTTGAACCTAACGACGACGCAAATACGTCTCGATATATAACGGCTGAGTTCTACCCTGAAGCTCTCGGCCTATAAACCCTGTTGAATGACACTAAAGTTGTTGAACTATTAGAGTGGTACTCGCAAGCATACGAGAAACGTACGCGTCAAAATACGAGTAATTAATAAAGCACAACATACTCGCGTAACAAGTTTAAAAGGGTCCATACCTAGCATGGACCTTTTCTGGGTTGCTTCAATCGCTAATCGATCAATCTACCCTGTTCATCGAAAAATGGATGAGGACCATCACTGTCTTCAATGTAGCTAATATGGGACACCACCGAATCATTCTCAAATTTGAGCAGTTGAATGGCTCTTGGCTCTAATGAAAAAGATGACGGTGCGTTAGGTTCGAGGTCAAGCGTCACCGAATGGCTGTGTGACGGTCCAACCCAAACAGGAATTGAACGCCAAGTCGCGGTGATAGGACGGTGTAAGTGGCCAGCGCAAAGTCCGCGTACGTTATCAAACTGACTTAACACTTCATATAAGCTGTCTGCATTTGTCAGGTTTTGCACATCCATATGCCCTAATCCGACATGCATTGGCGGATGGTGCAGAAAAATAAGCACAGACTTATTAGATAAACGGGCTAGCTGACTTTGCAACCACTCAAGTGTTTGTGAAGATAAAAAGCCATAAGGTTTGCCAATGACAGACGAGTCTAAACCCAATAAAACTTGTTCATCCTGCTCAACGACAAAGTTGCAAAACTCTGGGTGGTCAAAATCGACTAACTGTTGCAGTCCCACTCGCAAATTATCACGGTGATCGTGGTTACCCGGAACGACCCGAAGTGGTATTTGCAGTTTCTCTAGTTCTTGCCTGATGATTTGGTATTCCTGTTCCGTACCAAAGTCGCCAAGATCACCGGTAATAACGACATAATCTGGTCTGGGGTTAAGGTGGTTGATATGTTGTACAGCATTCTGTAGGCATCGCAAAGTATCCACCTTGCGATACGCGGGTTTGCCATCTTGTTTGATATGCAAATCGGTAAGTTGGGCAATTAACATAACTTTACTTCTTCAAAGGAATTAAACGACTAGGTTCAAAGGACACAGTCACAACTTGACCCGCCTGATATTCAGTGCGCTCAAAACAGTCAACCATGAGTTGAGACTCCTTTTGTACTCCAGACAAAGTGACACGGGTTCTATCCCCTAAAAATACTGTACTCACTACGACGCCAGTTAACGCATCACAGTCATCGCTGATGTCCTTCAAGATAATATCTTCTGGTCTTAGCATGACGCTCAATGAGTCATTTTTAGCAGAGATTTCCGTGTCTATATGCTCTGGCAGTTTCAGGTACTTACCGGTGTCCAACAGCAACTTCCCTCCTTCTACCACTCCTTCAAATCGATTCATTTGCCCGATAAAATCTGCAACAAAGCTGTTACTTGGTTGCAGATAGATATCCTTTGCTGAACCAATCTGGGCAATTTCACCATGGTCGAGAACAGCAATTCTGTCGCCCATCGCCATAGCTTCTTCTTGGTCATGAGTCACATACACTGCAGTGATGCCTAATTCTTTTAACAACGAGCGAATGTCACTTCTCAAACGTTGCTTTAGCAAAGCATCCAAAGCGGAAAGCGGCTCATCAAGCAGCAATACATCGGGTTCAGTTATGATGGCGCGAGCTAACGCCACACGTTGACGTTGGCCACCAGATAATTGATGGACGCCTCTTTTTGCATACTTTTCTAGGTCGAACATAGTCAGCATCTGCTTAAGCTTTTGAGCTCGTACCGAAGGATCCACACCACGAACTTTCAGGCCATAAGTGATATTTTCGCTAACGTTCATATTGGGAAACAGCGCATATGATTGGAACACCATTCCGACTTTTCTTTGCTCAATAGGGAGCGCGGTAACCTCTTGATCACCAAAAGTTATTTGTCCGCCATTTTCATCAGCAAACTCCAATCCAGCTATAAGACGCAAGGTTGTTGTTTTCCCGCAACCAGAAGGTCCCAGTAATACTAAAATCTCTCCCGCTTCTATTTTTAGGTCAGTCGGTTTTAGTGCCAAGGTTCCATCTGGGAAAGTCTTGGTAATATCTTTCAGCGTGATTTCTACGCCAGTCATTGTTTGTTCTAACATTGAGTTCAATCTTAATTGCTTGTAACCGGCTTTCTATTCAGCATCTGAGCCAGAACCAGCAACGGTAAAATGAGACAAAGGAAAATTAAGGTATAAGCAGAGCTAATCTCTAAACGCATGGAGGCGTACGAGTCAGCCAAACCAACAGGCAAGGTTTTGGTTAATGGCGTGTGAAGCATCCAAGTTAGGTTAAACTCGCCAATAGAGAGAGTGAGGGTCATCAACATACCAGCGACAATACCTGCTTTGCAGTTAGGGACAATGACATCAAAGAAACGCTGCCAAAAGCTTGCTCCCAAACTCGCCGCTCCCTCTTCCAACACATTGAAATTAATACTTTGCAGTACCGCCAACACTGACTTAACCATAAACGGCAAAGTGAAGATAACGTGACCCACTAAGATAAACGTCCAGTTAGAACGGAAATCACTAAAGTCACCGTAAGCGAGGATTAAACCAAGCGAAATTGCCATACCGGGAATGGCAATCGGCAAGGTTAAGATCTCATCAAACAACGATGCCCAACGGCTTTTGCTTTTCGCCAGCACATAAGCACAAGGTACGCCCACCAACACATTAATAATGGTGGTCGCGATAGCAATTTGTAGTGTTAGCCAAATCGTGTCTGAATAGAGTGCCCATACTTGTTCAACCCAACGAAGGGTCAATCCACTTTTCACACCAACAAAATAGTTGTTCGTTAGTCCAGCAACAATCGACATAAAAACAGGAACAATTAGAAATGCACAGACCAATAAAGTGAACCCAAGCTGGATATAAAAGTACTTATCTTTCTTCATTGATTAGCCTCCCATTGCCATAGACGAATTACCCTGACGCTTCGCTAACATCAAACACAACCAAGTCACTAGACCAAGGATTAAGCTCAAAGCAGCCGCCATAGCGAAGTTAGCATTGAGCGTGAACTCTGTGTAAATCGTCATTGGTAACACGTTAATGTTGGTTGCCAGAGTGAAGGCCGTACCAAACGCGCCCATTGAGGTAGCGAAACAGATCGAACCCGATGAGATTAATCCTGGTTTTAACGCAGGTAGCGTTACGTCTTTGAAAATTTGCCAACGATTTGCGCCTAATGAACGCCCCGCTTCAAGTAGGTTTTGATCGAGTTTTTCTGCGGCACCCATGACCGTGAGTACCACTCGAGGTATTGAGAAGTACAAGTAACCCAAAAACAATCCCGCGATTGAGTAAGCAAACATCCAACGTTCCCCAGTAAGCAATAACCCTGCTTGGGCAAACAGACCTTGACGTCCTGCAAGCATAATGACGAAGAAACCAATCACCACCCCGGGAAATGCAAGCGGAAAGCTCAACATAGCAACCAGCAACTGCTTCCCCTTAAACTCATAACGCGTCAAAAACAGCCCACTGATCGTAGCCACCGCTAAACTAACAACTGTGACTAGGACAGAAAGCGTTACGGTTGAAAAAAGACTCTTTAAGTACAAAGGTCGGGTTAGAATTTGTATGTAGCTCTGCGCACCGCCATCAACTAACGAGACCTGCAACAGTTGCACCACTGGTAACAAGAAAAATGCGCAGCTCACTATTACAGCAGGCAGAATAAGCAAAATAGATAGATGATTCTTTTTCATAAAAGCAATGGCGGAAATCTTGTCCGCCATCCATGGTCCGGTGAGGTTTAGTTGACTTCTCTTAGATACAGGTCAGCGAATGCGGCTTGGTTTTCAGACATCTCTGCAAAGTTAACTGAACCAACGCGCTGATATTCAGAGTCAGGTAGGAACTTACTCTTCGCATCTTCATCCATCACCCCATCAATAACTGGTCGTAAATACGCCTTTGCCCAAACTTGTTGGCCTTTTTCGGATAACACAAAATCCAAGATTTTTTTTGCGTTGTCAGGGTGTGGCGAGTCTTTCACCATGCTCATTACATAAGGAACAGCAATAGAGCCTTCCTTCGGAATGACAAATTCCACATTAGAGAAGTCGTTATATTTGGCACGATACGCATTAAAGTCATAATCCAATAAGATTGGAATCTCACCCGAAATTACACGTGCATACGAGGTTTGTTTTGGGACAATCGGGCGATTTTTCGCAAGTTTGCGGAAGTACTCAATAGCAGGTGTGAAGTCATTGATATCGCCACCCATTGCCTCATTTACCGCTACCGCACTTGCGTAGCCCACAAACGCACTGGTTGGGTCAAGATAACCGACCATGCCACGATATTCTGGTTTAAGAAGATCTTCCCAACTCTGCGGGACCGGCGCTCCATCTAAAGCATCAACGTTAACGAAGAAGCCAATGGTTCCCGAATGAATTGCAAACCAATTACCGTTTGGATCTTTCATCCCTTCTGGAATTTGGTCCCAATTCTTCGGTTTGTATGGTTCTACCACCCCTTGGTTAGTCGCGTTGATGCCAAATGACACGCCATAATAAACAACGTCTGCTACTGGATTGTTTTTCTCCGCAACTAACTGAGACAAAGACTGACCGGAATTTTTGTTGTCCATCGGAACTCGAATTCCAAGTTCTTTATTTATTAGCTGTAATTGCCCTCCCCAGTTCGCCCACTCTGGAGGGCAGTTATAGCAAATTGCGCTAGATGCCTGCGCTTGAAATGAAGCGCAAGCCAAACCAAATAGCATTCCCGCTAGTTTTTTTGTTTTAGAGCCTAGTGTAAAAGTCATTATATTCTCCAATATGTGACTATTCGTTGTTTTGTAAGTGCGGCACCACGTCAAGTGAGCCATTCATTTGCAATTGATAATCCAGAGCAAGTTGAGTCGATACGCTCGCTCCTGCTTTGGCGTTAAATAAAATATCTACAGCGACTTGCCCCATTTTTAGATGTGGTACCGCAACCGTTGCGAGAGTCGGGGTGATAAGCTGAGCTAAACTCATGCCGTCAAAACCGATAATTGAGATGTCCGAAGGTACATGTAGACCGTTGGCTTTCACGGCATTTATCGCCTTCAATGCCAGCAAATCGTTACTACAAAACCACACTGTAGGCGCCTGTTCTCTCTGGATAACACTCATCTCTTGGTCACCAAATGGATCAAGCTTGTTTTGGTCTACTTCTAGTAACTCAGTTAATTCCAATCCATTGTCATTAAGACATTTTTTAAACCCTTTATAGCGCTGCTCAGCACGATCAGATGAGACAAATCGCCCCGTTAACATGCCAACTCTTCGGTGTCCTAATTCCACGACTCGCTGAGCTACATCAATACCGGCTTGATAGTTATCAACAAAAACGCAAGGTTCTTGCTCATCTGAACGGTTGTGCAATAAACAGTAGGGAAACTTAAAGTCTCTCAGAAGCTTCAATGCCTCATTTTCAGAGGTATCTGCAATCGTCAAAATGACACCTTCGACACGCTGCCTTATCAGGTCGATAACCGCTTGCTGCTCTTGGCCACTGTCATATTGAGTGTCAACAACCACAACCGAGTACCCAAAGTGCCTCGCTCTTTGCTGGATGCCGGTAACTACCTCTGAAAACACAGGGTTAATTAAACTTGGAATCACCACTCCGAGAGTTGGATTTTTATTGAATTCAATTTGGTCATGTCGTTGCTCAACACTGTACCCAGTGAGAGTAATGACCTTCTCAATTCTCTTGCTCGTGGTATGCGCTACAGATTGAGGCTGATTTAGATAACGAGAGATGGTTGCAGGTGACACTCCTGCAAGTTCTGCTACATCTTTGATATTCATCGCCTCTCCTCCGTTGTTGAACGCAAGATTAAAGAGGACACATTACAGTTTTATTAAGGGAAAAATGAAGAAGCGTCAATTTAGCCACCATATCGATGCATGTTTGCGACATATATCGACAATATAATTTATGAAACACTTTCATTTCATTGAATTTAACGGAAGCAAATTAAATTGTAGAGTAATGTGAAATAACGATTAATGTCACAGAAACTGGGGGAAATATGAGTGGTCGCCGAAAGGATCACGATGATTAAGCTGAAATGCAGCGAAAGAGATTAAGCGCTCTTGCTCATTTCTCATACTAAATGCTAATCGCCATCCTTTCGGAAGAATTTACTGAGTTGTGTGGCTATTGGCCTTTGTAAGTGTTATCGCTCTCATTGAGACTCTTAATCAACCTAGCGGGTGTTCCACCATATAACGAGTCGGGCGGTACGTCACTGTTCACAACGGAATTAGCGGCAATCACGGAACGCGCTCCAATGGTAACACCTTGATTGATCACCACATTACCTCCAATCCATACATCGTCTTCCACCGTAATCGGTCCACAGATCGTTTCCCAGTTGCGACGCTTGAGGTAGTTTAAGTCGTGGCTAGCGCAATAGAACTGCGTATTTGGCCCTATCAACACGTTGTTACCAATCATGATTTTGGCACCATCTAGCATGGTGACATTCATATTAATAAAGGTCTTTTCACCAATCGAAATCGTCTTACCAAACTCACAATAGAATGGAGAACGTACAATACTAGAATCTGCAATATTCCCCATTAACTGTTGAAACAGCTCACCACGTTGAATGTCATCAGTATTTTTATTTATTGCCTGTAACAGAAGGGAGGCGTTTTCGCGGATTTGGTTAATGCTTTCGGCGCCGCCATCGAACTCTTCACCAGCAAGCATTTTTTCGAACTCAGTCATGTTGTCTCTCAACTCGGATCTTTTTTGCTGCTGAATTGTATCACCAACGCGTCATTCGGGCAGTGGATTAGTGCTTATACCTAAAAGTATTACTGTCATCGATAATCTCAATTTTTACCGGTGCTATCCCTTTACTAATGTCGCCAATTTGTTCAAATGACTTGCGAGATAAGTCAATAATTCGACCTTTTACAAACGGGCCTCTATCGTTGATTTTGACGTCCACTGTTTTACCATTAGCGGTATTTGTCACTCTCACGATCGTTCCAAAAGGTAACGTTTTATGAGCTGCGGTATAAGCCCTCATGTTATAGCGCTCACCACTCGCAGTGCGTCGTCCGTGGTATTTATTCCCATACCAAGACGCTTGACCTACAAGTTCATGGGATTTTGCATAACTTCGAGTTTTGGAACTATCAATTGAAGCGGTTGAAGAGCAACCAGCTAGAAAAGAGAACATTAATACAACAAAGATGAAATTGATCTTCTTGATATTATTTGGAAATTGAAATTTATTCATGTCGTGTTTATCTATTCTTGAACTGTTGACGCTTTAGCAATAAAGCTCATAAAAACAACCGAATGGGACAAAAGCCAACATTCGATATCAATGGCCGATTTTTCCACGACCTCGATGCCACTCGGTCATGCTCAAGAAAGATTTTAGACATGAAAATACCAAAGTTCACTGCCTTTGAGATCCGTGCCAAATTACATCGTTATTTTGACTTCATAAACGTATCATAAGGCTTTTCACCAAACAGCTTTTGGTACCGCTCAGAATATCGACTCCATCCATCAACCCCTGATAATACCGTAGCTTCTAGTACTGAAGAGCACTTCCCTTGAATCAAAATATTTCGAAATTTAAATAGGTTAACGAGCAAATAGAATCGCTTGGGTGGAATGAACAAATACTCTTTGAAAAAGAGGTTGATGCTTTTGGTGCTAATATCTAATTCATTAGCTATCTGCTTCAGCGACATCGCTCGCATCGTTTTCTGTTCCATCATTTTCACTATTTTTGTCATCAGGTGCTTTCTAGGCCTGCGACTTGGTCCATGCAGCGATTGGGGGCGCAGTGGAGGGAGTTCATCCAAAAGAACGGTGATCAAATCAAGGACAGCTTTCGTCCCACCATGCCCTTGTTTCTCAGTCGGCTGTTCAAAGACAAACTTACCTGACGCCTTAAACTTGTCTAAGTTCCTTTTCGAAACAGTAACTGGGACAAGGGAATCACTGAAACTTTTCAATTTTCTAGAGGGCTCAGCTATTTCACTTAAGATAACCGTGGTGTTCTGGGGAATAAATAATGCAAAGGGAACTTCAGAACGACTTGAGACTATCGCAACTTGGTCAGTGTTAATCCAACTACCATTAAAACACACGGACTGACTTTCCATTGTGGTGATCATCAGGGTAATTTCTGGTGAATGTAATCGAGTTTGCAAAGCACACTCAGGCTTAAACAGAGCGGAGTAAAGTGTCAGTGCATGAGGAGTTGTGAATGCTGTATAACGAATCGTTGGACGATTAATTTGTAAAAATCCATACTGACGCTCGATAACATGATTTGGTTCATTGGGAAAATCAAACAGGACCTTGCAGTTTGCTATCGCGGTTATCTCACTAGATAACTGCTCGAAAGTGAGTATTTTTTTACTATTAGTGACTGCCATTCAGCCCTCTTACCTTCACTTATACCCTTAAAGGCTAGCAACCACCGCAATGCTTTCTAGTGACCCCAAACGCATTGCGGGTTCCAAATCACTGCGCTATCAATTTGGGTAAATCACTTTCCAATCATTCTTCATATCTGCGATAGTCCAACCTTCTTTCTTGGCTTCGTCTAGTCCCTTATCTAGGCGGCCAACCGAAGAACTACGATCATATTTCCACTCTCGCCCTTCATCAGTATGATGCACATAAAGGCCGAACGTGACACCTTCTTGTTGGGTCGTCCACTGCATCATCTGCAAATCACCGTCAGAGTTACCAAAAGCCGCAATAGGTTGGCGACCTAGTCTCTTGTGAATACCAATGACCTTACCCGCTTTATCATTAATATGAGCGACGTTTGGCAAGCGTTGGATTTCAATACCATTACTAGTGTAAGCGAACTCTGTCTCTATTTCGCTGCCAATAACGTACTCCGGAGAAATACCATACACCTCCTCTGTCCAAGGACGCATAAAGTCTGCTCCTCCACCCGAAACTATGTAGGTCTTGAAATCATTATCACGAAGAAAGTCGAGCACTTCCAACATCGGTTGATAAATCATCTCCGTTAGAGGCCTTTTAGTGATTGGGTGTTTAGCGTTCTTCACCCAAGCTTGCACCATTTCCTCAAATTCCACAGAGTTCATACCGGCATGCGTTGCCATAACCATTTTCAGCAATCCTTCCTCACCATGAGACAGGGCTGCTTTTATGTCGCCTTTCAAAACAGACGCAAACGGCTCTTCGGTTTTCCACTCAGGGTGCTTCGGAGCAAGCTCTTTAATACGGTCCAAGGTAAAGAATAATTGAAAATACATCGGCTTCTCGGCCCATAACGTACCATCGTTATCAAATACTGCGATACGCTCTTCGGCTGGGACGTAATTGTCAGAGCCTTTTGTGGTGACGGTTTCAACAAATTCAACAATAGCAGATTTAGTAGCGCCATCGTTCCAAGAAGGTAAAGGATCAGGATGCTGCGCGGCAAAAACGGGAGTAGATAGAACAGCTAAGCAGACAAGGCTTTTGAAATGCATTTTCATATTTTGCTCTCAGTAATGTAAGTGTATTCATTAACGTTTGGCATCAGTAAGATGACTAACCTGAACTGAGAGAATTATGCATTGCACGATCTAAAAATAATCTGCAAAAACGGAAAAGTTAAAAAAACGCTATGCCTAAAAGACATAGCGTTCAATACACTATCGAATGGTGATTTCCTATCGCCCTTCAATGTTACTCATTTAAATCCAATTCATTATGAATCAGAGTTACGCATTGAGAAGCAAACAACATCTTAGGACCAAGGCTGATTTTCTCAGTACCTAGACGCTTTAAACTATTAAAGCTCTTCTTCGGCATTGGAATATGGTCGGTAAGAAGAAAACAGGAATTACCGACAAACTGTTGTTCTCGAATGAAGGTGCCTTTCTTATCCATCATGTAGAGCTGATAATCTTCAGCCAGTTCTTGAACCAGCTTTTCGAAGCTAATGGTTCGTACATTAATACCCGCTTCAACTTCACGTTCTTGCTCTTTACCCATACCTTGGGATACGTCCAAGGCTCTGGCAACTTTATCGAGCAACACTTTCTCATGAAAGCCACCAACGTTACTGATGTCGTTTGAGCTAAAGCGTATAGTGCGAGAGTAATCTTTAGTACTTTCTAGGACGAGGTAAACCACCACATCTTCACGATGAGACTGCGCGACAAAGATCGTGTTCATCAACGTGTGAGCTAAAATTTCAGTGTGAGCCTCCTGACCAACGGAAGCGAGAAGTTGCTGGCTTTCGGTAGGGGCCGAACGAGCTCGAAGTACAAAGGCGCGCATAGATGTAAAATCCTACTTAATGAATATAACGAATAACTTAACCAAGATGTTCTATCGCCAATAAGGCAATAGTCACGTGGGTCGCCATTATCACAGTTTTGCTTGATGAAGTAACGGCAATAATTTAGCTATTTACAGAAATAGTCTTCAGCAGGGTGTGCTTTGAACAAAAGTATTTAAGTCAAACTGATAACTTGTTGAGGTTGCCAGACGTTTCACTGATTTGAACTAATCGCTTATGGTAGCATCGACAATCATCGACACGGATCCACACTATCATAATGCACTCACGTCTTTTTGCCCTACCCTCTGCTGAACGAGAATACATAAATCGCTTGTGCGACGTGCTTCAGTTAGTCGCAAGTACTAATATCGTTGGTATCTACTTACTTGGCTCAGCAAGTCAGGGGAGTTATGTTGCGGGTGAAAGTGATTTAGACGTCCAAATGGTGGTAGCTCAACCCCTTTGCGACGCTCAAAAGCAGGCTATCATAGAGGCGCTATCGCACTCTCACCTACCCTGCCCAGCAACCAAATTGGAGTTCGTGGTATATCACAAAGCCCAACTGCGCACAGCACAATCGCTGCACTACACTATTAATTTCAATACGGGTCGCACCTTAAAGAAAGACTACGTTTCGTTTGACCATAAAAATGATCCCAGGCATTGGTTCCTACTCGACATTGCAATGGCTGGCAATTGGGCGATAACGTTATTCGGTGAATCGTTTAATCGCATATTTCCCAGCATTGAACCATCTCTTTTGTTGCAAGCAATGCACGAGTGTGTTACTTGGTTTAACAAACATTATCCGGACAGCAAAGATTGCTATCAGTGCGCTTGCCGCATTCATAGCTATCTATTACGGGGAGTGATGGTCAGCAAAAGGCAGTCATTATCAGAGGTGGCTTTAACGGAACAATGGAAGAGTTTACCTGCTCAGGAGTTTGTGGAATCAGTGCTTCAGCAGTTAGATGCGAAGATTGCACACCAATAACCAAGTTGGAAGTGGCACGACGCTATTATGTTCGCGCCACATACTCAAACTTATTGACACCTATTTATGAAGCACGACTAGTCACAGGACCTGCTTGTGGAATATGTCGTTCTACATTATAAGATGAACAGTTAAGCTTATTTCCCTATTACTAGACTCACTAGAAATAAAGTACTAGTAATAATAAGCAATATCATTTCTTTTTTACGCATATATTATTCTCCTTCGATTTTTAACGAACGACTAAACTTCAGAACACTTAAAATGGAACTTATAATTTAATGAGCTATCAAAAAGAGGAGCATTGACTCTATAAACTATATTACCTTCCACTCTAATTAAGGTAAATATGAAAATAACATCAAATATAAATTAATCTCGATAGTTAAAGCCATACCACAAAAATACAATTAACAATCAAATATAACGCTGAATTACAAAACGAAATATGTCGAAATACTTTCCTTTCCATGAAAAGTAGACTCAATGGACGATGATCGTTACCAGTTATTTTTCTCTTCGCCACATCTTATAACCACTAGCGTGCATACTTTTTCCCAACAAGTGCGTCGCAACCGGTGCCGTCAGCAAAATAAATAACATGGTGCCTAGTACACGTGAGGTTACTGTAATATCCGGAATCCCCACCGCTACAGCAGCCAACAACGCTGTTAATCCCATAGTATTAGCTTTGGTTGATGCATGCATTCGGGTATAAAGATCCGGCATTCTTACCACACCAATACTAGCAACGATAACAAAAAAGGTACCGATACAGAGCAAAATTCCCGTTATGATTTCCATTACTCTTCCTCCTCTAATGTTCTCTTCGCTATAAAGCTTGAGAAAGCAATCGTGCCCAAAAATGCTACCAGACCTAGCGTTATCGCAACGTCTAATAATGATTTCTGCCCACTATCTAAAGTATGTACTGCAATAAATCCAACGGTAATGAATGCAATCAAATCGAGTGCAACCACTCTATCCGCCAAGGTCGGACCTAATATTAACCTGATAAATACCATCACCAAGCTAAATAATAATCCAGCGTAAGAAATGGTAATAGTAAACTGCAACCAACTATCCACGAGTCACCTCCAAAATACGCTTTTCCATCCCTTGTTTGATAGTTTGAATAACCTCTTCATGCTTAGGTGCGAACATAGCGTGAACGACCAAGTGTTTTTTATCTTCAGTGACATCCAAACTTAGACTGCCTGGCGTTAGTGAAACCATATTAGCCAGTAGCGTAATTTCTAAGTCTGTCGTCACATCCAGAGGCACATAAACAATATCCGGGTCACTCAAGTGTGTTGGCGTCACCACATCCCAAACCACTTGAGCTGCGGAAATCACCATCTCATAGCAGAAGCACAGAAACAGCTTAATCACCGCACTGAAACGTGTGAAATAAGTAGATTTCATTCCAAATGGTTGACTTAGTCTCAAAGCAAAGAAGCCAACCGTAAACCCAACCACGAAATTTAGACCACTGTATTCGCCGTTGATCAGCATCCAAGCACCTGCTAGGAAAACATTGAGGAAAAAGTAATTCATGCTCCACCTCCTAAGACCGCATTAATGTAGGCGCTCGGGTCTAGTAACTGCTCTGCTGCTCTCATGGCTAGCTGGAAAAAAGGCTCTGCAATGAATCCAAACAACAGCGCCATTGATGTCAGGCTGATGATAGGTGCGTAATACAACACCTTGGTTTTCTTACACAGTTTTTTCGCCGGCTTATTTTCTGGTTGTGGCTTCCAAAACGCTTCGCTCCAAATTTTGGTCATCGAAAACAGTGTCAGTAGCCCAACAAATAGAGCTGTACCCGCTAGCCAATAATACTCAACGTGTAGACTGTCTCGAATAACCAGAAACTTACCCCAGAAACCTGACAAAGGAGGAAAACCTGCAAGTGAAAAGGCTGGGATCAGGAACAGAAACGCCAGCAATGGTGTCGATTTGTATACCCCGCCTAAGTGGCGCAATTCACTCGTGCCATACTTGCGTTCTAATACCCCACCAATCAGAAACAGATTCGACTTCACGATAATATGGTGGACGATGTAGAAGATCGTTCCAGCAAGCGCTAACGGTGTCGCGATGGCTAGACCCATTGCCATATAACCAAGCTGGCTAATACTGTGGAACGACAAGATCTTCTTTACATTGAACTGACTCGCCGCACCTAAAACACCAGCCAACATAGTTAACCCAGCAATCCATAACATTAATGGTTGCCAACCACTGTCCGACAAAGGAAACACAAGGGTGAACATCCGCATAAGCGCATAGATGCCAACTTTAGTCAGTAGTGCAGCAAACAGAGCAACAACACCACTTGGTAACGTATGGTATGACGCTGGTAACCAGGCAAACAGTGGAAATAATGCCGACTTAATGGCGAACGCAAACAAGAATAGCACCGCCACCGTTGACTGAGTTTGCGGGTGAATGGATGCGACTTTCCCATGCAAGTCAGCAAGATTCAAAGTGCCCGTTGCCCCATAAAGCAAACCAATCGCCAGCAAGAACATTAGCGTTGAGATCAAATTCAACATTACGTACTTAACGGCTCCATCTACCTGTTCACGAGTGGCATCCAGTACCATTAATCCGAACGAGGCAATCAGCATCACTTCAAACCAGACATATAGGTTGAATATATCCCCCGTTAAGAACGCCCCGTAAACACCTGCCAATAGAATATGGATTAATGAATGGAACAAGCTATACGACGGTTTAGGTCGTAAATCTGCCATGGCATAGAATACGATGATTACCCCAATGAAAGCAGTCATGACTACCATGCCTGCACTCAGCATATCGGCGACAAATACGATACCAAATGGCGCCGTCCACTGACCAAACGCGACCGCTTGTGGGCCCAAAGTAGTGACATCGGCAAACAGCATTACGCTGGCGAGCAAGGTGATTAGCGCACTAACACCACTAATCCACTCAACGTATCTCACATGATTGCGACTAAAGAAAACTAAAGCCGAAGTAAGCACTGAGAGAACGACAGGTAACGTTAACCAAAGCGACATTACTGCTCCTCCTCTGAATACGTCATTTGATCAATATCCGCTGTTAAGGACTCTTGATAGGCTCGATAAAACAGCACAAGCGTGAACACCAATAAACCAAACCCAATAACAATCGCCGTTAAAATCAATGCTTGAGGTAATGGGTTTGCAGCACCTATAGGCGGCACAACTGCATTAGCATCAATCAATGGTGGCTCACCTACTGTCAGCCTACCCGCTGTAAAGATCGCCATATTGACAGCACTACTCAGCATAATTAAGCCAAATAGAACGCGTAACAAATGGCGCTCGAGCATCAAATAGATCCCAGCGGCAACAAACACCCCTACGACCACACTCCATAAAATTTCCATTAGTTAAGCTCCTCACTGACGTGCAGTACCATTCCCATAACACCACCAATAACACCCAGATAAATACCAATATCAAAGATCAATGGTGTGCCGAGCGGAAGTACATCTTTCCACCACAACCCGGTCAAGAAAGGTAAGTTGAATAACAAGCTGATAACGCCTGCGATAAAGCTCAGCAATACGCCAAACATAGCAATACTGAATGGCGCGAAGTGCAATCGCTCACGCACATACTTGGGAGACTCTGCAAACATCAGTAGTGATAAACCAATCACTGCGATAAGCGCACCGATAAAGCCACCACCAGGCGAGTTGTGTCCTCGCATCAGGAGATAGAGTGAGAACACCAACATCAAAGCAGCAACGATATGCGAAGCAGTACCAAAGATCAGCGACTGAATGTTCTTGTAGGTCACACTACCCGGCTTCAGTAGACTGACCGCACATAGCCCAGCCATTACCACCACAACCACTTCACCAAAGGTATCGAACGCACGGAAGTCCACTAGAATTACGTTCACAATATTGCGCCCGTGACCGCCAGGAACGCTGTTGTTAGAAAAGAACTCTGCCACACTGGTATCCATCGGCTGTGAAGTAATGTTGATAAGCAGCATAGTGATGGCAAAACCAATCACACTAGCAACCACTGCGTGGAGCGTTTTTCTTTTTATTGAATGTTGACGAACCGTGGCCAGCTTAGGCACATGACGCATCAGCAAGACCAAAAACACCACCATTAGCGTTTCTACCAAAAGTTGCGTCTTAGCCACATCAGGAGCGCTGTAGATCATAAACACCAAAGTTGTCATGAAGCCGATCATTCCTAACGCCGCAACCGCAAGAAGTTTCGTCTTAGAAACAATGACGACAACCGTGGAGACAATAAGCAGTAATGCTACTGCAAACTCGTAGAACTTAACGTCAACAAGTTGGTTAAGCATAACGTCCGAAGAAATATGAACTTGAGATACCAGTAGTACTGCTAACGCTGAAAATGAAATCAAGCCATAAAAACTCATGCGCTTTCGCTGCATCAGATTAGTTTGCCAAGACGCAAATGCCATCATTCCTTTTAGCAAACCATCAAACACCTTGTTCGCATTAGGCAAAGTGATAGATAACCGTGTCCACTGAGCGAGTAGCCAAGGGTAAATCTTATACACTGAGACACCTAGCAAGAGCGTCACCGCACTTAACACCAGAGGCAGATTAATGCCATGCCATAACTTGAGTGGCTCTGGCTCAGATATCGGAGCAATCGAGGTCACGCCGGGCAAAATAACTTGTTCATTAAGCCAGCCAAGCCCCAGTACCGTCGCGAGTACACTAACTAGCGCAAGCGTAATTGGAGGAAGCCACAGCCCCTTATTTACCTCAATAGGTTTGGCTGGTGTTGGTTCACCCTGGTATTTCCGTGAGAAGGGCTTTATTAGAAGAGCAAGCACCAACGTAACGGTCAGTGCATTGACCACCAGCATTAACAGTACCGCTAACGAGCTCACTTCCAAACCAGCTTTGTACATGTACTCTTTACTCAAAAAACCTGGTAGTGGCGGAACGCCCGATGTAGATAGCGCCGCGATAAATGCAGCCACAAAGCTAATTTGTAATACCGGACGTAATCCACGAAGCACCCCAACCTCACGAGTCCCTGTCGCCTTATCGATGTTGCCAATCACCATGAACAAGCCCGCTTTATACATCGAGTGAGCAACGATCAACATTAATGCAGACTTAAGCGCCAAATCGGTACCAATACCTAACAAAAACGTCAGCTTGCCGAGAACGACTGTTGTACTGTAGGCAAGCATTAGTTTTAGGTCGGTCTGTTTTAAAGCTAAAACAGCACACCAAAGCGCCGTGAAACCACCCATTGTTGTTAGTGTATAAAACCAAACCTCACTGTGGGCGTAAATGGGCGAAAGCAGAGCTAATAAAAAGATCCCGGCTTTCACCATCGTTGCCGAATGCAGATAAGCACTCACAGGCGTTGGTGCCGCCATCGCATTAGGTAACCAGAAATGAAACGGGAACTGCGCTGACTTGGTAAATGCACCCAATATAATGAGTAACAATGATGGTACAAACAGTGCGTGGTCATGAATGACCGACGCCTGCTGTAAAATAGTCGTCAATTGATAGCTTTCGGCCATGTTCCCTAAAAGAATCAGACCCGCTAGCATCGCTAAACCACCAGCGCCAGTAATAAGTAAAGATTGCAGTGCATTCTTTCTAGAAGTTGGGTTCTCGTGGTTAAAACCAATCAGCAAATAAGACGTAATGGTTGTTAGTTCCCAAAAAACAAATAGTAACAACACGTTATTACTGAGCACTACTCCCAGCATCGCTAACATAAATGCCGTTAAGTAAAAGTGAAATTTGAGACGGTTCGGATATTCACGCAAATAAGCCAACGCGTATATTTGCACTAAAGTACCTATACCGCTAATCAAACAGGCAAATAGAAATGATAAACCGTCGAGCCTAAAGCTGAGATCTAAGCCTAAGCTTGGAACCCACGATGCAGCCCACGCCACGCCTTCAGGGCTATACAAGTATAAGATTGAAAGAAATATCGACAGAGGAAACACAGCAAACAACGCGAATAGCTGTGAGCTATGCAGGTTTACACGCTCACCTTGTTTGCCGAGTTTATTGGACGTCAATGCAGCCTTTTCGATGTTCAAGTTAATACTCACCTTTATCTACTATATCCAAGTGAATTCACGCTAAATACCAAATTGCAGAAATAGCAAAACGGTCACTTACCATTGCAGCAACCTTATTCGATTAGTTCCATATACCCGAAGCAGTGCTTGTTTTAGATGAAGAGTTTTCTGATAGCCAACATGAAGAAGTGAGTAGCTAATTTAATACCAGAACAATCATTGAGCTGATTTATTAATCAATCTTTACATCCTAAACGATATAAATTCTATCCTTGGCGAGTATTTTAGTACCAGAATACAATTGTAAAGAGTCGTTGATTAGTCGTAATTCTAATTTCTGAATGTATAAGAAAGCCGATTTTTTAATATATTTATTAAAAATATCTGGAATAGATGACAGTTTGTAACGAATAGTGTCAGAAGGGACAAGTAGGATTAATGGTATTGAGATTTAAAAATAAATCTTAATTATCAGCAACTTAGAGTCACAAAACAAATCACCAACACAGTAAAGAGGGTTATCAATATGATATTAGTCCTCCTTTAGTAAAAATGGTTCAACACCAGAAACTCGAAAATACCGAATAATAACTTATGTTTTTTCAAACGATATATCAGATAGAATTAAAAGCAAGTAATAAATTGCAATTATTCCTTTCAAGATCACGTTTATAACTTAAGCAAATTCAAGTTTACTTTAGTCATTTACTAAACTTAGGAATTGGATAGTTGATTAACCTAAGAGACCAGTTTGACGCCACAACATTCGGTATGGTCACCCCTTTTATGGTGCAAAGACATCGATAAAAGGTCTGCTTGGGTGACGATACGAATGATAGAGGGGTGTCTATTGCTACTTTGCGCCTTTCTGCTCGCGCATTTCTTCTAATCCACCTGCGTTGTGGACATTACTAAAACCAACAGAGGTCAAATAGTCCATTGCTTTACCTGAACGGTTACCACTTCGGCAATACACAACGATCGGTGTAGACTTATCGACATTAGCAAAGTACTTATCAATATCAGATAACGGATAGTTCACTGCATTTGCCAAATGACCATCAGCGAACTCATCAGGAGTGCGCACGTCCACAACCATTGCACCTTGTTCTATCATTTGCCAACCTTGTTCTGCGCGTTCAGATGCCATCACGCTAGCACTAGTCAATGCGACACAAAGTACCGACAAGGACAGTATTTTCTTCATAAATCCTCCTAAGTAATAAGGTGTTATATTAATCAAGGAGCTAGCGCAGCCTTTCAAACACTATCGTCTGATCTAACTCTTCATGATAAGGTTGGTAGTCAAAGCCTTTATCGAAAATATAGCTGGTTACAAGAGAACGTACACACGCAATGAGCTCTTCAGCATTCCAAGGCTTCTCAAAATAGTGACTAACACCTGCCGTATTTATCGCCGTAATAGTATCGGAATGCGTGGCCTGCCCTGTGAGCAACACTTTTTTGGTTTCTTTAAATCGGCTATCTCTGGAGACTTCCGTCAGCAATTCAACCCCCGTCATCCCCGGCATGACATGGTCAGACACGATAACTGCAACGCACTCCCCGTCAGCGTCAAGATCTTCCATTAAGTCGAGAACCTCTTCTCCTGATTCGCAATCCTCAATGTTTAACCAATTCGCTAAAGGCTCCAAATCTTGAATAACCGCGCTCAAGACTTCGCGCTGGTCATCGACACAAATGACGTTAAGCTTCTCCATATGCTTCTCCTACAGGTAATTTGACTCGGAAAATGGTGCTCTCCTTATCGCTTTTCACGACAATCGTGCCACCATTTTCACTTACGATTCGTTTAACGATGGATAACCCTAGCCCTAAGCCAAAAGATAGACCGCCCTTCTTAGTCGTGAAATTGGGCTGGAATATTTTTCGGCGGGTAGGTTCATCGATTTCCGGCCCATTGTTGGCAATGGTGACCAAAATTCTTTGATTCGATAACTTTGTTTGAATATCAATTTGAGGTGATTCAGTTTGCAACATGGCATCGCAAGCATTTTTAACGATATTACTCCATATCTGTACATACTCAGTGGATGCCCCTTTGATTAAAGGCAGCGTTGCGGGACGCAGTCGAACAGAAACGCGTCGTAAATCACTTTGTAATAGAGCAAGGGCTTTATTGATGGTGTCGTTGATATCAAGTAATTCATCAGGCTCCCCGTCAGTACGTCCCAGTTGCTTCACAGATTTGACGATACCCACTGTATGTTTGGCCGCTACTCGTAAATCATGAAGATCGCGCCCCATTCCCCAGTACTTTAGTGCTTGCTCAGGGTCTGCTAACCAAGAATCAGGAATCGTGTGGCTTGCAGTGGCTCTAGCTAGACGTTTCGCGAGACTTCGTTCCAATCGATATTGTGACTGTATTTGCTTGGTAAGCTGTCTTACTTCACTTGATGACGCACTTTGTCCTTGCATCAGTCCCACATCGAAGAACTGACTTGCTTCTGGATGCACCTCTTCTAGAAGTTGAATTAAATCTTGCTGTAACCGTTCTGTTTTACTGCTCACCACACCAATAGCGTTGTTAAGTTCATGCGCAATGCCGGCAGCGAGTTGTCCAAGCGTCGTCATTTGCTCCGCTGTGTGTAGACGCTGCAGGGCTTTCTCTTTTGCTAATGCTTCTTGAGTCGCACGACGCTGACGTCGCGACAGTTCGTTGACCATTACTGGCATAAACTGCGCATTGAGTGGCCCTAACGTTTCCGGCGAAACGGCAGGCGTATGCCTATCAATCCACGCTAATGTGACTTCGGTTTTTGCTATGACTGTTGACGACGCAGTCCAAGTCCCTGAAAAGAAACTATGGACTCCAATAAACGCACCAGCCGACGCTGTGAAAAGTTTGGTAAGCCTGCCGTCTTCATCACTTTCAAAGTAACCTTCCAGCTCACCTCGCAATACAAGATAAAGACGGTCATTTTGACCACTTTGACGCAGCACGACCTCATCGGCAGACAAGGTTACCTGCCGATCACTTTGCGAGAAATAATGTCGTACTAATTGCTCCATAAACTCTACCCAATATGTCCCACGGCATGTAGTAGCCAAACCAATACGAAGCTAAGCAATACACCAACCACACCAAGAATCACGCCCACTTTGGCCATCTGGTTACTTTGCACATGTCCCGTTGCGTGTGCCAGTGCGTTAGGTGGCGTACTGATTGGCAGCGACATACCCAATGACGCAGCGAACGTGACGACGAGTATCAGCGTAATTTCGCCGCCCAGTGGTGTCAGCGACGCCATAGACGTGCCTAACGCCGCCATAATTGGCATCAATAAGTTAGCGGTTGCGGTGTGCGACATAAAGTTTGCCATCACCAAACACAAGAAAGCAGCCCCAAACAGCACCACATATGGTGAAAAAGCATCAAATGGAATGCTATGTACAACAAGTCTTGCAAGGCCCGTTTTGTCCAAAGCTAGTCCAAGCGCGATACCACCTGACACCAGCCACAACACGTCCCAAGAGATCTTCTTGAGATCTTCTTTATTGATAATGCCTGTCAGCGAGAAGATTGCGACAGGAATCAGTGCGACGGTATACGAGTTCATCCCATGGCTGGAACCCATCAACCAAAGTACGATAGTCAGTGTGAACGTAATGTAGACCATGATGGCTTTCGGCGTTTTTAGAAACTTACCTTTGATTGAAAGCTCAATTTTCTTTTGATCGGCACTATAAAGGAAGTTAATTAGCATCCAAGCTAACGCCATCATGACCACTACAAACGGCACACCAAACGCCATCCATTCACCAAAACTGATGTAGTTATCGCCGACAAGATATTTAAGAGCAATAGCATTGGGAGGCGTACCAATTGGCGTACCGATCCCTCCAATATTAGCCGCGACAGGGATACATAATGCAAACGCAATTCGTCCAGGATCTTTGGGACCAAAAACAGCAATAACAGGCGTTAAGATAGAGAGCATCATCGCCGTAGTGGCGGTATTCGACATAAACATGGAGAAGATGCCGGTTATTAACATCAAGCCTAACATGACGAATTTTGGGTCACTGCCAAATGGCTTGAGTAACACTCGCGCTAAATTAACATCAAGGCGATATTTTGTTGCAGCCATAGCCAGAAAGAAACCACCAAGAAAAAGCATGATGATCGGACTGGCAAAAGTTGCCATGATTTCGTTATAACTAAGTAGCTCACCAAAATGGGGCTGTCCTTCATTCAGCCTGAACAGGTAAAGCCCTTTATTCGATACCAGTAACAGCTCAAGCACAATAATCACCACAGAGGTGGCGTAGATAGGGATAGGTTCGAACACCCAACACAAGGCGGCGAGAAGGAAAATCGCGATAACGCGCTGCTGGATAATGGTCAATCCGTCGAAAGGAAATGCCGATAGTGGCAAGAGCAAAACGATTAATGGGATAGATATCGGAATGATATACTTTAAATATTTTTGCATGGTACTGCTCGTCCTGAGAAATATTATACTGTGAGCAGTATCACGCCGCTATGTGTGGAGCTACTTAGCGTAGGATCAAAGTTTTTGCATATTTATCATGAAGTTTCTTGGAGTGTGAATTGGGTAACAATTTGTTATTGTTACTCACATCAGTGATTACACTTATATAAATAACACCATAACGGTTTAGCTGTAGGAAACCAGACAATGAATCCACTCACCATTCTAGATGGCGGTATGGGAAGAGAACTCAAGCGCATGGGCGCACCATTTTCTCAACCCTACTGGAGCGCACAAGCCTTAATAGAAGCGCCGCATTTTGTAGAACAGGCTCATCAGCAGTTTATTGATTCGGGTGCCGATATCATCACGACCAACAGCTATGCCTGTGTACCTTTCCATTTGGGTGATGTTCTCTATCATGAGCGAGGAACAGAGCTTGCAGGTTTGGCAGCGAAGCTGGCTAAAAATGCGGTATCACACAGTAACCGCGCAGTCACTATCGCAGGCTCCCTGCCCCCGGCATTTGGTTCTTACCGTCCAGACCTGTTCATGGCAGAGCGAGGGGCGCAGGTTTGGCAAAACTTAATGCAGGCTCAGGATGTGTATGTCGATATTTGGTTGGTCGAAACACTCTCCAGTATTGAAGAAGCACAGGTGGTATCTCAGGTACTTGCTGAGTCGACAAAGCCTAAATATTACGCGTACACCTTGTTAGATGATGTTAGCCAACTGGGTAAGCTGCGCTCAGGTGAAACAGTAGTCGATGCGGTGCAGTCTCTGCTAAAACACAACCCAGATGGCATCTTATTCAACTGCTCTATTCCAGAAGTTATTGAAGCAGCTTTAGCAGCAACGGCAAAGGTGTTAGAAAGTCACCACTCTTCAATTAGCTTGGGAGCATTCGCCAATAGCTTTACGCCAATTCAGTCTGGGCATAAAGCAAATGATGCAGTACAAGAGTTACGAGAAGTCTCTCCACAAGAGTATTTGCTGTTTGCTAAAAAGTGGCAGCAGCACGGGGCGAATATTATTGGAGGTTGTTGCGGTATTGGGCCAGAACACATTGAAGTGTTGGCTAAGTGGAAAGCAAGCGTGAAATAACGCCAAGTTAATAAAACAGATATGAAAAAGCCAGACGATAAATTGTCTGGCTTTTTAGTCACTTTACTTGCGATGGCCTAATCGCACGGTTCCCTGAGTCGAAAACCAAAGCGCTTCCGAGCGGCGGCGGCCTAATAAGATAGGGCCATCATCGTAAAACAGGAAGTTCTTCCAATACTTTTTAAACACCGACCATTTAGTTTCAATCACGTTGTACTTCTCATAACAGAAATACACTGTGACGTCGTCTTGCCAATCGATAAACTGATTCACGGCTTCAGGAAGCTCGTTCTCATCTGCTTCCCACGCAGCCATCCAATCAACATCATCTTGCCAATTGCTGTCTTTCATTGGCCAATCTTGTGAGCTTAGACGTTCTGCATCTGGGCTTTGGGCGCTGATATTTTCTTTCCAAAACTGCGCCGCACGCGCTTGAGTCATGGGTTTAATCTGTGGCCAATCTTGCTCAGGAACAGGCATTGATTGATGAGTAAAAATCCATTTTCTTTGGTATTCATCCAAAGTTGTGTAAGACATTCAGTCTCCTAATTTCTTAACCAGCCATTTTCTGTGGCTTCTTCTATCAGCAATTTTGCTTTATCCCAAAGCACTTGTGAACCTTTTTCTATACGTTGGTTCACTTGCATCACTTGTTGTTTGCTAACATTGTTTTCGATCCAGCTTTGACCATCATTATGGTAGTTCAATAACATCGGGATAAGTCTATCTAACGCCTTAGCAAATCTGGCCTCAGCCGATTCTGCTGCCTCAAACTCGCGCCAAACCGAAAATAATGCCTCTCCTTGGTCATCGGGCAACATACCAAACAAACGCTTGGCGGCTTCAAGTTCAGTTTGCTGCTGTGTTTCATATGCGGCGGTATCGTAAACAAAAGTATCGCCAGCATCGATTTCAACCATGTCGTGTAACAAAAGCATTTTGACCACTTTTGCAATATCGACAGGTTCGTTAGCATGCTCTTGCAACAACAACGCCATCATGGCGACATGCCAACTGTGCTCGGCACTATTTTCAAAACGACCATCCGCACATCGAACTCGAGTTCGACGCAAAACGGCTTTTAACTTATCAAGTTCCATCAATAAGTTGAGTTGCTGCTCAAGTCTAGTCATTAGGATGGCTTCCAATTAGGGTTAATCAACGACGTTAACACGTGATCTTCCCATTTATCATCGATTAAAAGATAGTCTTTAGCAAAACCTTCCCGTGTGAAGCCCATCGCGTTTAATACCGCTTCACTACGAACATTTCTAGGCATATATGATGCAGCAATACGATGCATGTTTTGCACATCAAACATATACGGTATCGCTAACTTCAACGCACGGCGCATATAGCCATGACCTTGTGCATTTTCTGCTAAAGAGTAACCGAGGTTGCACGAATGAAATGGAAAACGTATCAAGCTGCTAAACGAGATCGTCCCCTGCATCTGGTTCGTTTCTGCATCGAAAATTAAACAGTAATACGCCAGCCCCAAACGGTGCAACTCTTCTAACTTCACCAATTTGGCTGCCCACGAGTCGACTTTATAAAAGTCGGCATCTCGTTTTGGTTCCCAAGGTTTGAGAAAGGTCTTGTTATCCCGAAAATACTGAGCAATCGTGTAAGCATCAGAGGGCTTAGCCGTTCTCACTAGAACATTCCCTTCGCGACGGTGCAGCTGCACCGCCGAGCTAAGATCTTCCATTAATTCTTCCTGATATTGTAATCACGCAGCTTATTGGCAATGGAGGTATGTGACACATTAAGACGCTTGGCTAACTTACGACTTGATGGGAAGGACTGATAGAGTTTTTCAAGTACACGTGATTCATAGTCCTTCATGATGTCATCGAGAGAGCCATCGATGTTTAGATTGACAGAGCCGGAGTTCACACTTTCCAACTTAGGCAAATTAAAGTCTTCTAGCTCCAATGTTGACCCCGTTACCTGTGTCAACGCACGCAACACCATATTGTCTAGCTGACGCATATTGCCTGGCCATGGATAGTTGCTGAGAGACTTCACGAGTTCCTCATCAATATCAGGCTTGGCGATGCCTAGCTTATTGCTATGTTTTGCGACAAACAAATCCAATAGCGGTGCGATATCACTAGCTCTCTCGCGCAGGGGAGGAATAGTAAGCGTCAAAACATTTAATCGGTAATAGAGATCTTCTCGGAATGCACCTTGCTCCGCCAGATCCGCCAGATTATAGCGAGTCGATGCAATAATACGCACATCAACGTGTACTTCGTGCTCTTCCCCTACGCGTCTAAAGGTGCCATCTTGTAAGAAACGCAGCAATTTGATTTGTAAGTGAGGGCTCATTTCACCGATTTCATCCAATAGCACAGTACCGCCATTAGCTTGCTCGAAAATACCTTTGTGACCATGTTCATGATTAAATGAACCAGGAGCGTGACCAAACAGTTCCGTTTCTGCAACATCATCAGGCATCGATGCGCAGCTCAGTACCAAAAAGGGATTAGAAGCACGATTAGAACGATTATGGCAAGCTTTCGCTAGCATTTCTTTACCGGTACCCGTTTCGCCTTCAATCAGTAGTGGTTGGTCTAACATAGCTAGCTTTTTCGCTTGACTCATCAGAGCCTTGTGGCGGTTCGATACGCCAACAAAGTGCTCAAACCCTAGCGAATTGCTGTCGGCAAGTACCTCGGGCGCACTTGAGGTTGTAGTTGGGTGGATACTCATAACCGCACTGGCTAATAAAGTTTCATTCGACTCGCCAGTAATGTAAACCGGTAGGATTTCCATGGTGTAATCTAAACCATCAATAACAATGGCTTGTTTCTGTCGGGAGATCTCTCCTTCAATCCACTTGGTGAAGTTAAAGCTTGGTAATAGATGAGAGATTAACTGACCAATGGCTTCTTCTTCGCTTTTCGCAAGTAATTTCAAAGCTGCATGGTTAGCCATATCAATCGCCCCTTTAAGGTCAATTGACAATACCGGATAAGGTAAATTGGTGAGCAGTGACACGAGTTCTGTATTGTGTCGTTCGCTAGGCATAAACTGGATCTTTCGAACGTCTTTCACCCCGGAAATTCGGCGAATTTCGGCCATTAAGTCCCTAAACGTCTCGAAATCAATATCTGGACAGTTCAAGTAGATAATCCCAGATATATCGATTTCAATGCCACGCAAATCAATACTATTGGACGCAAGAATGTCCAATAGCTCGCGCGTGAGCCCCAGTCTATCTTCGCAAAAAACCTCTAAACGCACTTTATCTTCCTATAGAAAGTGTCACGAAATGTTGACAGTAAGTGTGTATGACAAGCGGTTTCGCGTCAACAAAAACAGTATGTTGGCCCTACGATTTGACTTATTTTTGTACGTTATGCAAGCAAAGTGATAACTAGTTCGCAGTTATCGCTTGTTCAAGGTCAGGATAGACGGTAACTAACTGATCTACTTTGGTAACTTTTAACAATTGGAGAACAGGTACACTCTCAGTGATAAGGCATATGGTGTCACATTGATGGGTTTTTCGCAGCGCCATCAGCGCTCCTAACGCACTGCTGTCCATAAACGTCACACTGGTTAAGTCCAATAACATGCACCGATTTAATGAATCATCTAAACCATCGATACATTGTCGAAAACTCGGGACAGTTTTAGCATCAAAGTGCGGAGCGTCTACTTCGATAACGGTGTGAGTTTCATTACTATAGGCAATGAACGACATCACTTTCTCCTTTTCGGATATTACTTACTCTAGATATGAATATAGTAGCATTTTCAAACTAATCCCAAGTATTGCTGCAAACGTTAAGGGTGAAGGCAATCACCATCAAATTAGTAATTCTATTTATCAGATATATCAATAATTCCGCTCGGTTCTACTATGGTCTATCCGGCAAAAATAGCGCAGAATGAGCAAAAAAAAGAGTCCACTTTATGCACGTCAAATATCGCGCTGAATTTATTCTGGTCTTTACCACATTGCTTGCAGGGGCTGGATGGGTGTTTTCGAAAGAAGCCATTCTGGGTCTTCCGCCATTCGGCTTTATTGGTTTGCGGTTTATCTTTGCGTCGTTAATTTTACTTCCATTCTGTATGCGAGCGCTTAAAGCAGCCTCATTAGGAGACTGTCTTCGAGCTATGAGTGTAGGTTGTTTCTTAGGAAGCGCTATCTTTTGCTGGATTCATGCAATTTCTATCAGTGATACCTTAGGCGAAGGCGCATTCATCATGAGCCTGTCGATGCTGTTTGTCCCAATAGTCGCTTGGGTACTATTTAAAACAAAACCAATCCGTGCTTTTTGGCTGTCGCTTCCGATTGCGGCCGCAGGATTGTTTCTGTTGTCTTGGAAAGGAAGTTGGCAAACCGACCCTAGCCAGCTTTGGTTTTTGGCGTCCGCTGTTGGACTGGCGCTCCACTTTAACTTCAATAGCAAGTATTCAGCACAGTTGTCACCTATGCTGCTGACAACCTTGCAGCTGTTTTCAACTGGTTGTATAGGTATTATTCTTTCACTCAGTGTCGAAACTTGGCCTGAACATATTTCGTTGATCACTTGGAAGTGGTTTGCACTGAGCGTTTTACTTGCAACTAGCTTGCGGTACTTAATGCAAACAACGGGTCAGAAACTAGCTAATCCGACAAATGCAGCACTATTGATGCTTCTAGAACCAGTGTGGACGTTAATTCTAAGTGTGCTTATCTATTCCGAGCCGATGCCCATTAACAAAGTATTCGGCTGTTTATTGTTACTTGCTTCATTAGTTTTTTATCGCCTAAGTTCGATGGTTTCGTTTCGAAAGGCCAAATGACTTAACCAATAACGGAACAGCGCCCTTACTCAAGGGCGCTGTTCGTTTAGAGCGATCAATGGTGAATCTTATAAAAGACTAGCTAACACGTTTAAGATTCACACCATTCTTTTTTGCAAGTGATGCGCCGAGATAATCGCTAAGTTGTTCGACTTGCTCCACTTCAAACTCTAAACCGAGCTTGCTTCGCCTCCAAAGAACATCGTCTACTGATACAGCCCATTCTTGCTGCACTAAGTAATCAACCTCTGCTTGATACAGGCCGTGTCCAAAATCCGTACCCAGCTCATCAACACTAGATTTACCTTCAAGGAACTGACTAATACGTGTACCGTATGCTCTGACCCATCGCTTTATAATGCCACTGTCTAGCCATGAGTACTGAGAAGCGAGCTGCTGCTCTAAATGATCACGATTAGAGAAATTACCACCAGGTAGAATTGCTTCACGAGTCCAAGCCTGCCCCATATGAGGGAAGAATGGAGCAAGTTTATCCACCGCTGCCTGACCAAGTTTGCGATACGTTGTCAGCTTGCCACCAAAAATAGATAAGAGCGGAGCATCGTCCATTTGATCATCAAGCTCGATCGTATAATCACGTGTTACTGCTTGCGGGTCGTCAGATTCATCATCACATAGAGGACGAACACCAGACCAATCAGAAATCACATCTTCAGGTGAAATTTTAGTCGTAAAATGTTGGTTAACGATATCGCACAAGTAAGCAATTTCGTTATCATCAATTTTAACTTTGCTTGGGTCACCTTGATACTCTACATCTGTGGTACCTACCACTGAGTAGTTATCCATGTAAGGAATCACAAACACAATTCGTTTATCTTCGTTTTGCAGAATAAATGCATGATTACCATCGTACATCTTAGGAACCACTATATGGCTTCCTTTTACTAGACGAATACCTCTCGGCGATGGCATAGCCAATTGACTGCCGAAGAAACGGTCAACCCAAGGACCTGCGGCATTTACAAGTGCTTTGGTTTGTATTGAATTCACTTCACCTGTCAGCGTGTTCTCGATATCCACACGCCATGCTTCACCAGAGCGTTCGGCTTTAACACATTTTGAGCGAGTGAAAATATCCGCACCTTTCTCTTCAGCTAACTTGGCATTAGTGACAACCAAACGCGCATCGTCAACGGCACAATCCGAATATTCGAAGCCTACTTTCATTTCTGGTAATAGCGGACTTTGCTCGCCCTTAAACTTCACACTATGACTACAAGGCAAAGAAACACGCTTGCCCAAGTTATCGTATAGGAACAACCCAGTTCTTATCATCCAAGCTGGACGCAAATGAGGTCGGTGGGGTAATTGGAAACGAAGTGGAGAAACAAGGTGCGGTGCATTTTTGAGCAAGACTTCACGCTCTGCAAGAGCTTCCGAAACTAAACGAAACTCATAATGCTCAAGATAACGTAAGCCACCATGAATGAGTTTACTACTTGCCGAAGACGTAGCCGAAGCCAAATCGTTCATTTCATAAAGTGCGACTTTCAAGCCACGCCCTGCTGCATCAGCTGCAACTGCGACGCCGTTAATGCCGCCTCCTATTACGACTAAATCATACACTTTATTGGTTACACTCATAGTTTCCTCGTCCAGCTCTTTATTCGCAAATGCGCGTTTATGTTCGTTTAGCTACAATATAATCATCATAAACGAAAAGATCGAGTATTTTTTACACCTTTCACGAAAGTTTCATTAAACCAAGATAAATCAAGGAATGAGAACTCAACCTTTGCAATACGCCGGAAAGTTCATTAACATTAATTTCATGTATATTTGACATTTCGAACACTACAGTGTGCGGAAACGAACATTTCGCGATGACAGCGAAAAAGCATAAAGAAATAACGAGAAAGATATGGAAAGTAAGAAGAAAGTCGTCGTCGCACTAGATCAAGGAACGACTAGCTCCCGAGCTATTATTTTTGATCATGACGCGAATACGATCAGTGCTGCTCAGCGCGAATTCACTCAAATTTATCCTAAGCCCGGTTGGGTAGAACATGACCCGATGGAAGTCTGGGCCACACAGCGCTCTTCCCTTACTGAAGTATTAGCTCAGTCTGACATTGCTAACGAAGAAGTCGCTGCGATTGGTATCACCAACCAGCGTGAGACCACCATTGTATGGGAAAAAGAGACGGGTCATCCTGTCTACAATGCTATTGTCTGGCAGTGCCGCCGTACGGCCGATTTTTGTGAAAAGTTAAAAGCCGACGGCCATGAAGACTACATTCGTGACACGACAGGTTTAGTGGTAGATGCTTATTTTTCTGGTTCTAAGATTGCATGGATTCTCGACAATGTTGAAGGTGCACGAGAACGCGCGGAGAAAGGCGAATTACTATTCGGTACTGTGGATACTTGGTTAATCTGGAAACTGACCCACGGTAAGTCTCACGTTACAGACGTAAGTAACGCATCACGCAGTATGCTGTTCAATATCCATACCCTAAAATGGGATGAGAAACTACTCGATATCTTCAACATTCCAAAATCCATGTTACCTGAAGTTAAATCGAGCAGCGAAGTCTATGGTTACGCCCATATTGGCGGAGGGACTGAAGACATTCCTATCAGTGGTATCGCAGGAGACCAACAAGCCGCCCTATTTGGTCAGCAGTGCTTTAAGAAAGGCATGGTCAAAAACACCTATGGCACTGGCTGTTTCTTACTTATGAACACTGGCGACAAGCCCATCGCTTCGAAACACGGTTTGCTCACTACCATCGGATATAAAGTTGGCAATGAGATCACTTATGCGCTCGAAGGTAGTGTGTTCATGGGTGGCGCAACGATTCAATGGCTGCGTGATGAGCTAGGACTCATCCAAGATGCTCAAGATACTCAGTACTTTGCAGAGAAAGTCGATGACTCCAACGGCGTGTATCTTGTACCTGCATTTGTTGGTCTAGGTGCGCCTTATTGGGACCCACACGCACGTGGCACTTTGACGGGATTAACACGCGGCACGAACCGCAACCACATTATCCGCGCAGCTCTTGAGTCCATCGCTTATCAAAGTCGGGATGTCTTACTTGCCATGGAAGAGGACTCAGGTATCAAGCTAAGCCAAATTCGCGTTGACGGCGGCGCCGTTGCTAACGATTTCCTGATGCAGTTCCAGTCCGATATTATGGGTAGCAAAGTCGTTCGTCCGGTTGTCAGAGAATCAACCGCTTTAGGTGCGGCAATGCTAGCTGGTCTCGCAGTTGGTTTTTGGCAAAACCAAGAAGAGCTTGCTGACAAGAAAGAAATCGAGCGTACCTTTAGTCCGCAAATAGAGCGAAATGAAAGAGAAACGTTGTACGCTGGTTGGTTAGACGCGATCAAGCGAACTAAATCACACTAAGGTATAGTTCTTCATAAACTTATTAAACCCGTATTCGAATAAACGAGTGCGGGTTTTTATTAGGTGCGACGCGTAAAGCGGCTATAAATCAACCCTACTGCCAAGCCAAGTAAGGTTGAGCTAATGCCTAAGAAGCTAACGCCCGAAAGGGTAATCAAGACAGTCAATATTGCCGCCTCTCGGTACTCTTCCGTCATAAATGCCGAGTGTAAACACATCAATAGCGTTCCCAACAAGGCAAAACTGGCTAACATACTGGTAATATCAGCTGGCAGTGCGATAAAAAGAGCAACCACAGACGTCGCGAACAAACCGGCAGCGAGATAAAACACACCGGCCCATATTACCGCTTTATACCGCTGATTCTTGTCGGCATCCACTGAGTCGTTCATGCAGATAGCCGCTGAAATCGCTGCCAAGTTAGCACTAAAACCACCGAAAGGAGCGAAAATCATATTTGCAACACCAGTGGTAATTAACGACGACTTCACTGGTGTTTGATATTGATAACTCTTCATCATCGCAACACCAGGCAAGTTTTGAGAAATCATAGTGATAAGATAAAGCGGTAGCGCAAGATTGAGTAACGCGGATACATCAAAAGTTACCGGCATCCAAACAGGCTTAGCCATCGCTATTTGAAACTCGACAGCGTCATGCGGCGTAACAAACCATGCACAGATTAATGCTACCGAAAGAAGGAGCAGCATGGCATACCTGGGAACAAAGTGCTTTGCCAGCAGATACGTCAGGAACATGATGATAAACAAGATTGGTGACGTCTGAAGTGGTTCAAAGCCTTTAAGACAGAAAGGTAACAGAATGGCCGCCAACATTGCAGTGCCAAGTGATGAAGGAATTCGCTTTAAGGCTTCACTAAGGGGACCAATCAGCCCTGTCACGGTAATCATTAAACCAGAAACCACAAACGCACCTATCGCCTCACTTAACTGGTACTCCCCTGCTGACACAACTAACATCGCAGCCCCTGGTGTCGACCACGCGGTGAGGATAGGCATTTTGTAAAACCATGACAGACCTATTGAGGTTAGCCCCATCATTACGCCTAGAACCAACAGCCAGCTTTCGATTTGAATTGGGCTTGCACCAGATTGAGTCGCAGCTTGAATGATGATGACCACAGAACTGGTATAGCCAACTAATACCGCAGTAAAGCCCGCAGAGACATGACTCAAACTAAAGATTCCTTTCATGTTAGTTCCTTATTTCATCAATAGTGCTATTCTTGTGCGTGATAACGCACAAACCTAAGAGTACCACTGTGCGTTATAACGCACAATAAGAGAACCCTATGAACGACACCGTTTTTAAATCGCAAATCGCGGCGCACTTAAAGCAAATCAGAAAACACAAAGGATTGAGCTTAGACGCAACTGCCAAGCTAACTGGCGTCTCCAAAGCTATGCTGGGACAGATAGAAAGGGGGGAATCAAGCCCTACAATTTCGACGCTATGGAAGATTTCTAGTGGTTTGGAGGCGTCCTTTTCTGGGTTCTTCGCAAACGACCCTGTGCTACGTGACAGTGAAATGACGTTCCCAGAAGATGAAAACATGCTGGTCAATACCCTATTTCCCTATACCAGCGACACCAGCATGGAAATGTTTGAAATTACGCTCGCGCAGCACCATTGCCAACTGTCTTCACCTCACAGCGTAGGCGTCATTGAGCATATCATTGTGTTGGAAGGCAACCTCGAGGTTTTTTTTGAAGATAGGTGGCATGCTGTCGCACAGGGTGAAAGTTTACGCTTTTATAGCGATCAGCCACACGGTTATAAAGCCGTAACCGAGAGGGCGGTGTTTCAGAATATTGTCTGCTATCCAAGGTAATTAGATCCCCAAGCTATAACCTATAAATCCGCACACGATTAAAAACAGCCGCAATAGTTGCAATTGCAACTATTGCGACGTAAACCAAGTTCAAAACGGATGAATCAACTCTATGAGGTTTTATTATGCGCACTTCCCTCTCTATGCTTCACCGAACCGCAGCGATCATTGCTTTTGCTTTGATTTTGTCATTCTTCACCAGCAGCGTTTTAGTCGAGCTGTTCGGCAGTGAGCAAGCTGTGACTACAGTGAAAACTGCTATTTTCTTTGCCGTATGGGTTTTGATCCCTTGTATGGCAATCGCTGGTATCACTGGTTCAAAGCTCGCGCCAGAAGCAAATAAGGGAGAACTTGGAGCAAAGAAAAAGCGGATGCCATTTATTGCAGCGAATGGCATGTTGGTGCTGCTACCTTGTGCGATCTATCTTCACAACCTTGCCTCTAAGGGCCAATTTGACCACACCTTTTATTGGATTCAAGGCATAGAGTTTGTCGCAGGTTTTATCAACTTAACGCTTATGGGATTAAATATTCGCGATGGCCTGAGATTGAAAAATAAACGATCACCGCGTTTAAGTACCGAAAACTAATACCTGTGCGTCCATACTTTGTATTTGTTCGATTGTCACTAGCGTTTTCATTACAAAAACGTTAACGTCGGTGCTACTTCACTGCTGTTTCTTCGCATAGCGATTACCTCATTTTCTGACATTGCAGAAATAGCAGTTTCCCTATTCATCACGGAAGTTCGAATATGACAGTCAACACCGCCTCTTTCATCGACTCAGGTTTACGTTTTACCCCTCACAACTTTATTGTTCCATTAGATTATCAACACCCAGATAAAGGTAATATCAATGTCTTTGCGCGAGAAGTAACTCTTGTCGATGACACGGCAGACAAGCCGTGGCTAGTCTACTTTCAGGGAGGTCCCGGGTTCCCTTCACCCCGTCCGAATGGCAATAATGGTTGGTTAAAACGCGCTTTACAGGATTACAAAGTACTTCTATTGGACCAAAGAGGTACCGGAAACAGCACTGTAATCAGCCATCAAACCTTGGCAAGTCAAACACCACAGCAGCAAGCAGATTACCTCAGCCATTTTAGAGCGGACAATATTGTTCGCGATGCAGAGTCTATTCGTAAACAGTTTGGTGTTAAGCAATGGGCAATTCTCGGTCAAAGCTTTGGTGGTTTTTGTTCATTAACCTACCTCTCTTTATTTCCAGAAAGCTTATCGCGTTCATTTATCACAGGTGGTGTACCATCAATTTCGCGTCATCCAGACGACGTCTATCAAGCGACATTTAAGCGTACCAGAGAGAAAAATCAGGCATTCTTTCGTCAGTTCCCTCATGCACAAGCGCTCTGTAAGAACATTGCCAATCACCTAATGAATAATGACGTCTACTTGCCTAATGGCCAGCGTTTCACCGTTGAGCAATTTCAACAGATTGGCATTAATTTTGGTATGAGTGATACCTTCTTACCGACTTATTACAACTTAGAAAACGCTCTGGTTGAGGTCAACGGTGAGACTATTATGCGTTATGAGTTCCTTAATGAAATGTTGATGCAACAGGGTTTTCAAACTAACCCTATCTACGCCTTGCTTCACGAATCCATTTATTGCCAAGGCTTTAGCTCGAATTGGTCTGCACATCGAGTACGTCAAGAGCATAGTGAGTTCAATTACTCTGGCGAAGAAAGCGAATTCTACTTTACTGGAGAAATGGTCTTCCCTTGGATGTTTGAACAATACGAGTGCTTAAAACCACTGAAAGAAGCCGCAGATCTACTGGCAGAGAAATCAGACTGGGGCAAACTGTATGATGCCGAAACACTCGCCAATAACTCAGTTCCAGTAAGTTGCGCTGTTTATGCCGACGATATGTTCGTAGAAATGGATATCAGCCGCGAGACCCTTGCACTGATGCCTAATGCTAAAGCTTGGATTACCAATGAATACGAACACAATGGACTGCGGGCGGATGGTGAGCGCATTCTCAACAACCTGATTACCATGGGTAATCATACTTATCATTGCCAACAGGCTTAATGCTCTTGTTCACCTCAGCTGCGCACGGTGAGGTGAGCCTTTTATCTCACTTTACTGTACTTGTTCTTGCAGCCAACTCTTAAACAGTCGCGTATAAGGATTGTCAGTATGGGTGATGACGAAATATCCGGCATTCGCCGCCATCTTATCAAATGGTGCAACTAGCCTCCCTTGCGCGACTTCTTCTCCTAGCAAGGCTGTCCGAGCCAGAGCAATACCAACTCCGGCCTCGGCAGCCGACATCGCCATATCTGTACGATTGAAGAAATGCCCTTGGTTGGTGTCAAAATCCAGACTCTGTTGAGATGCCCAGTACAGCCATTCATAATCTTTAGGTGCACCTTCCCACGGCATAAGATCATGCAATAGTGTCACTTGTTCCCACGCTCTATTGCTAGTTGCCAAATCTGGGTAACGCTGCCAGTAGTCATGACTCATTACCGGAATCAGTGATTCTTCTAACAGTAATTCTGCATCGGAGCGTTTATATGGAATCGGTCCATAATCTATCGCAACATCAAAATCGCGGCTGTCACTATCAACGAGCGCGCCTTCAGCGAACGTGTGTATCTGAACATCAGGATAACGGCGATAGAAGTCCTCCAAGCGAGGTACTAACCACTTAAAGGCAAACGACGGGGTGAGTTTTAATCGTATCTGTTTGCGCTCAGACACCCGTGTTAGTTGAAACACCGCTTCTTCAATGGACAATAGATGGTGACCCGCCGCTTCTACCAGTTTGTTGCCACATTCGGTGAGCCGAATTCCCCGAGCATGGCGTTCAAATACAGTAAAACCTAAGCGTTGTTCAATCTGATGTAGTTGCTGACTCACCGCACCGACCGTCAAATTCAGCTCCTTTGCCGCACTGGTAATACTGGTGTGGCGCGCGACGATACAAATTAGATTGATACCATGAAGTACAGCAGATTTCATACCCAGCCTTTAGTTTTACTAAAATCTATTGTCAATTTATATCGATTGTTAATCAGATGTAAACCGTTCATTGTTACTGAAAATAAAAAAATGTGAGAGTTGAATGTGAAAGTCGTCGTATTAGGAAGTGGAGTCATTGGATTAACCAGTGCATGGTATCTGTCTCAAGCTGGCTTTGAGGTGACTGTCGTCGACCGTCAATCCAGAGCTGCAGAAGAGACAAGCTTCGCCAATGCGGGACAAATTTCCTACGGCTACTCCTCTCCATGGGCAGCACCAGGGATTCCCACAAAAGCACTCAAATGGCTTTTTGAGCAGCACGCACCGTTAAAAATAAAGCCTAGCTTAAGCCCTGAACTGATTCACTGGGCGAGCCAAATGTTGTTGAATTGCCAACTTAGTCATTACAAAACCAATAAAGCTCGCATGTTGACCATTGCTAATCGCAGTAGAGACTGTTTAGCCCAGCTTAATAAACAATACCAACTGCAATACCAAGGACGCATGCAAGGCACACTGCAGATCTTTCGCAAACACGAGCAATTGAATTCTGTAGAAAAAGATATGGCGTTACTCAGAGAAAGTGGTACTCAGTTTCAACTACTCGATAGACAGCAGTGCTTACAACAAGAGCCTGGACTTGAAAATATGAACGGTAAACTAGTCGGCGGCCTTTATTTACCGGATGATGAGACCGGTGACTGCTATTTGTTTTGCCAGCAACTACAAACCTTGGCGGAGCAAGCAGGTGTCAAGTTCCTATTTGATACCAATATTAATGAACTAGAGGTTGATAAACAGTGCATCAGGGGGGTTAACACGTCACAAGGCACTATAACAGGTGATAGATTCGTCGTCTCACTAGGAAGCTACTCCAAATCTTTGTTAGCGCCTCTTGGTATTGACCTACCGATTTATCCGGTAAAAGGCTATTCATTAACACTTCCGGTGATCGATGATGAGCAAGCACCTACCTCTACCATTATGGACGAAACCTACAAAGTCGCGGTGACTCGATTTGATGAGCGCATCCGCGTCGCTGGAACAGCGGAGCTCGCAGGGTTTGATGCAACACTTCCTGACAAGAGACTTGCCACACTCAATCATGTCGTCAGCAACCTCTTTCCTATGGGCGCGGACCTTACTCAAGCGGAATACTGGAGTGGATTTAGACCTATGACCCCAGATGGCACACCGATTATTGGCAAAACACCGATCAAAAACCTTTACACCAATACAGGGCACGGCACCTTAGGCTGGACGATGGCATGTGGTTCGGCGGATATTCTAACCGAGTTAATGGCTTCAGATGGTCGTCTAGAACTAGCAGAACTGAGCGTTGAGAGGTACCAGTAGAAGTACCGAAAATGTACGGCAGGTGCGTTTAACACACCTGCAAATCTACCTCATTATGTTCAAGAATATCTACTAATTCTTGAGGGGGCATCGCGTCAGTGTAAAATGCATCTACTTGAGAAATATGACCAAGATTGACCATAGCACCTCGGTTAATTTTGGTGCTATCTGCCGCAAGTATAGTTTGCCCTGAACAAGCAATTATCGCTTGCGCAATACGAACTTCAGAAAAATCAAAATCGAGAAGACTGCCATCTTCGTGTATACCAGAGATACCGATGATGCCGTAATCGAGTCGGAACTGCTCGATGAACTCTTTCGCCGCCTCTCCGATAATACCGCCGTCTTTATTACGAATCTGTCCACCAGCAACGATCACTGTGAAGTCATCTTTGACTCGTAATATGTTGGCAACGTTAATATTGTTGGTAACAATCTTAAGATCTTTATGCTCAAGCAGTGCCGTCGCTACCGCCTCTGTTGTCGTGCCGATGTCAATAAACAAAGAGGATGAGTTTGGTATACGCTTTACCAGTTCGTTGGCAATGCGGTTTTTTTCGTCTTGATACCGCACTTTACGTGAAGAGTAGGCTTCGTTTTCAGTACTAGAGTGAAGCGATGCGCCCCCGTGATGACGAGTGACAAGCCCTTGCTTCGCCAAATCATTTAAATCTCGGCGAATGGTTTGTGGGCTTACGCCAAACACATCCACGAACTCTTCAGTGTTCAAAAAGCCCTTTTCTGAAAGCATGGCAAGTATTTGTCTGTGGCGTTGGGTTTGCTTCAAAACATCACTCCAGTTCGAGTTCTTTTAAAATCTACTTAATAGTATAACTATCTGAAAGTTCACGGTATACCTCAAATAACGAAGTTCTAGTTTTCGCATTCAGAGCTTTCACATCTTCGCAAGGCGAGACGAGATCAGGAATTTGGTAAGTATGCATAGAGGCCGCAACAGCAGCTTTGACGCCGTTGTTCGAATCTTCAAATGCTAAACATGTCTCTGATTCAACCCCAAGTCTTTGCGCCGCCAAATGATAAATCTCTGGGTCAGGCTTGCCTCTAGTCACCTCACAACCCGTTGCTAAACAGTCGAAGTACTTATCTAAGCCTGCCAATTTCAGTTTAGCTTCAGCGACATTTCGGTGAGTCGATGTCGCCACAGCGAGAGGAATATTTTTTGATTTCAAGAAATCCAGTAGTTCAATTACACCATGCTTTTTCGGAATAGCTTGATGGAACACGACCGAATCATAGCTTTTTCGCCACTCATCATTAATTACCTTGTAATCAATAATATCCAGATACGCCTCACCGAGTTTGCTATGAATGGTCTTTGAATTGCATCCAATAATAGATAAATAGCTCTGCTCTAAGAAAGGTACACCGAGCGTTTGGCATGCCTCTTCAAAAATGCCTTTACAGACATTTTCTGTATCGAGAAGCAATCCATCCATATCGAAAACTGCTGCTTTAAAGTTCATGAACTACCTTACTTACCTTCAAAAAACGCCGAGTATAGCAGATTCCCGACTAAGAAAGGTCGAGCAGCCCTTTAATAGCTTATCCTTTTATTTTCCACCTAATGACGCTTTGTATGCTTGAAGGATAGCGCTCATCTTCTCAAAGTCATAATGTCCTAGCGCCACTTTTAAATCATTAATTACGTCCTCCGCGAGTCCGGCTTGAGACAAATAATCAACATCGCTCAATAACTCTGATACTTGCATATCAAAGTCCTCTGACAGAGCAATCAACTCATTAATTCGCTGCAGTTGCGGTTCGCTAAATGGAATCTCGAACTCTTGGGGTTCAGGGACACTTATTGATAAAGTGTTTTGGATTAAGCTCTCAACTGTACGTTCAAGTTGAGTGTTGAGCATTGTAACTTCTTGTTCAACCGAACCTCCTTGCTTTAGCTGTCTTTCTATTTGGTCACAAATTTCAGCAATATCAGCCAACCCCAAGTTGCCAGCAGCGCCTTTTAAAGTATGAACCTCAAACATTGTAGCTTCGCTGGTCTGTTCTTCTGAAGTACCTATTCTCATTCCGGAGTATTGTTCGATAAATCGTTGAATGAGTTTTTGATGCAGTGCCTCATTACCACCAGCTAAGCGCAGGCCTATTTCAGATCCAGCCAGTCTTTCAATGTCGAGATGATCAACTGAAGACTGTTTGCTTGGCTGAATCCATTTGGCCATCACTTGGAACATTTCTTCAAGAATAATCGGCTTACCAATCACATCATTCATTCCACAGGCCAACGCCTTTTCTTTATCATCGATCATCACACTAGCTGTCATAGCTATTACAGGAAGCTCAACTAGACCAAGTTCTTTTCGAATATTCCTCGTGGCTTCATAACCGTCCATGATGGGCATTTGACAGTCCATCAGTACTCCATCATAGATTTCCGATTGCAAGGAGGTCACGGCCTCTTGTCCGTTTTCCACCACATCAACAGAAAGTCCTTTCGATTGCAGTAACTCTCTTGCTACCTCCTGATTGATCGTATTATCTTCTACCAATAGAACTTTAGCGCCTTGTAATGATGCTAGTGCTCGCTTTAGTTCTTCGCTATGGCTTCGATAATGGCCTACACGTGGCGACTCATTCAATGCAGCTGCAATCAAAGCATCGTGCAATGTAGAAGCAGTAAACGGCTTTTCCAAAACACTGGCGACTTGAATATCAGTCTCTTCTAACGCTTCAATGATATCTTGTCGAGAATCAGAGCACAGAATGATCAGCTTTGCGGTTAAGACTTGGGGCGCACGTTCTCGCATGGACAAGATCGTTTCTATGTTATCGGACACTTCATTTCGCCATCCATAAAGAACAACATTGGGAATAGTTTTTCCCTGATTAAGCGCCGACTCAAGTTGCTCTAAGTCGCGATAGCTGTCCACCTTGCATTGGATTCTTTCCAGCTGGCTTAGTACCACTTGCTCTGATTCTTTCGAGCTATCTATCAGTGCTAATTTCTGACTCTGCAACTGAGCTGGATAAAACACCGTTGCGTTACTCTCTGAAACACCTAGCACCAGTGAAAAGCTAAAGCGAGCACCTTCGCCTAACCGACTCTCAACACTGACTTTACCTCCCATCAGCTCAACTAGATTTTTGGTAATGGAAAGACCCAACCCCGTCCCACCATATTTGCGAGTCGTGGATGAGTCTGCTTGAGAAAATGACTGGAACAGTGAGTCTATCTGCTCGCGAGTCATTCCAATGCCCGTATCTTTAACCGCGAAATTAATTTTGCACTCTCGCTCCCTCATCATCGCAGTTGATACCTTAACGCGTACTTCACCTGTCTCAGTAAATTTCACAGCATTGGAAGTCAAGTTCGTTAACACTTGTTTAATTCGCAATGGGTCGCCGATGAGTTGGTCGGGCACATCCGAAGCGACATCAATAATAAGTGATAGCTTTTTCTGTTTAGCACTGTCATCAATCAGGCTAATCACCTCCTCCAACACACTGTCTAAAGAGAAATTAATTGATTCAATTTCCACTTTTCCTGCTTCGATCTTCGAGAAATCAAGAATATCATTAATGATACCTAACAAGGCTTGAGCGGAGCTATTAACCTTGCTGATGTAATGACGCTGTTTGTTATCAAGTTTGGTCTCTAAAGCAAGGTGACTCATACCAATAATGGCATTCATCGGTGTGCGAATCTCATGACTCATATTGGCCAAGAAGTCGGATTTTGCCTGGCTTGCATTTTGAGTTTGGATATTACTTTCTTCCAACTCTTCGGTGACGATATGAAGCTCACGCTGTGATTTTCGAATCAGATAAGCAAGAAGAAGAATGGCCAAAGCAAACAAAATGCCGCCATAGGTTGTCATATTGGCAAGGCCCCTAGCTTCAGACATCTCATTAAATCGGCGATTTCTTATATCCAGAATGGCACCGTCGATATCAATAGCGGAATCCACCATCTGCTGTGCGATAGTACCTATATGACTCGACACTATTCGCAATTCTCCAAATCGCTCAAGGTAATTTTTAATTGCCGGTTCAAGTTCCTCAAACAGCACTTTTTCATCTAACTCTATTAATGAACCACGCAGTATGGAGGTGGTTTGCAGTCCCCTTTCTAAAACCATCACCACATTTTGAGCATGAATGGTTTTTGCTTCGGAAGACAAGGCCAGCGAAAAATCTCTATCGGTTTGCCTAGCACTGTCTAATTCTTGTATTAATTCAGTCACACTCTTCGATAGGTCCAGTCGTCGAGCCATCAAATTTTGAATGGCCGCTACTTTTGACTGAGCTCGCTCAAACACCAAGGTCTCGTTATTCCGTAGGTCCAACGCAGATTGTGCTAGGTCGAACGCAACACGACTTAAATCTGCCAAAGCGGGGTCATCTAGTCGAATTCCTTTCTTAACCTTATCACTTCGAAACACAGTCAAATTCTCATAATAAGCGCGTTCTAGTTGCTCCAACTCAACCAATAACTCCCGACTACGAGTGTCTTTGATTCGATCTTCCAAAAAATCCAAATAGCGCGATATTTTCTTCAATTCTCCTTTGCTAAGGTGATATTCCTTTAAATTTCCTGATACCAGAAAATCCTTCGCATGGTTGCGTGCTGACTCAACAGCAACGGAGAGCTGGAAAGAGGCCGTTGAGTTCCGGGAAATATCACTCATTGATTGGCGCAAGCTATCCACCAAGCGTTTATCTTTCTCAATATATTTTATCTGTAAGCTATGAAGAGCATCGGCGATAGAACTCGCTCGTTGAGCCGCCTCAACCATCTGTTCTCTTTTTTCGACTGACTCCCAAGACAACGCCACGTATCTTTGAAAATCTGCTCGATATTGAGTAATTTGACTGACTAGTTCTTTGGTCCCTGAACTATCTTCATGCCTTTCTAAATGAAACGTTTCGGACAGTTTCAGTGCTTCTGTCATATGAGAAAGCGCGACTTCCGACTCTCTCTCCGATAAGTCTCGGGTAAAGGAAAGCTCATGCAGTCTTGCTCTATCTAATGTAAGAAGCAGCTGCCCCGCACCTTCATACCGATCGACAGAACGAAACAACTTGTCTAGGCTGAACCACGCTGCTAAGCCGACACTGAGGAGCAGTACCAACACCACGAGAAAGCCAGCTGCAATTTTGTTTGAAGTTACGATGGAATGTTTAACGCTTTCAGAATTCATGTTTGTTGGTTACATCCTGTAATAGTGACTAGCGAAATTAATCAGCAAATGCACGTTTGATTTGTTCTATCTCAGGCTCCATACCAACAAAAGCCGCAACTAAGTCTGGCTGAAAATGAGAACCTGATTCTTTGCGCAGGTATTCGAAGGCATCCTCAGTCTTCCATGCTTGTTTGTAAGGGCGCTCGCTAGTTAACGCATCAAACACGTCAGCTATAGCAACGATTCTGGCGCTAAGAGGAATATCCTCTCCAGAAAGTCCTGACGGATAACCGCTACCATCCCATTTTTCATGATGACATTGAGCTATCTCTTTCGCTAAATCCAACAATGGTGACCGGTATGGACCCAGAATTGCGACACCATATTCCACATGCCGCTGCATCTCTTTCCATTCATGTTCGTCTAGTTTTTCAGGCTTCAACAACACATCATCAGCAATACCAATTTTGCCAATATCGTGCATAGGCGCCGCTTCAAACAATAACTCGACCCATTTAGGATCAGCGCCAATGTGCGTCGCTAACATTCGGCTGTAATGACTCATTCGTACAACGTGCATTCCGGTTTCGTTATCTTTAAATTCCGCCGCTCTTCCCAAACAGCTAATAATTTCTCTTTGAGTATCTTTGATGACTTGGGTGCGTTTCTGAACTAGCTTCTCAAGCTGTCGTTTTTGATGATGAAGTGATAAATGTGTTGCAACACGTGCTCTCACGATAGGAGGACTAACGGGTTTGATAATGTAATCCACAGCACCAAGCTCAAACCCTTTTGTTTCATCAGAAACTTCACCTTTTGCCGTCACAAATATCACAGGAATATCACTGGTTAAAGGATTTGCTTTGAGCTGCTCGCACACTTGATAGCCATCCATTTCTGGCATCATTACATCAAGCAAAACAATGTCTGGCCTGGGGACTTTTTGCGCAATTTTCAGGGCGATTCTGCCGCTAATCGCAACCTTTACTTTATAGGAATCTGTTAGAATCCCGTTCAGTACATCTAGGTTTTCTGGTGTGTCATCGACGACCAACACCGTAAACGGCTCTGTACTTTGCTCTACCTTACTCATCTCAGTCCAACCACTGTTATTATTATCAATAAAGTATTGTTTAGTTTGGATATATTGCAAATCTGAGTAGCATCAAATTCTGTAAATAGATGTCTTGAATTCCTGAAATCGCGTACAATCGTGTGAATTCATTTATCTGGTATGTTGTACATGGAAGTATTAAGAACCATCTTGGTAGGACTTATCGGGTCACTTCTTGGCGGTGTGTTACCGATACCGCTCGGTGAGCTATTTTCCGCGGCTCTCTTTGTTGTAATGTATCTGCGCTTAACCAAAACAGACGTAAGATTACCCAGTGCGATCCTCACTACGATTCAGATTATTCTTGGCCTGAGTATTGGTATCACTGTGCATACAAGTGAACTTATTGACTCTTTTTCACTGCCTTTATTTATGGGCTTGATTCTATGCATGTTGTCACAAACCACCGTGAATTTTTTCTGGCTCTATAAGCAAGAAAAATGGACGCCTTTTGAGTCCTTACTTGGCGCTATTCCCGGAGCAATGGCAGCAATTCTGGTAATCAGTGAAGAACAAGAAAAACCATCTCCCAAAATCATCTTTTCGCATTCAATCCGCTTACTTCTGCTAGTTGTCTTGGCGGGAATTGTTGCAACAACCGGGGAAGGAACGTCTCAGCTCAGCCAAACGGTTTCATTAGCACAAATCCCTTATCTTATTCTGCTTACTGTGCTGAGTTTTGTGTTTGGTAAGATCGTTGGAAAGATCGGTATCCCAGCCCCTTACCTGTTAACCAGTCTGATTGTTGCTGCGATGTTTAACGCTCAATTTTCGTCACTTCATTTGGTAGTACCTGAGCTATTTATTATGTTTGCAACAGCAATTCTAGGCGTGCTAATTGGCACCCGTTTGGCTCCTACATCATTAAAAGACGCCGTTGAATATTCTAGAGCTGGATTTATTGTAACTGCGCTGGGCGTCACCGTAACCTTAGTCTACGCCCTGATATTTAGTTACTTGACCAGCACAGATTGGGAAGTGTTATTGCTTGCTTGGGTACCTGGCAGCGTTGAAGCGATGACCGCAGTAGCTCTATTATTGGGTTTGGAACCCGCATTTGTTGCGATAAATCATGTGATGCGATTAATGATGTTGTATATGATGCCTGTGGTATTAAAATCGCCACTGCAAAGACTAAGTAGGATGTAAACAATGGCTAGGCCTAAAAAACAGCGTCGTATCTGCGGCCGTGCTCCCTTTGAATGTTTCAAACCTAATGGTGTACCACTTTCTGAGCTCGATAAGATGGCATTGTTACCCGATGAATTAGAGGCATTAAGACTGGCAGATCTCAATGGTATGAACCAGATTGATGCAGCGAAAGAGATGCAAGTATCGAGGCAGACTTTTGCCAACATAGTAAAGTCTGCCCGTTTGAAAGTCGCGACTTGCCTAATTAACGGTCAAGCACTCGTTATTAAATAAGAACCCGTTAAAGATTAGTGCTTTCTAGGCTCTTGTATTTGATACAAGGTTTTATGAGTTGTCGCACACTTATCTTTGCAGTCACATTCGCCATCGATGCCAGCACTCGCAAGTCCACCACAACTACCTTGAATGGCTTTTCGCTTAAACATCACACCAATAGCCATTAACGCAATTGCCGCCAAAAACGCAATAATAGCGAACAGTACTTCCATAATGTTACCCCGTCACTTAATCGATTTGAGATTCATTCTAATATGATGGACCGTACTAGGCGCGAGTTTATTTCGTTTCGGTTCGTGGCCAGAACAGCAAGTATTGTGTTTTGGCTTATTCACCCGGCCATAATCAAGTGATTCCACTTTATTTAGGGTATCAAAGTCGATATCGTCAATATGTGTTCTGACAGGTGCAGACCTGACATTGACGCCCGAATTGAACAAAGCTCCAAGCATTTTTTTGCCTATATTTCGAACCACGACGGTCTCTACGTCATATTGTTTGATGATGTCGAGCCAGTGTTTTTTGTTCCCGCAGCCACCTTGAGAAGCGTCAGGTAAGGTCAACCTATGCTGACTATTTTTCGAAGTATCAACCAACAAAATTTGAGGTGCTTTGGCGAAATGAGACGATATAGAATCATTATTGAATGGGATAGCAACGATCATAAGAGTTCCTCCATTTGAACAATGGTGCTTAAATTACTCCTATAATTAGCATATGCCAATAACTAAATTTGCAATATTAACATCTGTAAAATGAGAAACAGCGTTTTCCCAAGATCAAAAAGCCCCACCCTAGCAAATGAGCCTAACTAGGGCGGGGCTTGAATATAGAGACGAAGCTAGAAACTATTAAGCTTCACAATACGACTTAGCAATAGCGGCACCAAGACGAGCATTGTTTAAGACCAACTGAATGTTTGAATCAAGGCTGTTCCCACCTGTTAGTTCACAAACTCGAGCTAACAAGAATGGTGTCGATTCTTTACCAGCGATACCTTGCTCATCTGCTTCTGCCAACGCTTGCTCGATCGCAGAGTTGATAGTTTCCACTGGCATCGCGTATTCTACAGGGATTGGGTTGGCAATCACTGCACCACCAGCAAGTTGCATCTCCCATTTCGCTTTCAGCGCAATTGCGATCTCTTGTGCTGAGTCTAGGCGGTAGTCGATGCCATGCTCACTTTCACGGGTATAGAACGCTGGCAGACTATCGGTTTGATAACCAATAACAGGTACACCTTGCGTTTCCAAGTATTCACGAGTAAGTGCTAAGTCTAGAATTGACTTCGCGCCTGCACACACTACAGCAACATCTGTATTTGCAAGCTCTTGAAGGTCAGCAGAGATATCAAATGTTTCTTGAGCACCACGATGAACACCACCGATGCCACCTGTAGCAAATACACGTATCCCTGCCATTTCTGCCAAAATCATTGTCGCTGCTACTGTTGTCGCACCGTCTTTTTCGCCTGCCACCATAAAAGGAATGTCACGGCGGCTGACTTTGGTCACGCTAGTACCGGCTTTACCCAAATATTCGATCTGTTCTTTATCTAAACCAACTTTTAGGCGGCCTTTTATGATAGCAATAGTCGCTGGAATAGCGCCAGATTCACGGATTGTTTCTTCAACTAAAAGCGCGGTCTCTACATTGCGTGGATAAGGCATACCGTGAGAAATGATCGTTGATTCCAGTGCCACGACAGGTTTGTTTTCAGCCAATGCTTGCGCAACTTCAGGTTGAATATCTAGATACTTCTCTAACATGTTGATTCCTCTATTAAACGAGAGACTGCCTTTTCAGACATAATTGAATTAATTGTTGAACTGGATTGGAGTGCTAATCGGGCTGCACCAAGTGCAAACTCCACGCTCTGCTGCCAACCCCAGTTTTGTAGATAACCATGAGCAAGACCCGCCATCAGCGCATCACCCGCTCCGGTGACATTGTTTACTAGTGTTTTCGAAGCCGGAATAAACTCACCTTGACCCTCAACACTCGAATAGGCGCCCTCTTTACCAAGGCTGATTAGCAGACGCTTAACACCCAATGCGTGCAGTTTGTTAGCAACGTCTGGCAACTGATCCGGATGCTCAATCTTACAATCCGCCAAAAGTTCGGCTTCAGAAAGGTTTGGTTTTAAGGTGTGCACATATTCCAAATAAGGCTTTATTTTTCCTGCTTTAACTGATGACACAGGATCAACGAAAATTGCTTTATCCGCATGTGCGTGGAATAAATAATCCAGTGCCGACTCACTTAAGTTTGCGTCGAGCACAATGGCAGATGAGCGATTAAATACTGCAGCGCGTTTAGAAAGTTGCTCAACATTAAGCTCATCAATTAACGCCATATCGTTTAGTGCAAGCTGAAGCTCACCGCTCTGGTCGTGAATCGACAAATAAGTGCTGGTCGCTTTACCTGGAACGGTTAAACAATGGTCAACACCAACGCCTGCGTTTCGGCAAGAATCTAACAGCTGCTCGCCCCAAAGATCATCACCGATTGCACCAACAAACTGCACCTTACTGCCTAGTCGAGACAAGTTATCAGCAATGTTACGTGCAACACCTCCAGCTCCTGAAGTTAGTACACCAGGGTTAGAATCCCCCATCACCAAATCAGAACTTGAACGGCCACAAAGATCCATATTGGCACCGCCTATGACAGCGCTGAATCGTTCTGGAGCAATGACATAACCTTTGCCCTCAATGAAGCCTTTTTTAGTCAGGTTCATTATGTGGCCTGCAACGGCACTTCGACTTAAATCCAACATATCCGCAAGAGTATGCTGGGCTATCATTGGGTCTTGTTTGATTAACTCTAAAATCTGCTGCTCACGCTCAGTCATAAACACTTGTCCGGTTGTTCAAACTTTTGTTTGGATAATAATTTGTCAAATTACTCGAAGCAAACGTTTTCCACGCTCAAAGATTCAACTTGATAACGTGATCACAGATCATTGCCACTAGGCGCATATTCACTCCTTTACACTTTCAATCGTGAAATCCGTCACTTGAAGAAGTCTCCTAGTAGTGGCTAATATTACAATAACCATATAAAAACTAATGATAAGAAACGTATGGATTATATTGATTGTATTGCCAGCACCAACCGAGCGTTAAGTTGTCGAAACGGCATTGATGAGCTCTTCAAAAGCCTCAGAAAAAAACACCCTTTTCTGTCGAGATTGTGTGTGTCCGTTACCAGTCACGACCATCTCGAAAACTTCCATGTCATTGACCATCAAGACACCAGCGATTACTTCGATGTCATTTCAATCCATGCAGAGCATTGCCAACCACTGACAAAAATCATAGATAATCAAGAAATTCGAGTAGTTGCAGACCTCAACGAGCTTAGCCCAAACACGAGAAATGAGCGGCTAAGGAAACTAGGACACCGAAGTAGCTTCACGATGGGATTAAAAATAGATGAGCGCCATGGGGCGGTGCTTTTCTTTAATGCTACTAAAGCCGACTATTTTAGCGACGGCGAGCTGCATGCGGACTTATTGTTTGTAAAAGAGGTGATCACAAGCTTACTTTGTCATGATAGGTACAAACATCAAATGTTTTTGCAGGCGTTGCAATTGGCACTTCGCATTAGTCATAAACGCGACCCCGAAACTGCGGACCATCTGCAACGTATGAGCCTTTACAGCAAGCTGCTGGCCGAATTATTAGCAGTAAAGTTACCTGTCGATCACCGTTTTATTCAATGGATTGAGCTCTATTCCCCTTTTCATGATATCGGCAAATATCGTATTCCTGACCATATTTTGTTTAGCCCTCATCGTTACACCCCTGAAGAAAAAGCCATCATGGATAAACACGTCGATTATGGTGTCGATATTATTGATGAAGTGTTGAACAACATTGATGTCATGACCGCCTCCAGCGCGGAGGTCGCATTTCTTAAGAATATTATTTACTGCCACCACGAACGATTCGATGGCAATGGTTATCCTTGCAAAATTATGGGGAATGACATTCCACTCGAAGCTCGCATCATCACTATCGCAGACGTGTTTGACGCCTTATTGAGCAAGCGTAGCTATAAGCACGCTTGGACAATGGACGATACTCAAAACTATATTCGCCAAGAAGCAGGAAGCTTGTTTGACCCTATCATTGTGCAAATGTTAATGGATAACATCGATAAGTTTAGAGCTATCTATGAGCGATTTCCGCCAGAGCCTTTGACATCAGGTCAAGTGGCTTAACTTACTCCTGAAGCCGAACCGAATATACGGTCAAAATAGCTAAGTGGCGCAACGCGGGCTCCGGCCTTCCGTTGCCATTTAGTACTGTTAGCCACTAGCCATTTTTGCTGCGAGCCGGCAATAATCGCTTGGCTGACAGAGGCTTCACGAAGCTGATGTTCCATGGCGTACTCTTCTTGTTTTAACTCTAGTGGTGAAATGTCGGCGCTCAATGAGACACTGGATGCGAGACTCACCGACGCACAACTCACTATCCCGATATCCGCGGAAAATTGGCCAAAGAAATGACCGATACTGTCACCCACAACATCACCATCGTTGGTTCTCAGTCGACCGCCTGGTATCCAAGTCTCTATATGGTCGTACTGAGACAATATATGAGCAGCCTGGAAGTTATTGGTCACAACTCTTAGCTCTTTCTGATTACCTAACTTTTCCGCGATGGCGGCTATGGTGGTGCCAATGCCAAGAAACAAAGTACAGCCGTCCGGTATTAACTCAACCACTTGTTTTGCAATAATCTGTTTTTCACTCAAATTCGTTGCGCTGCGAGAGGCAAAGCTTCGATTCGTTAATGTTGTGGGTAAACTGACGCCACCGTGATGACGTCTTGCCAGACCTAACGCACAAAGTTCGTTGATATCACGCCGAATGGTTTGTGTCGTGACATTAAAGTGAGCCGAAAGCTCTTCAATTGTGCAATATTCCTGATGCTGAATAAGTTCGATAACGTTTTGCTGCCGCAGGCTTAAATTATGCATTGTTTTTGGTTCTACTTTTTCAATATGTGTTATTCGATTTTAACAACTGAGTGTTAGCTACCACTACGAGAAAACCGTTTCAGCTTGCATCAAATAAGAATGAGGTTCGTCAGTGATCATCATATCAACCCCCCATTTCCAGTGCGCTTCCACCAATTCAGGGAAATTAGGGGTGTAACAATACAATTGGTATCCGGCAGTTTTTACATGTTTGGCGAGCTTTTCCGTCAAAAAACGATAATCACAATGCACACTAAACGCCTCTAGTTCATTTAATACACTTAAAGCATTCTCTGGGATTGATTGCCACAACTGTCCACGGCGAATACTAGGTATTTTAGCTTTCATTTCCATAAGTGCTTGGGTATTAAAGCTAGAAAACAACAATTGCTCATAGGAAACGCCAACCTCCGCTACGACTGCAGCTATCTGTTGACATAGCAATTCAATATCATCACCTGAGTAGACCTTTAACTCGATATTTAAGCTAATGTTATGTTGCTGTACAAAACACAATGTCTCTGACAAGGAAGGAATACGTTCATTTCTATATTGTTCTCCGAACCATAACCCCGCGTCCAACTCTTGCAGCTTTTTCAGTGACAGATCAGCTACCTTGCCACTGCCGTCAGTACAGCGGTTTACCGTTTGGTCATGAATAACCACAGGCACTTTGTCAGCACTCAATTGAACATCAATTTCAATCCACTCGACACCCTGTTGAGCAGCAAGTTGAAATGCTACTAATGTGTTTTCTGGTGCCAGACTCGATACACCGCGATGCGCTGTTGTTTTCATGTTTACCTCATATGTTCATTTATTTTCACATGCAGCATCCCAGCCCTTTATGACAAGCGTATTGCAGTTAAAACCATCTTTGATGAAAACGAAACCTTTCAAATAAGTTCATTTAACTGTCACCTAAGCGTCATTTTCGTCGTTTAACTTTCACTTGAACAAATGGAGCAGATAAAACAACACAAGCGAACATTTGCTCTTGTCTTGTTGAACAGATACTTAAAATCATAAGGGAAAAGATATGTCTATTAAGCACCTCACGGCAATTGCGGCAACAATGGCAGTTATCAGTGTTCAAGCACACGCGAAAACCGAGGTTGAATGGTGGCACGCCATGGGTGGCGCTTTAGGTCAAAAGGTCAATGAAATTGCCGCCGACTTTAACGCTAGCCAATCCGAATACGAGATTAAGCCAGTGTACAAAGGTAGCTACGCAGAAACCATGACCAGTGCCATTGCTGCTTTCAGAGCAAAAGAGCAACCAGCAATCGTACAGGTATTCGAAGTAGGTACCGCAACCATGATGGGTGCTAAGCAAGCTATCTACCCTGTTTATGAGCTAATGGCTGATACTAAAGAACCATTTAACGCAGATAACTACCTTGCCGCGGTAACGGGCTATTACACTACGAACGATGGACAGATGCTGTCTATGCCGTTTAACAGCTCAACACCTGTGATGTACTACAACAAAGACATGTTTAAAAAAGCAGGTATCGAAGAGGCACCAAAAACCTGGAAGGAAATGGAAGCGGTCTCGCGTAAGCTGTTAGCGTCAGGAGCGAAATGTGGCTTCACAACCACATGGCAATCCTGGACTCAAATAGAGAACTTCGGTGCACGTAACAACATTCCTGTGGCGACTGAGAATAATGGCTTCGGTGGTTTTGATACTGAGTTTAAATTCAATGACGCGCCTTATGTAAAACACATCCAACAAATGGGCGATTGGTCAAAAGAAGGCATCTTCAAATATGGCGGCCGTCAATCAGATGGCATGCCTCTTTTTTACACACAAGAGTGTGCGATGACTATGGGCTCTTCTGCTGGTCTAGCGGGGATTAAAGAGAACATGAAGGGCATCGATGTAGGCGTTGCGCAGCTTCCGTACGATGATGACCTAATTGCAAAGCCACAAAATACCATCATTGGCGGTGCATCACTTTGGGTACTTAGAGGCCATACGTCAGAAGAATACAAAGGCGTTGCTAAGTTCTTCACGTATTTGTCGAGCCCTGAAGTTCAAGCAGATTGGCACCAGTTCACTGGCTACCTACCTATCACCAAACAAGCCTACGAGCTGACTAAACAACAAGGCTTCTACCAAGCGAATCCAGGAACGGATACTGCGGTATTGCAAATGACATCAACAACACCAACAGCGAACTCAAAAGGCATTCGCTTTGGTAACTTCCTACAAACCCGCGACATCATTAATGAAGAGTTAGAAGCCGTGTGGGCAGGTAAAGCGTCCGCTAAGTCTGCACTTAACAATGCCGTTCGTCGTGGTGACGAGCAGTTGCGCCGCTTTGAACGCACACAAAAATAATTGTCTTTGTCTTTTCGCCGTCATTTTCTAATTGAGAATGACGGCTCTTTGGTACACCGTATGTCATCACAAGTTGTTTTTAAAAATAAATGGCTGCCCTATGCGTTAATCGCACCTCAGCTAATTATTACCCTTGTCTTCTTTATTTGGCCCGCAGGTCAGGCTGTATTTCAGTCTTCTCAGTTGGAGGATGCGTTTGGCATCAGCCGTGAGTTTGTTGGTCTAGAGAACTTTACTAAGCTTCTCAACGATAGCTATTACCTTGATTCCTTTTTCACTACGATCCAATTTAGTATCAGCGTTGCACTGCTGGCATTAGTCAGTGCGCTCATTCTCTCTGCTTTTGCTGAGCATATCGTTAGAGGTGCCACGGTATATCGCACATTTCTCATCTGGCCATACGCGGTAGCACCCGTTGTTGCAGGATCTCTATGGCTATTTTTGTTTGACCCAACCATTGGGGTTGTTACCGATATTTTGAATTGGTTTGGGGTTAATTGGAATCCAACATTAAACGGAAGTCATGCCATGTGGATGGTAGTAATAACTTCAACCTGGAAACAGATCAGTTACAACTTCCTCTTCTTCTTAGCTGCCTTGCAATCGGTTCCTAAATCGTTGCACGAAGCTGCTGCAATTGATGGTAGTGGTCCGGTGAAACGCTTTCTAACGATTAGCTTTCCGCTTATTTCCCCAACCAGCTTCTTCTTACTCGTGGTTAACTTTGTTTACGCTTTCTTCGACACCTTCGCCATTATTCATGCAATGACACAAGGCGGTCCAAGTAACAGTACATCGACGCTGGTATACAAAGTGTATAACGATGGCTTTATCGGACTCGATCTTGGTTCATCAGCAGCACAGTCGGTAATTCTTATGGTTTTGGTAGCAATGCTGACCGTTATTCAATTCAAATACGTTGAGAAAAAGGTAGCGTACTAATGGTAGAAAGAAGACCTCTTTTCAATGTGTTTTGTCACATTATTCTTGTACTAGGCATTGTTTCTATTGCTTTACCGGTGTGGATCGCTTTGGTAGCGACGACACATGAGAACACTGAGTTTGCAACAGGCACACCGTTATGGTTTGGCGATCTGGGATTTAGTGTGTTCTCAGACCTGCTGAGCAATGAAAGTACATTTAATAACAACGCGCTTCCAATCACACACATGCTGACCAACTCTCTTATCATGGCGCTGTGTATCACCATAGGAAAACTGACTATTTCAATAACATCGGCTTATGCTGTGGTCTTTTTCCGCTTTCCTGGACGAATGATTGCGTTTTGGATGATCTTTTTCACGTTAATGTTACCGGTCGAAGTGAGAATCATGCCGACGTTCGAAGTCATCACTAATTTGAACATGCTTAACTCGTTTTCGGGATTAACCATTCCTCTCATCGCGAGTGCAACGGCAACATTCTTATTCAGGCAGTTTTTTATGACCGTGCCGAATGAGCTAGTCGAAGCGGCACGCATTGATGGCGCAGGTCCGATTAAGTTCTTTTTCGATATTCTGCTTCCTCTCTCACGCACCAATATTGCAGCGCTATTCGTGATCACTTTCATTTATGGTTGGAATCAATACCTCTGGCCATTACTCATTACCACTGATGCCCAGTACTACACCATAGTGATGGGTATTAAACAAATGCTTGGCGTCGTCGATGGCGTGATCGAGTGGAACAAGATTATGGCCACCACCATCATCGCCATGTTACCGCCAGTCATCGTGGTTATTGCAATGCAAAAAGTATTCGTCAAAGGCTTGGTAGATTCGGAGAAATAAATGTCAACGCTTACTCTTTCAAATATCGCTAAATGCTACCCAAATGGTTACCAAGCGATCCCTAATATCAACCTCGACATCGATGACGGTGAGATGGTTGTCCTTGTTGGCCCAAGTGGCTGTGGCAAATCCACCCTGCTACGTATGCTAGCCGGATTGGAAGAAATCAGTTCAGGTACTCTGCGTATCGACGACAACATCGTGAACGAGCTAGAACCCGGTGAACGCGATATTGCAATGGTATTCCAAAACTATGCGTTATACCCGCATATGACGGTATACGACAATATGGCCTATGGACTACGCAATCGCAAAACGCCAAAAGCGGAAATACAGCGCCTTGTCGGCCAAGCTGCGGAAATGCTCGAGCTCGATGGTTTATTAGACCGAAAACCGAAGCAGCTTTCCGGAGGTCAGCGTCAGAGGGTGGCTATGGGCCGCGCCATTGTGCGCGAACCAAAAGTCTTTTTATTTGACGAGCCCTTATCCAACTTGGATGCCAAGCTAAGAGTTCAAATGCGGCTTGAGATAAAACGCCTACAGCGTCGCCTTGGCACTACATCGGTATATGTTACGCACGACCAAGTCGAAGCCATGACGCTAGCCGATAAGTTGGTGGTACTCAATAAAGGTAATATTGAGCAAGTGGGCACTCCTTTAGATATTTATGACTATCCAGAATCTCTGTTTGTGGCAACCTTTATTGGTTCACCATCCATGAACATTCTCGACGCCAAAATATCCGCTGAAGGTATAGAACTAGGTTCATCGCTATTCAAAATGGATACCAAAGCTCTTAACCTTGGCTCAGTCAAACTAGGGCTGAGGCCTGAACATTTGACGCTAAACGACATTGACCCTTGGTTGCATGTAGAAGTTGAGCTCATCGAAGCATTAGGGGCTGATCTATTGCTCTATTGCATCACATCCGGAAGTGAGCCTCAAAAACTGGTTGTCCGTGTCGAAGGTCACTCTAAAATAGCCATTGGTGACCAACTTGGTATTGATGTTGATCGACAGCATCTTCATCTTTTCAGCAGTGAAACCTCAAAGCGCCTTCATTTCAACGATCACACTACTCTTCAGCAAGAGGTCATTAATGCCTAAGTCGTTATCTGCGTTATCGCCACATCAAGCGAGAAAGATCGAATGGCTGTTCACCGATGTGGACGATACATTGACTTGGGAAGGAGCATTGCCTCCCGAGACATTACTCGCCCTCAATAAACTAAGGTCGAGTGGGATTAAAGTCGTTGCTGTCACTGGCGCTTGCGCTGGGTGGTGTGACCAAATTGCCAAGCTGTGGCCAGTTCATGGTGTCATTGGGGAAAATGGTGCATTTTGGATGATGAAAAACCAACAAGGGTTTCACGTCCACTCACTACAACCGATGGACGAGATGAGAAGCAACCAGAAAATACTGTTACAGCGTCTAGAAACGTTACTTGTTCACTACCCTGGGATCGAGTTTGCTAATGACCAAAGTTATAGATTTTGCGATGTTGCTATTAACCTCGGACAAGACCGTGAACCTGTCGCAGACGATGTTAGCACACGACTACTCAATGAGATTCGCTCGCTAGTCGTTAACGGACAAAAAGTGAAAGCCACTCAGAGTTCCATTCACATCAATGTTTGGCTCGGTGAACACAGTAAACGGTTCAGCAGCGAACAGTACCTTAAAGTATGCGGTAACCAGAACGTATTTGCATTGGAAACACTGACCTACATTGGTGATTCACTCAACGACGAGTCGATGTTTGATTGGCTACCCATTACATTTGGCGTAAATAACCTAACGCCTTTGCTGTCAAAACTGCGGGCGAAACCCAGTTATATAACTAGTGGTAATGGTGGATACGGGTTTGCTGAATTGGCTCAGCAACTGGTCGAAGCTCGTCACAGTGCTTAACTTAGCGATAACCAAAAGGCCGTCTGTTAACGACGGCCTTTCCATCCCGACTAAATACCTGATTATGTTCGTTGCAGAAAGGTATTACGCCTCAGGTAATGACTGAGATTTCAGCACTGTCTCTTGCGGCTTGTCTTTCACCAATGACAGCAATCCAGTAATAACTAACGCCGCGATGCCCGACATTGTCACTGGTGACCCCAATATAGTTTGTACCAGTTTTGGGGCTTCTTTTAGCAAATCCGGTACCAGCATAACGCCTAACCCTAGCCCCAGTGAAATAGCGATAGTCATAATTCGGCGTCTATCTAGTGTTTCGCTTGCGATGATTTTGATGCCTGCTGCAGCCACAGTACCAAACATTACCAAGGTTGCCCCGCCTAACACAGGCTTCGGTATCGTCATCAAGATAGCTCCAAGTATTGGAAACAGACCAAGTAAGAATAAGATGCCAGCAATGAAGTATCCAATGTAACGACTGGCAATTCCAGTCAGGTGAATCACCCCATTGTTTTGACTAAAGGTGGTATTCGGGAAGGTATTAAACACCGCTGCAATCATTGAATTTATGCCATCTGCCAACACGCCCGCTTTTACTCGTTTTATGTACTGCTTACCTTCAATCTTCTGCTTTGAAAACAGACAGTTGGCAGTTAGGTCACCCGTCGATTCAATCGCGGTAATCAGATAGATAAAAGCAATCGGTAGAAAAGCTTGCCAATCAAACGCGAATCCGTACTTGAAAGGGATAGGAATACTCAGAAATGGTTGCGATGAAAAGTCTGGCATGGTGACTTTTCCCAACATCATCGCCACTAACCACCCGATCAATAACCCAACTAGAATCGAAGATAATCTCACCATGGTATTGCGGCTCAAATTTAAAATCACTATGGTTGCCAAAACTGCACCGCCTAGTGCTAAGTTAGATGCAGAGCCAAAGTCCTCGGCGCCGAAACCACCAGCGATGTCAGTAATACCCACTTTGATCAGCGAAATACCAATAGTCGTAATCACAATGCCCGTGACAACAGGAGTGATGACCGCTTTAAGTTTATCGATAAATCTCGACAAGATTATTTCAACAAAAGCACCGAAGAAACACACACCAAAAATGGTCGCGAGCATTTCATCCGGTTCTCCCCCGTTAGCCTTAACAAGAAAGCCTGCCCCCAAGACAGAGCCTAAAAAAGCAAAGCTTGTTCCTTGAACGCAAATCATGCCAGCACCAATTGGGCCAATTCGCTTCGCTTGTATAAAAGTGCCTACTCCTGAGACCATCAACGCCATACTAATAAGGTATGGGATATGGTCACCAAGTCCTAACACTCCTCCAATAATTAATGTCGGGGTAATAATGCCGACAAAACTCGCCAAAACATGTTGAAGTGCGGCGTAACTCGCGGCTTTGACCGAAGGTTTATCATCCAGTCCGTAGATTAAGTCACTGCTATGTTGCTGTTCCATGTGATTCCCTATGTATTTTTGATTGTATACAACTAAGACCACAAAGATTAAGCAATATGCATACCATTAATTAACCTTCTGTTTTCAAAAGATTTAGTCAAATTACATGCATCATATCGCACCACTTTCACCCGTCGATAGCTAGTATTGGTGCAATTTTCCGTTAAACACTGTAACAACTTATTCTTTGACTTACACATGTACGCTGATATTCTAGCGAACAGTTGTAAGCTTAAATGGAGTTATTGTATGAACACGGCTCACAAGCCCCCGATAATTTGGTTAAACGTCACGATTTTTCTTGGTACTTTTATCCTAGCCACAGTAGGCACCACATGGTATGGCGTGACACACGGTTATACCCTTGCACACTGGGTTTGGTTACTCATTGCCTTTGTATTTTGTGGTATGTCCATTACAGCGGGCTATCACAGGCTGTGGTCACACAAGGCATACGAAGCACACAATTCACTGAAATACCTATTTGCTATTGGTGGTGCCTTTGCTCTTCAAAATAGCGCATTGCACTGGTCTTCAGACCATCGTGTTCATCACAAACACGTCGACAATAACGACAAAGACCCATACTCAGCGAAGCGAGGCTTTTGGTACTCACATATCGGATGGATGCTTAGGGAGTATCAAGCCGCACGATACGATGATTATCGTAACTGCCGAGATCTTCAAAAAGACAAGGTGGTGATGTGGCAACACAAACATTATGTCGCCCTTGCCCTACTCACCAATTTCGGTATCCCAATTGCTCTAGGAGCAATTTATGGCGATCTGATCGGTTTCATACTAATTGTTGGTGCACTACGATTGGTACTCAGTCATCACACGACCTTTTTTATTAACTCATTAGCTCATGTTTGGGGCTCTCAGCCGTACACCAGCAAAAACACGGCACGGGACAACGGGATTTTAGCGTTTGTTACGTTTGGTGAGGGTTACCACAACTTCCACCATATCTTTGAGCATGACTATCGAAATGGCATTCGTTGGTGGCAGTTTGATCCGACTAAATGGTTAATACGCTCTTGCGCTTATCTTGGGCTAGCTAAGGGACTAAAACGCGTGTCACCTTATCGCATTGAGAAAGCGCGTCTGTTGCAAACCATGCAAACGGCCAAGGGCAAAATCTTCCAACTTCCCAACGCAGAGCAAATTCATTCGGTGATTGAACAAGAATTGCAACATTTGATCAGCAAACTGAATGAATGCGACGAACTAAAGACTCAACTTATCAAGTCGGCAAAATCCAATGTCAAAGAAAAGTATGAGCAAGCTTTATTGCGAGTGCGAATAGAGCAATTAGATTTAACGTTAAAAGAACAAAGACGTCGTTGGTACAGTATGGTTAATAACCCTAGGCTAGCGATCAGCTAATGTGGTAGTCAATTAAGTTGACACTGGGCGAGCATCATTGATGCTCGTTTTTTTTTATACTTTCAGCCGTATTTATCACATGGTTTTGCTATGAAAAAAAGCAACTTATGGCAGCTAAGCCAAGCGTCAATGGGCATTGTTCAATGGATAGGTCTCGCGATCATTGTTGCCCCTCTCATCCTATCCCGGACCAACAGCGCGCTACTCGTTGGTCAAGTGATGTTGATTTTAGGTTTAAGTGGCTTAACTGCTCCTTTGCTTGGTTCTATCGCCGATAAATACATGCTTCATAAACCTATGCACCTACTAGCACTCATATGTCATGCCAGCGCATTACTGCTATTACTTTTCGTTTCTACAACTCAATGGCATTACTGGGGTATTGCCTGTTTGATTGGTCTTGGCAGTAACCTCCTGCTTATTCTCAATCCAACGCTTGCTTTACGCTTAAATAGTTCGCCAAAAAGCCAGTCAAACGCACTGAAACACCTTTTCCAAATTCAAATGCTTGGGGTAGCCGTGGCTGGCGTAACCATTGCTTGTCTTGACTATTTGCAGCTACCCGTGAATATACAGTTGGGCACACTCTTTGCCTTCGACCTGTTGTTGATCGTCGTTACAGTACTTTATCCACCGAAGACCCTGGTCTCTATTACTGAACCTTATGAATTAAACACGAATTCGGATCGTAGCCATTCTAAAGTTGTTTGGTTTGGATTCGTCGTTTGCGTATTGATGTCTATGTTTGTGGGTTCAAATATGGTGGAGATGGGACCAGTCATTATTGATAAAGGGTTTGGCGTTAACGTATCGAGTTCCGCATTCGGAATGGCTATCGCAGCACTTGTCACTCTCGTCGCACTTACACCCGCAGGAACTTGGATGGCAACTCATGGAGCCCACTCCCTTTGGTTCATCACCGTGATAGTAAACCTAATTGTAGGCATCAGTATCTGGTTTATGTTCGGCCACAATATTATGGCGCTTTTACCGCTCTCTCTGATATTAATCTCCATTATCAATGGTGCGTGGAACGACATTTCTATTGCCGCTCTTGCGGACGAAATTAGCCCTTATCGACCTGCAACAGCGCAAGGGTTTATGGCAGCCGCCGTATCCTTAGGGTTCTCTATTGGTACTTACATCGTGGGGGTTCTGTTAGATCACGATAAGATTGCCAACGTGATGGGCTTTTTGGCGTTAAGCGGTCTTGTTGTTGCCATGCTTGCAAGTTGGGTACTAGTTAAACTGCCAAAAACCAAAACGCTGCCTATTGAACAGCAGCGCTTTGAGTCAAAAGATAAACAGTGCTAGAGGATGGACGTGGCGTTACGACCAGCTTCTTTGGATTGGTAAAGGGCTTTATCCGCGCGCTTTAGCCAATCTACATGATTATTATCTTCAGCGCTGCACTCGGTGATACCTAAGCTAATGGTGTATTGGAGTGACTGACCATCGAACTCTAAACAGAGCTCCTCTACTCGTTTACGCAACCTCTCTGCAAAATACGACGCTTGATCTGCTGTCGTGTCGGTGAGTAAAACGGCAAATTCCTCTCCGCCGTAGCGACCACACACATCACTACCTCTCGCAGCCTTTAACAGCTGCTGAGCTGTCTCTTTGATCACGTTATCGCCAGTGGCGTGGCCATAGTTGTCATTGACACGTTTAAAATGATCAATATCGAACATTACCAGCGTTGACGTACGTCCCGTGGTCTGTACCGAATTAAATTCCTCAATAAACTGTGATTCCCAGTAAGCCCGGTTAAACAGTCCAGTAAGTCCATCTGTGCGACCTAACTCCGTCAACTTCTCATTGGAGCGCTTGAGGTGCATTTTACTCTTAGCAATATCCGACACATCTTGCAGCATAATAGCAAAATGCGTGACATCTCCTTGGGGAGACTTAAGTGGCGTAATCACCATGTTCTGGTACATGTTGAGCAAGCCTTGTGAAACAGGTGAGAAGTTTTTGAATTCAAAGATAATTGGACGATCTTCCCAGTTTGAAAAGCCCCGAGTTTTTAGAGTTCCAGTCGATTCCAGTTTCGCTCTTAACCACTTTTCAGGAAGATTGGGATAACTTTCAAACAAGCACTTGCCCATAATGCTGTCTGCATTAATACCGCTATAGTTTTGCATGAAACTATTCCATGCACAGACATTGTATTCACGATCTACCACAATAAGACCCGCATCTAGCGTATCCAGCAACTGCATCGTCCAATGAAAGTCGGAAAGCTCGAGTGTCATAGTGGTCATTGTAAAAGCTCCATTTGACGGTGGATAATCTCCACGGATTCCACATCAAACATAAACAACACGGAGCAGAATAAGTCTAATGCTTCTGCATCATAGGTATATTCAATCGTAAATACGTTTTCATTAGCATTGAGCATCGAGTTTTCGGGACTGAAATCTTCTATTCTTAACGGTTCACGTAACGAGAACTCTAACCCTAGTTGCTCCGATAACGATACTAAGAAAGAAGAAACGAGGACATTCACTAAATTGACAACAATTTCATCGTGGGAAATTTCACCATCGTCATACCCTAAACGTCGTCCCACTTGTGCAACCGACTCACCCTCGATACAAACTAGTGCCTCACCATGTAAACCTCCACCTACAAACCGCTGTGCCGCAGCGCAGCTATTGTCACGGTTTAGGGTATCTTGAATCATCATGGTGAGCTCACTAAACGTCAGCTCGCCGACTCTAGGAACCGGAAGTAGAATGAACTCTTTAAGCTGTTCTGAAATCGTTGCAGCACCTGCCCCCAAAGCGATATTCGACGTTTCTTGGAAACGTTCAAACATCTGCTGTTTGCTAAATGACTGCTTTGAAGAATGCGCATGATGAATTGGGATCTGCAGATCATGAAATAGAGGGACTGCCGATTCTGCTTTTAACGGCTTCTCTATGAATGCATAAGCACCAAGATCGAAACAGCGTTGTTGAGTAATTTCTTGGATGTCGCCAGACACTACGACCACTTTGGTCTGATGGCTGAATTCTTGAAGAGCTGTGAGTACTTCAAAGCCATCCATTTCGGGCATCGTTAAATCAAGAAATAAAATATCAATGGTATCGCACTGCATTGTTTCAAGTGCTTGGCGGCCATTTTCCGCAAATATGATCTCACCATCAAAAGAGCTTGCGATAAAACCCGCTAGACTTCTTCTTGCTACCTTTGAATCGTCACATATAAGTATCCGCATGAATCCATTAATATTATTGATAATTGACTAACCTATAATAAACAGAATTCCATCTGGGATACCAGTATCAATTTGAACTAAGATCACATTTTCATTTTAAATACATCATACTGTTAAAGCATACAAAAACTAACTGAGCCAATGCGGAAGGTGCTGCGGTTTAGAGTTGATCAACAGGGGAATATAATTAATCACGAGCATCAACAGTTATTAAAACAAATCTTGTTGAGGGCTGTCGTCGTCTTCCAGTATTGCGTTTGTCACCGGTATTTTGCCTTGCATTAGCTTGCGGCGATAACGTTGACGACATAATTTAATGATATGAAGTTGCTGTGCGGTGGTAAAGCTCAACCAATTAAAACGCTCATCACGCTTACGCATGCATCCTTGACAATACCCTTTCTCATCAACTGTGCATACACGTACGCATGGACTTGGTACGGTGAAAAACTCTAGTTGCTCCATCGACATCCTTTATTCATATATTTGGACTACACTCTTTGAGCGAAAACAAACTTGGATAGTAAGAATAGTCTGATTTATGTGGCTTTTGCGAATCCAATATCACTGTTACGCAATGGTTTACACTTATCCAATTAAAAAACCACTATACTAAACATAACCTACTCCTGACAAAAAACAGTGTTTTATTAGTTAGGCTTGTCAATAATTTCATTCAGTTGGAGCAAATTATATGAAGATTTTTTCTAAGAAGTTACTTGCCGCAGTTGCACTTCCAGTATTAATGACGGCTTGTGCCGCGAACGACACTAAAGAGGAAGCGATGAAAGCTGTAACCGCACAAGATCTTCAACACCACAATTGGAACTTGGTTCAAATTGACGGCAACGCTATTCAAGTTGATGAACAGAACCAAACACCTCGCCTAGAGATCGGTGAAAAGATGACGGCAAACGGCAATGCTGGTTGTAACAACTTCTTCGGTCAAGGTGAGCTTAAAGATGGTCAATTCCGCATCGAAAAAATGGGGATGACTATGAAGATGTGTGCCGGCACAGCGATGGATATTGAACAAACGATGTCTAAGACGTTGTCAGATTGGAGCGATATCACCGTCACTAAAAACGGTCTTGAGCTAAAAGGCGCGGAGCACACACTTACGTTCGAATTGAAAGATTGGATGAACTAATTCCAATTACTTCCTACAGAAAACGGCACGCTACGTGCCGTTTTTTATTTTAAGTTTATTTAGCGAAAGAGTAATACCTTCAAACTGGCATCGTCATCTTTATCAGCAAACTCTGATGGATTAGCTAATCGCTCAATATAAGCAAGTGTTGGTGCTTCTTCTTTCATGCTGTCAATCAGAAAGCTTGGTGTAACACTAGGAGAGTTCACACACGCCATCACCTCACCTTGCTTATTCAACAGTTCAGGCAAACGTCGTAAGATCTTTTTGTAATCCTTAGTCAAGGCAAAACTCCCTTTTTGGAACGACGGAGGATCGATAACAATGATGTCATAGGGTCCGTGCTTTTTGATTTTCCCCCACGACTTAAAGATATCGTGCGCCATAAAGGTTACTTTAGACGTGTCATGGTCATTTAATCGGTGATTATCGCGTCCTTTATTTAACGACGCGCGCGCCATATCAACGTTAACCACATGTTCTGCCCCACCTTCAATTGCTGCAACGGAGAATCCACATGTGTAGGCAAAAAGGTTAAGGACTCGCTTTCCAGCAGCACGGTCTTTGACCCACTCCCGACCATTTCTCATATCAAGGAAAAGTCCAAAGTTTTGGTTGCGACCAATATCGAGTTGATATTTACAACCTAGCTCTGAGACAACTGGTCTTTGGTCAAGCTCACCCCATAAGACTTCTGTTGGTGCGCCATCACTGTACCGGTGCTGTAAGACAATCGACTTGCCTTGCACTTGTTGCCAAAGTTCGCTAGTTGATAAATCCTCAAGCCCTTGCGTGAGCACAGCCATAAACGTCTCATCAACGGGCTTGAACAAATTCACCAGCAACTGATTAGATGCCCAATCACAAGTTAATTGCTCCAAACCTGGCCAGCACTTTCCTCTACCGTGAAAAAGACGTCTTACCTCTGCATTGGATTGAGACAGCCCAATTGAGATTTGCTCAAAGAATACACCTAACTGGCTAGCTTGCATCGCCTCGTTTTCGCTGTTTGTCTGTTCTATTTTTTCGGCCATGCTAACTCCCACGGTTGTGACCATTTATCGATAGCGTCCTCAACTTCTGCTGAGCGCCATTTTTCCCCAAGAGAACCCTCTCGCGGGTCACACCTAAACTGAAACAACTCACCACTTAGCTCAAAGCGCAGCGCATAGGCATGTAAATAGCCACGATCAGAACTGTCACTCGTGTTATAGATCGCATCGCCTTTAATTGGAGAACCAATCGACTTCAATGCAACACGAATTTGGTGTGTTTTGCCGGACAGCGGCTTACACAAAAAGACCCGTTCACCGTTTTCTGCTGCAGCAGAAAAAAACTGTGTCACCGCTGGATTATTCTTTGAATTAACCAACTTCCAAGACGAGCGTCTTGAGCGCTCCATATCGCCAATTATCGTCCCTTGCTTTTTCTTTGGCTTTTTACTGCCTATAGCTAGGTAATACTTGTCTATGTCGCGTTGCTCAAATAAGCGTGAAAACTGTGCCGCGACTTCAGCTCGTTTGGCTAATATCAGTAATCCCGATGTCATTTTATCGAGTCGATGGACCAGATGAAGTGACGATGCGCCAATAGCAATTGCAACGTCCGACACCAACATAGTGTCGCCATCATCTTTATGAACGCTCACTCCTGGATATTTGTTGATGACAACAAAGTCCTCATTTTCATAATGAATATCGAACATACGATGCCTTATCGCTAAGGAATAATGGGCTGGGATAATACACAAAAGCTGCTCAATGAGCAGCTTCTAGTTTGCGATAATGTGTAGATTGCTTACAAGAATGGGTAAGCAAACACCATTATGATGGCGATAGGACAAACCACTTTGACGTAAATAGGCCAAATACGCCAAAACCAAGTTTTCTCGATCTCTGGGTTGCCTTGTTGAATTTCTTTAAGCAGAGCATTCCGACTCCAAACCCAACCAATAACCACAGCCCAAACCACTCCCAACAATGGCTGCATATACATGGTTGACGCTGTAGCTACCCAATCAAATAGCGTATCGAAATTCGCAGCGATGAGCACGCTGAACAAAAGAATAGCAGCACCCAGAATAATGGCTGACTTCTCTCGCTTGATTTTTAATTCTTCTTGCAAACACGATACTGGTACTTCCAACATAGCGATAGATGACGTCAAGGCAGCAATCACCATTAAAGCGAAGAAGGCGACACCAACCACCTCTCCCACTAATCCCATTGAGTCAAACAAACTTGGTAAGACCGTAAATACAAGATTTCCTGAACTGATCAGCTCGCCTGTTTCACTAAAGATCTGCACACCATTTGCTTTTGCAACGAACATTGCTGGAAGAATTAGTAAACCAGCAAAAAATGCTACACCAGTATCAATTATGGCGACTTGACCCGCCGTCTTGGGAATATTGACATCTTTACTTAGATAAGAACCATAAACCATCATCGCACCAACGCCGAGCGACAGGGAGAAAAATGCTTGCCCCATAGCGTTAACGACCAATCCCCCATTTACATGCTCCCAGTTAGGAACGAGGTACATTCTTAACCCATCGAGAGCACCGTCTTGAGTGAAAATGTAGATAATGAGAACCAAAAACAGTGCAAACAAAACTGGCATCAATCGTGATGACCATTTTTCGATACCATCTGCGACACCACGGCGTACCACAAACACTGTCATCAACATAAATATGACGGTCAAGAGGACGTTGCGTCCTGTTCCAAAGGTGATTAACCATTCAGAAAACTGCTGTAAGCCAATTAACTTCATAATTGGAGAGATTCCAAAGCCAATTAACCAGCCAGCTAAGATGGCGTAAAAGCTCAAGATCATTGATGCAGTTAGCATAGCAGTGGTACCAAAAAACACCGCTAATAAACGATTGTTTGTCCAAATATTTCGTAGTGATCCGATGGGGTTAGATTGCCCATATCGACCAATTGTAAGCTCAGCGACAAGCATTGGGAAAGCAAGTAGAGCCATCATCAAAAGATAGATAAGGAGGAATGCGGCCCCGCCATTACTGGCTGTTTGTGTCGGGAACCCCCAAACATTACCTAAACCCACTGCTGAACCAGCAGCAGCCATAATAAAACCAAAGCGAGAAGAGAATTGGCCTCTATCGGAACTTGCCATCAGTATGTACCATATGTGTCTATTAACTAGACGAGTTTGCGGCTGTCCATGAGATGATTTTGGCGCACAAAAAAGCTGCCTTTGATTGGCAGCCTATCCCTGTGCTCACGATCTTTTGCTTTTAAACATATGAAGTGTAATCTTTAGTTTACACTTCATATGGAATTTATATCCAAGAGCGATATAGCAAGTAAAACAGCTTATCTTTAAAATTGGAAGCGCCAAACTTCCAACTGGCCATTTTCCATTCGCTTTGCCTATAGTTTGCGGTTTATTCCATCAACTGTAAACCCCTCAACTAAGCAACTCTCCTATTCTCTTACGACTTGGTATGCCGTGCTTCGATACTAATAACATCGTCATCAAAACAACGCCGATTTGTATAGAAATTACCTATTTCATTAATTTTTATGGCTTGTGTAACAGGTTGTATTTGACAGGCAACTAACTATTCCAAATACTTGATTCTGAGCTTATTATTTGCGAAAGCGTCTTTCTATCGAGGCATAATGGACAAGGTATACCACTTTCTTACTCTCGCAGGCATCGGACTTTATTGGGTCCTAGTGGCAGGTGTCACTTTGCGCGTTGTACTAAAACGCCGTGCCGTCAGCGTTTCTCTCGCTTGGTTAATGGTGATATACATCATCCCAGTCGTTGGGGTTTTATGTTACTTCATGTTTGGTGAGCTTAACCTAGGTAGAAAGCGAGCGGATCGAGCTAGGGAAATGTTCCATCCATTTGGTGACTGGTTTTATCAACTGAATGACTGCAACGCACATGTTACCGATGGGTTAGGCACTCATATTTCGAAAATCGACCATCTGTGTAACAACAGAATGGGCATTCCAGCTCTATGTGGTAATCAACTTCAGCTACAAACTACACCACAAGAGATCCTGTTATCAGTGATCAAAGATATTGAGCAAGCCAAAGAGAGCATTCGTATGGTGTTCTACATTTGGTATCCAGGTGGATTAGCGGATTCGGTTGCATCAGCGCTCATACAAGCCGCCAAACGCGGTGTAGACGTTAAAGTCCTTCTTGACTCCGCCGGTAGCCCCACGTTCTTCAAAAAGAGTCATTGGGCACAAATGATGCGTGATGCGGGTATTGAACTGGTCGAAGGGCTAGAAGTGTCTCCTTGGCGTATTTTCCTACGTCGCTTAGATCTCCGTCAGCACAGAAAAATCATCGTTATAGACGATGAAGTGGCTTACACCGGCTCAATGAACATGGTCGACCCCGCTTACTTCAAGCAAAACTCCGGCGTGGGCCAATGGATTGATATTATGGTCCGTATCGAAGGTCCTACAGTCAATGTGCTGTCTGCAATACATTGTTGGGACTGGGAAGTAGAAACAGGCGATCGACAGCTACCAGCTCAACCCGAATGCGCTATAGAGATCCCTAAAGACTCTAAACCAGTTCAGGTCGTACCGTCTGGGCCAGGTATGCCAGACCAGTTAATTGGGCAAGTCCTCACCCTCGCAATGCATCAGGCAGAAGAGTCGGTAAGAATCACCACACCTTATTTTGTACCTAGTGCTGATTTGTTGGAAACGATCAAAACAACCGCACAACGAGGGGTCAACGTTGAGCTCATTATCCCGAAGAATAACGACTCGATTATGGTGAAATGGGCATCACGCGCATTTTACACTGACTTACTTTCCGCTGGTGTCAAAATCTACGAGTTTGATGGCGGTTTACTACATACTAAGTCGGTTGTTATCGACGAGCTCTTTTGCTTAGTGGGAACCGTCAATATGGACATGCGCAGCTTGTGGCTTAACTTTGAAGTGACCCTTGCTGTGGAAGATCCAAGCTTCACCAAAGAGATGCACCAGCTACAATCGAGCTATATTCAGCGCTCGGAGTTAGTCGACTACAGCGTGTGGAAGCAAAGAAGTATTTATCATAGATTTTTTGAAAGACTATTTTATCTCTTCAACCCACTGCTCTGACCTTAGATTTCACTCCTACCCGACAACGTTTTATGAAGGCTAAAGACTTGAAACTCTTTAGCCTTCGTGTTTTATTGCGTCTATCCTCTTTTAAAAACTCGCCTTCCTACACGAAAGTTCAAGGCTAAGACAGGGAATCTAAATGTCAGAAAGCAATACCACCAAATTTGTAACTGCTGGCCGCAGTAAGAAATGGACTAACGGCGTAGTTAACCCGCCTGTACAACGAGCTTCTACCGTTGTCTTTGACACCGTGGCGGAAAAAAAGCACGCCACCATCAACCGAGCCAACAAGACACTGTTCTACGGACGCAGAGGCACTAACACACACTTTGCCTTTCAAGATGCTATGACTGAAATTGAAGGTGGTGTTGGATGCGCGCTTTACCCATGTGGCACGGCCGCTATTTCTAACGCCATTTTGTCGTTTGTTGAGACTGGTGATCATATCCTGATGGTGGATACTTGCTACGAACCAACGCGCGATTTTTGTGATTCAATCATGAAGAAAATGGGGGTAGAAACGACCTACTATGATCCGATGATTGGTGAAGGCATTCGTGAACTGATTCAGCCCAATACCAAAATTCTATTTTTGGAATCACCTGGCTCTATCACAATGGAAGTTCAAGACGTTCCTTTGATGGCTAAGATCGCACACGAAACCGATATTATTGTCATGCTTGATAATACTTGGGGCGCTGGTGTGAATTTCTCACCTTTTGAACACGGGGTCGATGTTTCTATTCAAGCAGCTACTAAATACATCGTTGGTCACTCCGACGTTATGCTGGGTACGGCAGTGACTCACGAAAAGTACTGGGATCAATTGCGTGAACAAAGCTATCTGATGGGACAATGTGTTTCTCCAGATGATGCCTACTTAGGACTTCGTGGCATTCGCACGCTTGATGTGCGGCTGCGCCAACATGCAGAGAACAGTTTGCAAGTTGCGAAGTGGTTAGCAACGCGTGCCGAAGTCGACCATGTGCGTCACCCTGCCCTAGATACATGCCCTGGCAGTGAATATTTCCACCGAGATTTCACCGGCGGCAATGGGCTATTTAGCTTTATCCTTAAGACCAGTAATACCAAAGCAACAACGGCATTTTTGGATGGTATGAAGCACTTTAGTATGGGTTATTCTTGGGGTGGATTCGAAAGCTTAGTGTTGGCAAATGAACCAAGTAGCTTCAATTCATTACGAACGGTAGCCAACCCTAATTTTGAAGGGACGCTAATTAGACTTCACATTGGGCTGGAATGCATTGATGATCTGATTAACGATCTCAAGCAGGGCTTTGAGCGCTATAATTCCGTTATACAAGAACAAACTCTCACCCAATAAACCTCAAATGGCTTTCAGTGTTGAAAGCCATATTTAATTTACGATAAGGTACTCTTATGAGATTACGAGCAGATGTCGCTATCTTTGACATTCTGGGCCACTTACTCATCTGGTTAATTCTCAGCATTGTCACGTTTGGCATCGCGCTGTTTTTCTTCCCTTATTCATTTTCCAAGTTCATCATTAATCGCACTTACGTCATTGATGAATCCGGCAGAGAGCGAAGAATGGACTGTGATATCGATCTATTTAGCGACTTAGGTCATGTATTGCTCTGGTTTGTTATTTCAATACTGACACTAGGGATCGGCTATGTATTTTACTTTTATCGTGTTTGGAATTACGCACTCAATCACACCCGAGTAGAGTAGCATTACAGATAATCAATGAAGCTCATCGACATGTTGATGAGCCTCGTGTATTTCTGTAGAAAATTTCCTTTAGTTATAATTCACCGTCGGATCAACACACTGGTATATCTGACCAATTGACGCCTCGTTCAACAAAACTTGATGTGCAAGGCGAGCAACTTCACTTCGAGTGATCGCACCATGTACTTCAACTCCTTGCGATAACTCCCCACAATTTGTCATCTCCCCGTCTTTCAATCCACCAGGTCTCAATACTGTGTATTCCAGTTGACTGCTGGCTAACCAAGCTTCAGCTAAGGACTTCTCCCTTACCGCTGCCCCAAAGCCTACCTTCGCTCGCTCCGAAAGAAACTTCCATGAATCTCCACATCCTAATGAAGTAACCAACAGGAAACGTTCAATACCTTTTGTCTCCAGTGCGTCTATCAAGTGACGGTGTCCGAGATAATCGACAGGTACTTCGGCTCTAAAGCTGCCCATGGTTGACAACACTACGGTGTCTTTCGGAAGACATTCCACCGCTGCCTTGACATCCGGCTGTTTAGTTGCATCACAAGCAATTGATTGAACGCACAAGCTGGCCAGTTCGTCGGTCTTTTTCGGATCTCTTGCAACACCAATAACTTCCACTCCTTGACTTGCAAAATAGCGAACGGCAGCCAAACCAAGGCCACTGCTTGCACCAAAAATAGTAATACTCTTCATTTCAACACCCCACATTGATAATGATAATAATTTACACTATCAAAAATACCAGTCTAGGTGTTAAATCAAACAAGTGTGGGTTATAAGACAATTTTTCATGATAAGGTGAACCATTACACTCTTCGTTTAGCGAGAGACAAGGATGATCTAATGAGTAAAGCTGCGAAACTGTATTATGTTTATGACCCGATGTGCTCATGGTGCTGGGGTTATGCACCTACTTGGAATTTGATTAAGACACAGTTGGATGACCAACTAGACATTCAATACGTGCTCGGAGGCTTAGCCCCCGACTCCAACGTACCAATGCCATCAGAAATGCAAACTAAAATCGCCTCTTATTGGCGCAAAATCGAAAGTTATTTAGGCACTGAGTTTAATCATGATTTTTGGACCTTAAATACGCCTAAACGCTCCACTTACCCAGCCTGCCGCGCGGTGCTGGCTGCACGTAGGCAGCAGTCCGAACAAGACATGTATCGTGCTATACAGCAGGCGTATTATCTTGAAGCAAAGAATCCGAGTGAGTCAGAAGTACTTTTCGACTTAGCTATACAGGTTGGACTAGATATTGAAGCATTTAGACATGACTTTCTTTCAGCTGAGATCAGTCAGCAGCTTTCGGAAGAGATAAGATTTGCTCGTAGCATTGGCGGTAACAGCTTTCCTTCTTTATTTTTAGCCCATGATGACATCCTTGTTGAGCTACCCATTGATTATAAAAATCCCAACACAACAATCGATTTAGTCAAACAGCAACTCTGAACGTTCTAGAGACGAAAAAAAACCTGTCTCATTGAGACAGGTTTTTCACTACAAATGTTGATTACTCTTCAGTAGCTGAATCGTCAGCCGCTGAGTCGTCAGCCGCTAAATCTCCAGATTCTGGCGCTTGAGTCTCTGCATTTGCTTCAACTTCTTCGCCCTCTGGCAACTCTGACTCTTCAACTTCATCAATACGCTGCAAACCAACGACTGACTCGTCAGACGCGGTGCGGATAAGCGTAACACCTTGAGTATTACGACCAACTTGACTCACTTCAGCAACGCGAGTACGAACTAGCGTTCCTGCGTCAGTGATCATCATCATTTCGTCGCCCTCTTCAACTTGAATCGCGCCAACTACTGGACCGTTTCGCTCAGAAACTTTGATAGATACAACACCTTGTGTTGCACGACCTTTCGTTGGGTACTCTTCAAGTTCAGTACGCTTACCGTAACCATTTTGTGTCACGGTTAGAATGTCACCTTGGTTAGAAGGAACAATCAATGACACCACTTGGTCTTCATCTGCCAGTTTCATACCACGGACACCTGCCGCAGTTCGACCCATAGCACGTACTTTGTCTTCGCTGAATCGAACTACTTTACCCTGCTTCGAGAACAGCATGATGTCACTTTGACCATCGGTGATATCAACGCCGATTAGCGAATCATCATCACGTAGGTTTACAGCAATTAGGCCGTTTGCACGAACGTTAGAGAATTGGTCTAGAGAAGTCTTCTTAACGGTACCGTCACCAGTCGCCATAAAGATAAATTTCTCTGAGCTAAATTCACTTACAGGAAGAATTGCCGTAATACGCTCACCTTCTTCTAGTGGAAGAATGTTAACGATCGGCTTACCACGAGCAGTTCGACTTGCGAGTGGCAATTGATAAACTTTCAGACGGTAAGTCTTACCGCGCGTAGAGAAGCACAAGATATTGTCGTGAGTATTTGCAACAAGCAGGCGCTCGATGTAATCCTCTTCCTTCATCTTAGTCGCACTCTTACCTTTACCACCACGACGCTGTGCTTCGTAGTCGCTTAGGATTTGATACTTCACATAACCTTCGTGAGACAAAGTGACTACTACGTCTTCACGAGCGATTAGCTCTTCCATATCAATATCGTGAACCGCCGCTGTGATTTCACTACGACGCTCATCACCGTATGTTGCTTGAACTAGTTCAAGTTCTTCGGTGATCACTTCCATCAAGCGCTCTGTGCTTGCAAGAATGTGCATCAGTTCTGCAATTTCTTCTAGAAGTGCTTTGTACTCATCAAGAATCTTCTCGTGCTCTAGACCAGTTAAACGGTGTAGGCGAAGTTCAAGAATCGCTTGAGCTTGTTGCTCCGTTAGGTAGTACAGACCGTCACGAATACCGTATTGGTCTTCTAGCCAATCTGGACGAGCTGCATCGGTACCAGCACGCTCTAGCATAGAAGCTACGCTACCTAGCTCCCAACCGCGAGAAACCAGGCCTACTTTTGCTTCAGCTGGTGTTGGTGCGTTCTTGATAAGTTCAATAACTTCATCAATGTTCGCAAGTGCTAGAGATAGCGCTTCTAGAATGTGAGCACGGTCTCTTGCTTTACGAAGTTCGAAGATAGTACGACGAGTCACAACCTCACGGCGGTGATCAACGAAGCACTTCAGCATGTCCTTAAGATTGAACAGCTGTGGCTGACCATTGTTTAGGGCAACCATGTTGATGCCGAATGTCGTTTGCAGCTGAGTCTGTGAGTACAGGTTGTTTAGAACCACTTCACCTACTGCGTCACGCTTACATTCGATAACAATGCGCATACCGTCTTTATCAGACTCATCACGTAGTGCGCTAATGCCTTCTACTTTCTTATCTTTAACTAGCTCTGCAATCTTTTCGATTAAGCGAGCTTTGTTCACCTGATAAGGGATCTCGGTAACAATGATGGTTTCTTTACCATTCTTGTCTTCTTCGATCTCTGCTTTAGAACGCATGTAGACCTTACCACGACCCGTCTTGTAAGCATCGATGATGCCCTTACGACCACTGATCAGTGCCGCTGTCGGGAAATCTGGGCCTGGGATGTAATCCATGAGCTCATCAATCGTGATGTCTTCGTTCTTGATGTACGCCAAGCAGCCATCGATAACTTCGTTTAAGTTATGTGGTGGAATGTTTGTCGCCATACCAACAGCGATACCTGACGCACCATTAACCAAAAGGTTTGGAATTTTTGTCGGTAGTACGGCTGGAATTTGTTCAGTTCCATCATAGTTAGGAACGTAGTCAACCGTCTCTTTGTCTAGATCCGCTAGCAACTCATGAGCGATTTTCGCCATGCGGACTTCGGTATAACGCATTGCCGCCGCAGAGTCGCCGTCAATCGAGCCGAAGTTACCTTGACCATCGACCAACATGTAGCGAAGTGAGAAAGGCTGCGCCATACGAACGATGGTGTCGTATACCGCACTATCACCGTGTGGGTGATACTTACCGATTACATCGCCGACCACACGGGCAGACTTTTTATATGGTTTATTCCAATCATTACCTAGAACATTCATCGCGAACAAAACGCGGCGGTGAACAGGTTTTAGACCATCACGCACATCTGGAAGAGCACGACCCACGATAACTGACATCGCGTAGTCGAGATAAGAGCCTCTCAGCTCATCTTCAATGTTTACGGGCGTGATCTCTTTAGCTAGATCGCTCATAGAGCCAATATCCCTCTATATTTTGATCGTATACTCGATACGTATAAGGTGACAAAATATAACACATTAATACCGTGTTCGGCATCACTTTCCCTTCGCTTTTATCATGTTGTGACCTTGGTTGCGATTCAAACGTCCACAATTTGCACATTTCCAATCTATGACTCTGAAAATCGGCGAAAAAACCGTCAATTAATCAGATAAATAGTGTGCTGGATAAAGAATTCTGAGGATTCTGCCTACGAGAAGATATTTCCCAATCCAATTTGCGGTATACTGCGTCGCAACCTTGGAACAAAACTCTTGGCATATATGGATAAGCAACAAAACGTAGACCTCAACGAAATTAAGAAATTTGAAGAGATGGCAAGTCGCTGGTGGGATCTTGAAGGTGAGTTCAAACCACTACATCAAATCAACCCTCTCAGACTCAATTATGTTTTAGAAAAGGCCAATGGCTTGTTTGGTAAAACCGTTCTTGATGTAGGTTGTGGCGGCGGTATCCTTGCAGAAAGTATGGCGAAACAAGGTGCTGAAGTTACAGGGTTAGACATGGGTAAAGAGCCGCTTGAAGTCGCCAGGCTGCATGCATTAGAAACAGGCACCAAACTGACCTATGTGCAAAGTACAGTAGAACAGCACGCCGCTGAAAACGCAGGCAAATATGATGTCGTAACATGTATGGAAATGCTAGAACACGTGCCAGATCCTGCATCAGTCATCGCATCATGTTCAAAACTGGTTAAGCCTGGTGGCCAAGTATTCTTCTCCACCCTTAACCGCAACTTGCAGTCTTACTTATTTGCTATCGTTGGTGCAGAGAAGCTGCTTAAAATAGTTCCAGATGGCACACACTCACATGACAAATTCATCAAGCCTTCAGAACTTATCAAGATGATCGATAAAACTGACCTTACGGAGAAAGGGATTACAGGACTTCTCTATAATCCACTAACCGATACCTATAAACTGGGTAATCGTGTCGATGTGAACTACATCGTGTTCACCGAAAAGTCGCTTTAAGTTCCTCTATATCTAGTGCCAATTTCCTTCGGTTAATTGGCACTCAGCTTCGTTAATTTTCACACACAAATCATTTACAAAAACAAGACACTTTCGCCGATTTTGTGTGCCGATATCGCAGTTTTATTGAGCTAAAGAATAACAACCAAAAATTGGCAAAGATCAAGGAATTTTTTTTCGTCTTTGTTTAAAACAAAACCAATCTGCTAGCACGCAAATTTCACTACTAAGTCAGGTCTATCTTCAGTGGTAAGTATCTACTAACTGAAATTTTTCTTTCCCCTAGTTATCCACAAGACATTCAATTTCTCAAACTTGAAAATCTCCCGCTATAGCACTATCTTGTAACTCGTAGTTAAGATGACCCCTATATCTTGTGTTGGAAGCCGAAACGTATAGGGTGACATTGATCACGAAGCTATCGCTAAGACTCAACAAAATTTCATAAAAGCGAAGCTTCATATTGTTTTGTTAGGGAACACCTCAGAATGAACCAACAACTTACCGTTACTAAGCGTAATGGCCGCAAAGAAAGTATCGATCTCGAAAAAATCCATCGCGTCATCGCATGGGCTGCAGAAGGGCTTAACAACGTTTCTGTATCTCAGGTAGAACTCAAGGCTCACATCCAGTTTTATGATGGTATTACTACGTCAGATATCCACGAAACTATCATCAAGTCTGCTGCAGATTTGATTTCAGAAGATGCACCAGACTATCAATATCTAGCTGCGCGTTTAGCTATCTTCCACCTTCGTAAAAAAGCTTATGGCCAATATGAACCACCAGCGCTATTTGACCATGTTTCTAAAATGGTAGAGATGGGCAAGTACGATGCACATCTATTGGAAGATTACACTAAGTCTGAACTAGATGAGTTGGATAGCTATATCGACCACACTCGAGATCACGACTTCTCATACGCTGCCGTTAAACAGCTTGAAGGTAAGTACTTCGTTCAAAACCGTGTTTCTGGTCAGATTTACGAAAGTGCACAGTTCCTCTACATCCTGGTAGCGGCTTGCCTATTCGCTAAGTATCCAAAAGCGACTCGTCTTGACTATATCAAGCGCTTTTACGATGCAACGTCAACATTCAAGATTTCTCTACCGACACCAATTATGTCAGGTGTTCGTACTCCTACGCGCCAATTTAGTTCGTGCGTATTGATTGAATGTGGCGATAGCCTAGATTCTATTAACGCAACAGCAAGCTCAATTGTTCGTTACGTTTCACAACGTGCTGGTATCGGTATCAATGCTGGTCGTATTCGCGCGCTGGGTTCTGAAATCCGTGGAGGCGAAGCCTTCCACACCGGTTGTATCCCATTCTACAAGTACTTCCAAACAGCAGTAAAATGCTGCTCGCAAGGTGGTGTTCGTGGTGGTGCAGCAACTGTGTTCTACCCAATGTGGCATGGCGAAGTACAATCACTACTTGTTCTTAAGAACAACCGTGGTGTAGAAGAAAACCGTGTACGTCACATGGATTACGGTGTTCAGCTGAACAAACTCATGTATGCTCGCCTAGTTCAAGGCGGCAACATCACTCTATTCTCGCCTTCAGATGTACCGGGTCTATATGATGCGTTCTTCGAAGATCAAGATGAGTTTGAACGTCTATACGTTAAGTACGAAAACGATCCGTCAATTAAGAAAGAGACCGTTAAAGCGGTAGAGCTATTCTCTCTGCTGATGCAAGAGCGTGCTTCTACAGGTCGTATCTACATTCAGAACGTAGACCATTGTAATACGCACAGCCCATTTGATTCGAAAGTTGCGCCAGTTCGCCAATCTAACCTATGTTTAGAAATCGCACTGCCAACTAAGCCATTGTCAAACGTAGAAGACGATTCAGGTGAAATCGCTCTATGTACACTTTCGGCATTTAACCTTGGTGCAATCAACGAGCTCGATGACCTAAAAGATCTATCGGACCTCGTGGTTCGTGCTCTTGATGCTCTACTTGATTATCAAGACTATCCATTACCAGCTGCTTATAAGTCTACGATGAATCGTCGTACGCTGGGTGTCGGTGTTATTAACTATGCCTACTACCTTGCGAAAAATGGTGTTAAATACTCTGACGGTTCTGCAAATAACCTTACTCACCGTACATTCGAAGCGATTCAGTACCACTTACTAAAAGCGTCTGTTGAACTGGCGAAAGAGCAAGGCCGATGCCCATCATTCCATGAGACGAACTATGCGAAAGGTCTATTACCTATCGACACTTACAAGAATGATGTTGATTTAGTATGTGACGAACCACTGCACTATGATTGGGACGCACTACGTTCTGAAATCATGGAGTTTGGTCTACGTAACTCAACACTGACGGCGCTAATGCCATCTGAGACTTCCTCTCAGATTTCTAACGCGACTAACGGTATCGAACCACCTCGTGGCTACGTTTCAGTGAAAGCATCGAAAGACGGTATCCTGAAGCAGGTTGTTCCAGACTTCGCTAATCTAAAAGAGAACTACGAACTACTTTGGAACATCGGCAACAACGACGGTTACTTGCATCTAGTAGGTATCATGCAGAAATTCGTTGACCAAGCGATCTCAGCAAATACTAACTATGACCCAAGCGTTTACGAAAGCGGCAAAGTGCCGATGAAGAAATTGCTTCAAGACCTACTCACCGCGTATAAATATGGCGTGAAGACACTTTACTACCATAACACTCGTGACGGTGCGAAAGACGACCAAAGCGACAAATCTACAGTAGTAGTTGAGCAAGATGACGATTGCGCAGGCGGCGGCTGTAAGATTTAATATCTCGCAGTAAACAAGTTAAGATTTTCTCGCCCTTCCCTTAAGCGGAGGGGCTTAAAAAGGATTGCAGCACAATGGCTTACAGTACTTTTACCCAAATAAAGAATAACGCACTAAAAGAACCAATGTTCCTAGGTCAACCAGTGAACGTTGCGCGTTATGACCAACAGAAATTTGAGATTTTTGAAAAGCTGATTGAGAAGCAGCTTTCCTTCTTCTGGCGTCCAGAAGAAGTCGATGTATCAAGCGATCGCATTGACTACAACAAATTGCCAGAGCATGAAAAACACATTTTCATCAGTAACCTTAAGTATCAAACTCTGCTTGATTCTATCCAAGGCCGTAGTCCAAACGTTGCACTACTTCCATTAGTTTCCTTGCCAGAGCTAGAAACATGGATCGAGACATGGTCATTCTCTGAGACTATCCACTCTCGTTCATACACGCACATCATTCGTAACATCGTGAACGATCCAGGTGTGGTTTTTGATGATATCGTTGAAAACGAACACATCCTAAAGCGTGCGAAGGACATCGCACACTACTACGATGACCTGATTCAAGCGACAAACGACTACCACCGCTTCGGTGAAGGTACGCACAACATCAAAGGCGAAGAAGTTAAAGTTAACTTGTACGATCTGAAGAAGAAGCTGTACCTATGCTTGATGTCAGTGAACGCACTGGAAGCGATTCGTTTCTACGTAAGTTTCGCTTGCTCGTTCGCGTTCGCAGAGCGTGAACTGATGGAAGGTAACGCGAAAATCATCAAGCTGATTGCTCGTGATGAAGCGCTGCACCTAACCGGTACTCAGCACATGATTAACCTGCTGCGTAACGGGCAAGACGATTTCTCATTCATGCAAATCGCGGAAGAATGTAAGCAGGACTGTTTCGACCTATTCAAAGAAGCGGCAGAGCAAGAAAAAGAGTGGGCAGAATACCTATTCAAAGACGGCTCTATGATTGGTCTTAACAAAGATATCCTGTGCCAATATGTTGAATATATCTCCAACGTTCGTATGCAGGCAGTTGGTCTTGATGCAGCTTACCCAGAAGCTACATCGAACCCAATTCCTTGGATTAACGCTTGGTTGTCATCTGATAATGTACAGGTTGCACCACAAGAAGCAGAGATCAGTTCTTACCTTGTCGGTCAAATCGACAATGAAGTAAACGCAGACGACTTCGAGGGCTTCGAACTTTAATGCCAACCATTAAGATAAACTCTATCACCACTATAGAGTCTAACCCTTCAAACACAGTCTTAGAGACTATGGAGCAAGCAGGGTTAGAACCTGAATACAACTGTCGAGACGGGCACTGTGGCGCTTGCCGCTGTACACTGGTTTCGGGAGAAGTGGAATATGTAGGGTTTGCAATGGCATATACACAAGGTAATGAAATCCTGCCTTGTATTTGTCGAGCGAAAACTGATATCGAGCTCGACAATATTGCGCATCAAGTTAAGAAGCGAGCATAGCTCAAGTCATTCCCAAAACGGCTCTCCAGAGCCGTTTTTTATTGCTGCGGGTTTGAGCAGGTGTAGTCAGCGAGTGTGCAATTCCCTTCACTAAATCGTACAACATTAAAAATAACCCTTTACAAGGTGTTTTATAAGCCCCATACTGGCGCCGCTCTGTTGTTCAGAGTTATTAAATGAAATATCCAGTTGTAAAAGTAAAACTCTCAGAATCTCTTCGTTATTGTTGTCATCCTCAGTGTTTCCCTAAGCTTCATCGATACATTAAATAATTCCAGCCCATCAGCGCATCGCAACAATTTTAAATTTATATAAGGGACACATCATGTCTAACAAAGTAAACGGCACAGTAAAATGGTTTAACGAAGAGAAAGGCTTCGGCTTCCTAGCTCAAGAAAATGGCGGTGCTGACGTATTCGTTCATTTCCGTGCTATCGCATCTGAAGGTTTCAAAACTCTAGCAGAAGGCCAAAAAGTGTCTTTTGAAGTAGAGCAAGGCCAGAAAGGTCTTCAAGCTGCAAACGTTGTAGCTCTATAAGATTTTATTGATGAAAGCGGCATCATTAACCGCTTTCATCTTATCTTTTCACTTTGGATTTTAGAAAAAACTAGCAATAACCTCTCCTCTCAACGTTCTCGCTATACATTTCTCTATCAAGCAACACGCTCAAACATCCATCACTCTCTGATGGTATTAAATCTACAATTAGCATCATTATATTTAGGTAAATTATGTCTCGATCTATCGGCAGAAAACGCTTTTGGTTTTACCAAAACCGTGAATCCACTAAAAACACACAAAAATCCAAATAGGAGAAATATGAAAGTAACGTTTAAATCAATCAAAGATAATGTAACTTGGGTCTCTGAACCGCACCAACTAAACAGCGATATTTTGCTTAGACACTTCCTCACCAGAGCAAAAACCAAAGACCTAAATTTGGCGTTTAGTTACTGTGAATCTACTCATACTGGCACCATTACCAACGTCCATGACGAGCTAATCGGAAAGTTCTCACTACAGGCTTGATAATCAGTACCTTCACTACTAAGGCCAGTATCCATTGACCATCACTATAACTAATCATAAACACTATCCATCAACGTGCTTACCGCCTTCAGCACCTTGATAATATTGCGACTTTTATAGTGACTCTCTCGCCTTACTCTCTCTCGTCACAACACTCAACCTTTATCACAGCAGTAATTTGATCAATCTTAGGTTAATGCGTATCCGTTGGCGGAGATAAAATCATTTTGATTTTCGCTCTTAACGTCAGATCTTTGCGTGATAAGTCATTTAGCATATCTTTCCATTCGGCAAAAGTAACCGTGATTGGATTGAAGCTATTAACTGGCTTACTGATTCCATAACGAACTTCTTCTACTTCAGGCTCAAAAGTCCCAAACATTCGATCCCAGATAATCAGAATTCCCGCGTAGTTTTTGTCTATGTATTGCGCGTTGACACCATGATGAACCCGATGGTGCGATGGGGTATTAATCACCCATTCAAGGGGCCCCAAGCGACGTATCCATTGTGTATGAACAAAGAACTGTAGACCTAGATTCAGCAGCACTACAAATACCACCCATTTAGGGTCGAAACCTATAATGACCAGTGGCATCCAAAACAGCCACATTCCCGCTAGCGGGTACATTAAGCTCTGTCTAAATGCGGTACTGAAGTTCATATTCTCGGAACTATGGTGGACAACGTGAGCAGCCCACATCCAGCGAATGCGATGACTCGCTCGATGGAACCAATAGTAGAAAAAGTCTTGTAATACCATTAACGCCAAAAACATGCCTAATGACATCTTGATATCAAAAAGTTTCCAGCCAAACACTAGCAGGTATAGTTTGGCGATAAACAGCCCCGCAACGAGATCGGTAAGTTGATGAAGCCCAGCCAACGAGAAGTTACATGCCAATTCCTTTAGAGAGTACTGCGCAGAGCTTGGCAGGCGGTTTCCCCGTTGACCAAGCCAATACTCGAGCACCATCATAATGACAAATAAAGGAGCTAATACAATTAACAACCACTCCGGGTTTTGAACAAGTTTATCCATCATATTCCATTGATTCTTTGTTTGTATTTACCACTTTGCAAAGTGGTCTTCGGTTAATCCCATTACTTGCGAAAGTTGATACTCGCGACCTTCTTCATCCTTTACAACACCAGAAAAATGGCCAATGAACTGGCGAAAATTACTTTTAAGTACCCAAAGATTGAGTTTCTCTTTACGAGCATTAAGCGGTTGAAAGGTCAAATCAATTCGCCCTTGCTCATCATAAATGCGCCAGTCAGAGTCTGGTACTTGTCGGTCAAAATCAAACATTACACCCGCTAATAGACTACGCTTACCATTAACCCAAAGTACATTTTCAGTTACTCCCGTCTCGTTAACTCCAGCCGCGAGATTAAGACCAATTGTCACACCTTGAGCTTTGCCGTTAATGCTCGCCCAGCGCCAACTTGTTTCACGCCTCATAAAACCTGCTGAAAAGTCATACCCGCCTAGACAACTTTCCATCGGTTGCGTTTGACCACCTACCTTGAACTCTCCCCTCACATTCAATGCATTATGCTTTTGCGTATAAGTCCATCCGTTGTAGCCTGTAGGCGATGAAACCATTAGCGGTGTACTTTCTGCATCTCCGGCATCAAGCAATACGTCCAATTCGAACGCTTTACACTTAGCTCGAACCCGCCACTCTCCCTCTTCAATATCAAAACAAATCTGCCCTTGATTGAACTGTGCTTTCCCTTTCCAAGGCGACGCTGTGAGTGAATACCCTAATCCCACGGGACGCATCCAACTCTCTTCAACGAGTTGTTTTTTTTCAATGTCATAGAGATAGCAAAAACTGGTTCCAAGGTAGCGAATATCAGCGATCGCTATGCCTAAAACGTATTTGGAAGTAAAAATACTGACAAACTGAAACTGCTTGTAATGGAAATATTTAGCGAGTGAACTGCGTTCTCTATCCATTGTGGAATAGTAGCGAAAGCTGGCAATGTCTAGTGCTTCAGGAATGGATAAAAGATGACCGTAGTTAGGTTTACCATCTACTCCCATTAGCGATTTAATTTGTTGAACAGAAGGCGTATTCATTCTAGTACTTTCTCTTCTCATAGCCTTATTTAGGCCTTATTTTTGTTGGTTCACAAAGTGTGGGTTCGCAAAGTATGAGACAAGAATCGGCAACTGTGGACAAATTAGAGCAAAAGCACAAAATGGATCACAGAATCGTACAAATAAACATCAGAAAAAGAAAAGGCTGATCAAATTGATCAGCCTAAAGTAACTTGAATTGGGTCTCAGTCGACAGTCGACAATATGGAGTCTGCTGTACCCATAGAAACATGTTTGTCTGCAATGCGACGTCCACCATCATCGTAGAGCGAGATTCTAAAACCGTCATCAGACAGGATCTCTTCCATAGGAGCCTTCAACCACATAGCCGCTATATCACCGCATTTTTTGCTGAGTGCTTCGCCAAGCATAATCTGCTCATTGGCGATCTGATAAAACACTCTTATTCTTGATTGCTGGATCATATTTACCCCTCCTACACACCACCATTTTCAGGGTGAACATTGATTTTAATCAAATAAAAAGAAAGGGCTACTCTCAAAAATGAGAATTTGAAATTCCTGTTAGAGATCAGCTTATTGTGAGCTAGATCTAATTTTCATATATACATAACAAAATAGAATATAGGCACTATGTTGAATATTTATTTTAGTAGGATCAAGTTAACTGATCCGTTGGTAGAAATATCTCTTCGGTACGAGTAAGAAAGCCATAATCAGGGAACATTGGCTTATTATCTAGGTAACGTCTAAGCATATCTCCCGCCACCGTACTAATGACAGTTTTTACACTTTGAGAGCTGTAGCTTCGTTGCAGTTTTAGCGTCTGCCCCCATTCACCTTTGGGCGTTGAAAGCGCCACGGAGAACTCTCCACCTTCAAGCTTTCCTGTGGACAAGGCAATATCTGAACTGCAATTGCTTTTTGTCGCTCCTGCTAGCGCTAGAGTGGCCCCCAACCTTTCACTGTCTCTATCAAGCGGCGATGCCGTTTTAGAGCCAAGTACCCATGTTGCCCCGCAATATTGCTCAATCTGTTCATTGTCTTGAAGCCAAGAGGCTAGGTAACCCTTGGTACCATGTTCAGATATAGCAATGGTTGGTTTATGTAACTCAACCAAATGACCAATTCTGTCCAGCATAGGTTGATCGACACTGACAACATTACTATGCAAGAGCTTCTCTATCATCGAGAGCACTCTTGACCCTATTTCTAAATCGTCTGAAGGACCAAACAGTTTGACTTCGATAAAAGGAAGATAAGAACGATAGCCCAACTCATATTCCGGCGGTAGATTAAGACTTGAAAGCGTATCTGCAATACCAGATTCCGATAGGCCAAACGTATATAAACGTCGGCATACCCTACCTTGTTGATTAGGGAATTCATGTTTTAAGTCAGGCAAAATCTGCTCAAGCGTCATTTTTTTGAATTCGCTTGGGACACCTGGAGTGAAGTAAAACAAGCAATCATTGATCATCATTTTGAAACCACATGCGGTGCCAATTGGGTTATCAACCACCACCGCGCCCTCTGGCAACATTGCTTGTTTGATGTTGCTGTCAGGCATGGATTTACCGCGTTGAGCATAGAAGGCTTGAAGTGTTTCCAACCAACCTTGGTTCAACACTAAAGATTGATCCGCGGCTTCCGCAGCTACTTCAGCAGTGAGATCATCAGACGTAGGGCCCAAGCCACCATTAACGATCACCACATCCAGATTCAAACTCAGCATGATCATTTCTTGTAGCAACTCAGCTCGCTGATCGCCTACTGTAGAGCGCTTCGACATGGAAAACCCATGCTCATAAAATACACGGCTGAGCCACGCGGCATTGGTATCAACAATATCGCCATACAATACCTCTTCACCAGTACTCAACATTGCAATTTTAGGCATGATCTCTCCTTGTAGGTTTTTTCATAAGGATGACATGAGTTATTGAAATAGCAATAGCGATTTCGTGGCAAATCATCCAATTAACGATGTTAACGCTGCTAGACTGTACGGTCTGTTTGTTCAGAGTTACAATAGTCACCGATTTCAACAAATGGCGGACTTATGGCTGATTTAAAACAAACACTTCTCGACGCTGGGTTTGACCTCATTAGCGAACATGGATTCGCTGGCATTGGTATTATGAAGATCATTCAGCAAGCGAACGCAACGAAGGGCTCTTTCTACCACCATTTCAAATCGAAGGAAGATTTTGGCCGCCAATTATTAGAAGACTATTTTGAAGACCATCTAAACACGCTCAGTCAATATCTAGAAGACAACTCCATTGCCTTTGAACAGCGCGCGTTACATTACTTCGAGTTTTGGTCAGATTCAAAGGTGACAGTAGATTTTCGGATTAAATGTTTAGTGGTGAAGTTGTCTGGTGAAATATCTGGGACATCATCAAGTATGCAAGTCGAACTGGATAACGGCGCTGAAAAAGTCATTAATCGCATGGCGGATTATTTCGCATCTGGTAACGAGCTAGGTCTGCTAGCTATAGAAAATCCATACATGGTCTCGCGAACGCTTTATGCAAAGTGGTTAGGTGCCACATTACTTTGCGCGATGCAAAAAGACAGAACGCATTTAGAGCAAGCCATGATGGAAACCAAGTTACTGATAAAATAAGGGCTGCAAGCAGCCCTTTAGTAAACTGAGTTAATGAACCACCATTAGCGCCCTATTCCGGACGCATCCACCGCATCCGGCTCAAAAGTGACAGGAGGCCACTCTTTAAAGGTTTCTAAGTGTTGTTGTACCGCTGCCTGAGCTGGGCCAAATGCCCACATTTTCTTGCCCATCCAGTTGATGTACATACCAGACTCCTCGGCAGCACGCTCATAAGGATCGCGGCGTAGGTTGAAGAGTAGCGGTGCATTAAGCTCTTCCTTCGGTCCACTCCAGCCATGGTTTTGCACCACAAAATGAGCTTTCCAATCACCAACGCGAACCGCTTGAAGTCTGTCACGTTCGTAGTAAATGATTTCTTTACGATTTGACGGTGCTAGTTCAGTGAGCATCGATATTTGATTGTAACCATCTAAATGCGCTTTAAAGCCTTCATACCCTGTCAGCATTTGTTGTTTGAGATCGCTTGGTCCACCTGCGGCTTCAACCAGCGTAGGTAACCAGTCCATACCATCAAACATCCCGTTGTGTATTTTTCCTGCTGGAATTTTACCTGGCCAGCTCACCAACAGAGGCGCACGGACACCACCTTCCCAAGTTGAGCCTTTTTCACCATGGAAAGGCGTCATTCCGCCATCAGGCCAAGTCATGATTTCTGGCCCATTATCCGCCGTAAAGATCACAATCGTGTTATCCGCTACACCCAACTCTTCTAATTTGGCAAGCATCTCACCGACATGATCATCGAGGTCTTTCATCACGACTTCTTGCAAGCCCCAACCGTTTTGTCCGAGCATAGCTTCGTACTCTGGAGACAAGTGAGTCCAAACATGGCCTCTTGAAGGGCAATACCAGGTGAAGAAAGGCTTGTCTTGTTTCACCGCATTTTCGATGAAGTTGATGGCATGTTTATTAACCTCATCATCTAAAGTACGCATGCGTTCGATGGTCAAAGGCCCGTCATCTTTGATGGTTTGTCCACCCTTGCCATCTGACTTGGAATGAATCACATTTCTTGGTGCGAATTTCTGGAACGCTTCGTCTTTTGGCCAATCAGGATCTTCAGTGTATTCCATCGCATTAAGATGATATAACCAACCCCAATATTCATCGAAACCATTCATTGTTGGTAGCACTTCATCTCGGTCACCTAAATGGTTCTTACCAAACTGGCCAGTTGTATAACCTAAGGTTTTCAGTATTTCCGGTAGTGTCGGTGTTTCAGCATTCAGTCCTACTGGGCTACCTGGAAGACCAACAGTATGCATGCCGGTACGAACGGGGAACTGTCCGGTAATAAACGCAGAGCGTCCTGCTGTGCAAGAAGGCTGAGCATAATAGTCCGTCAGCAACATTCCTTTTTCAGCAATACTATCAATATTGGGCGTCTCACTACTCATTAACCCTCGATGGTAAGCACTTAGGTTAGAGATACCAATATCATCAGTAAAAATAACAAAAATGTTTGGTGGCTTTTCATTCGCATTCGCAAGTGAACTCAAGCCTAATAAACTCAGCACTAACCATTTCATTAATATACGGTGCATCCTGCCTCCTAATATATTCACGCGACTCGTTTGGTTTCAAAATCATCTTTTTTGAGAAGCACAATCCCTACTACTCCAAATCCTATTTCGAGGAGAAGATAAACGACTAACAGCCCATTTGGTATCCCATCGACGACCATGCTAATAGCACGACCTAAACCCAGCCCCCACATAAAAACAATCAGACTTTGTAGTGCAGAACGCGCCATTTGCTGCGTCCCGAAAGCCCCCATAAGCCAATAAACCGCCAATGCAAGATAAAGCCCCATTACAGCGCGAAAGATATGACTCACATTAATCGGTGATGCATCAATATCAAACAGGAAAGGTAAGGTAATGCTAGGAACCAAGCCATACATTAAGGCAATAGGGATTAATCCAAGGACCGCCAATAACAAGAACTTTTGTGTATGCGTCATGTTGCTTCTCCTGTTTATTCTTACAGACTAGTTGCTGGTATCTATAAAGCAAATTTTCAGATTTAATAGAGTAAGTTAGCTCAAAGCCCTATCTGACTAAGTAAGCCTTGTAAATTGAGATGTGTACTAAGATTTAATGCATTGACTAGGCTATAACTCAAACCGCTCCAACACAAAATAGACAATGAAAGTAAAATAAAGGTAGTAATGTGACTTTGTCTGAGGCGCCTAGCGATTAAGGTGTAGAGTGGAATGCCAACCAAAACAGGAGCAAGTGTGGCCATAGTCTTATTACCATACCTTTTCCATGCGATTACGAATCGCCTCAACTTAGGCCTGTAGGGCTGAAAATTCTTTCTCGCATAAAGGTAAAAGGAATATCGTCCTATAAACCAGCCGAAATAGCCTGCGATTAATGCCGGAACCACATTAAACAGCAACATCTCTGGATAACTAAAACCAACAAAACCTGCTAATGCGGGACCAGAATAGGTTTTCCAAATACTGAGCAGCGCCATGACCAAGCCGAGTAGTAAATAACTATCCATATTCTCACCCAATAGCTTTACATGTTGTTTTCGCAATTCCATTTAGCTCAAGTATATGCGTAATCACTGGGTCAACATGATGAAATATTTGTTGCCAACCTTGGCATAAGTAATTGAGTCCAGGGTTACCGTACTTATCTTTTATGATTCGGTTCTTTGGACACTCACCATGACAAGCAAACCTCACCTTGCACTCCAAACATTGTTTGGGCAACGCTCTTTGTTTCGCAAAACCAAAGGTCATTTGCTGTTTTGATAAAGCGATTGCCGCCAATGGCGTCTGCTCAATATTGCCAATTTTGTGTTCAGGATGAACATAGTGATCGCAGGCATAAACATCGCCATTAGGTTCGACAGCAATGCCCTTGCCGCATATATCGCTTAGCGTACACATCGAACTCGGTTTACCCATCCAAATTCCGAAAAAGTTTTCGAAGTAAGGAATATGAACTTTGCCAAAATCCTGCTTCATCCATTCATCAAAAATGGTCGTTAAGAAGTCTCCCCATTGAGTCGGAGCGACACTCCAACTTGTTGTTTGAGCGGATATAGGGATGATTGCAGCTTCAGAACACTGAGCCCATTTTATCTCTTCATCTCGGTCAACAACTGGGATAAATTGAATTTGTGATGGTTGAATCTCATCTCTTAAGAAGCGATACACCTCTAAAGGGTAATTTCCATTGACGTTGTTGACACAAGTCAGCGTCGCAAAGTGGATACCATGACGCTTTAGATGTTCGGCGGCTTCAATCACCTTGCTAAACGTCCCCTGCCCGCAGCGGTTCTTGCGATATGTATTGTGAAGCTGTTCTGGGCCATCAATACTCAAACCTACACTAAACGCGTGTTTCGCCAAAAATTGACACCATTTGTCATTGATTAACAGCCCATTGGTCTGAATATCATTCACTATCTTCACATAGGGTTTGGCGTATTTCGTTTGAAGCTCTACTATTCGTTCAAAATAACTAAGACCTAGCATCGTTGGCTCGCCACCATGCCAAGAGAAGACGATCTCTGGCGTGTTTTGACCTTGAATGTACTGGCGAATATAACGCTCTAGCATCTCATCACTCATCTTGTACGAGCGATTCTTGGGATACTCTAGTAGCTGTTGTTTATCCAGATAATAGCAATAGTCACAGTTAATATTACACACCGCTCCAGTTGGTTTCGCCAACGCCTGAAACTTAGCATGAGGCTGACCTTGGTACTGAGGTACATTAAGATGATAGTGGGACATGGTGTGTTCCTCTTAAGAAAGTATCCAAACTGTTCAACATTTTTAAATGGGTGAACTCGCCTCAATACAAACCGGTCAGTTTGCATTGAGGCGAAATTTTTTACTTCACGTTTTCAAATGGATTCCATTGTTCATCCACTGGTACGATACCCATTGTTTTTTCGTACTCTTTGTAGGCAGCTAACATTTGTTGGAACTGCTCAGGACGTTGGTGTTTCAGGTCTATCATTTCAGCAGGGTCTAACTTGGTGTTGTACATATGCCACTCACTGTCCCCTCCCATCCCTTTCGAAATTCGAATGATCTTAAAGTCCCCTTGAAGAAGAATGCCGCTGCCGAATAACTCGAACGCGATAGCATTGTCTTCGCTATGGACAGTCTCTTGCTCACCTTGTAGATAAGGCATAATGCTTTGACCGCTCATTGGGGCCACTTTTCTGCCTTTATATTTACCGCCAGCGGGTTCAACATCGGCCACATCCAATATTGTGGCAGCGAGGTCTTTTACTTGAGCCAATTCATTAGTTTGAGTTCCGGCCTCCAGTGACTCCTTCTCTCCAAGGACACCTTTGGCAGGTTTGATGATCAGAGGAACACGTACTCCCCCTTCTGCTGTATACGCTTTAAACCAAGACAATCCACCAGTGGATGCACTTGCCCATTCTGGGCCCAATGAGACACTTGAGTCTGCGTTACCCAGATTTTCGGTACTATTGTCAAAGTGATAATCGGTCCAAGTACGAATCAGATCACTTACATTTTTCCCCGTAATATCCGTCGCTTCCGGACCGTTGTCTGCGAGATAGATAATATACGTATTGTCGTACTCACCTATCTTCTTCAAATAATCAGTTACCTGACCTATCTGCTGGTCTTGAAGCTCCATCATTCCCATAGCAATGGCCATTTTTTTGCCATACCATTGCTTTTGTTCATCTGACAGATCATCCCATGGTCTACTCAGTGAATTTCTATCGGACATCGTAGCGCTCTTTGGAATTACGCCCATCTGTTGCATTCGTTTAAAGCGGTCTTCTCGAACAGAGTCCCATCCGTGCTCTACGTAATAAGCAATCTTATCTTCAAACGATGCTTTAGGTGCTTGTAGTGGCAAGTGAATCGCTGTGAATGGTAAATAGGCAAAAAAAGGTTTTCCGGAGTCCTTATTACTATCAATCATGCTGATTAACTCTTCGGTATAACCTTGGTCTGAATACTCTCCCGGATACTTATCTTTTACTTGTTGACCATTTTGATAAGTCGGCTCGACCTCTACGCCGGGCATTTCACCTTTTTGCAACGCTTTTGCTGTTGCTTCATTTTTCGCCGGGAACATCATATCTCTATTGAAATGATTCGAACCGCCAGCCAAAATCCCGTAGCTCTGTTCAAAGCCACGATCATCCGGCAGGAAACCATCATCATGACCCAAGTGCCATTTCCCAGAAAGGTAAGTATGATAGCCATTATCACGAAGTAACGTCGCTACGGTTACGCCATCTTTAGTGAGGTAGCCTTCATAACCTGGCTTGCCAATAGCTGGCGGATAGACGGCATAGTCGAACGTGCCTAGCCCAACCTCATGACTGTTGGCACCCGTTAACATCATAGAGCGAGTGACAGATGACGTGGGTGAAGCGTGGAAGTTGGTAAATTTCACCCCCTCTTCAGCCAGTTGCATCAGGTTTGGTGTTGACACTTCAGAGCCATAAGGTTGCGTATCAGCAAATCCGACATCATCACCAACGATGAGTAAAATATTAGGTTTTTCCTGCGTAGCAAATGCATTTGGTGCACAAGAGGCTGCTATGGCCGTGCATAGGATAGTTTTGGAATTATTCATGGTTCACCCTTGTTTAGTGAGCACTTTGTGACATCCAATGGAGCATATCCAGTGCTCTAGGATGATTCTGTTCAGCGGCTTTGCCTATCCAGCTAACCGCTAGAGAATGATCTTTCTCGCCACCAGTCCCTGCTGCGTACATAAGACCAAGCTGTAATTGAGCGTCTGCATTCCCCTGAGTCGCTGCTCGTAATATCCATTTGCGTGCTTTTTCTTGAGTAGATTCAAGATATTCACCCTCAGATTCGACACCTTGCAGATAAAACATACCAATCTCGTACTGCGCCGCAGCGTCACCCGCATAACCGTTTTGAAACGTAGTACCAACATCACTAGATAAGGTATTTGGTGTGTCTGTTACGTACCCCAGGCATGTCGTCCCAATAAAAAGCAAACAGAGAAAGCTAAGCGACCAATTTTGAATGCGTTTATTCATAGTTTGACGCTAGTGTTGCAAGGTTGAGGCTTGTAAACGTATGGTTTTCTGCTCTTTCCAGTATGCTAACGTCCAAATCACAACGAACGTATCCATGGCTCCTGCAAGTAAAAAACCGGTAATATGCGGGCTGTTGTAGTTAAGCAGAAGAAGAATCACCATAAAGCCTTTCTCAACCGCAGAATAAAGCATGATGCTGTCTCTCCACTGAGGTTTGAAAGCCGCACCCACCATCATCACTCCCATCATGCCTACCATGACACCCCAGTGTTGATAGAACACAAAATCCTGATCCAAATAAGGTAATTGCCCGATGTGAGTAATGGCCCATTGTGGGAAAAATGCATAAGCGAAAGCCGCCGCGGTTCCAATACCGGTAACCAATAGCATCTTGTTGACGTGTTGAGTAAAAAACATAGTTGCCTCCTAGTATTCAAAAAGTGAGGCACATCCCTATGCCGCAATGAGTAAGTTGGAAAATTAACAAGTAGTCTCGAGTATTGCGGTGACCTTTTCTTGAGCAATCGGGTAGAACTGGAAACTGATGTCTTTTTCTATCCCAGAGACAATCTGCGCTTTTTTGTTGTCATCTAGGTTCCATTTGGCAAAGCTCTGCGTCGCATTCACTAACGCCTGGAAAGCACGTAATGAATGTACAACCTCTTGGTGTTTTTCAGCGTCTGTTAAGCTAGGTGATATGCCAAACACCGCTGCTAATTTGTTAATGCTTGGGAGGTAAAACTCTGGAAGCGCCTCAATCACCACTGGTAGTAAGACACTATTGGCATCACCATGTGGGATATGCGCTACCGCGCCAAATGCGTGCGCGCAGTTATGGATCGGTATGCCACCTAAAGACGAATAGAAAGCAGAAATAGCCATGGTACTTGCTTGCAGGAGCTCACAACGAGCCGCTACATTTTGCGGAGACTGAAGTACTTGCGGTAGGTTATTCAGTATCAAGCGACACGCCTGCGTCGCATAAGCATCAGTGAAGGTATTACTTAAAGGCGATGCCAGTGCTTCAATAGCATGGGTCAATGCGTCCATACCTGTCGATACTGTTAACGCTGCTGGCAAATTCACTGTCAGCTCAGGGTCTAAAACAGCAATATCGCACTCAAGTCCAGAGACGACTAAACTCGCTTTAACCTGCTCTCTGTCATTATAAAAAACCGCGATAGGCGATGCTTCTGCACCTGTCCCCGCCGTTGTCGGTACGCCTATATGAGGAATTGAAAACGGTTTTACATCAGGACCAACTTCAAGACGCCCACCACCTTGAATCGCATCACGGATATCATCAAGCTTATGTTCTAAACCATATTTGATACCTTTTGATGCATCGATAACGCTCCCCCCGCCAAGCGCCAAAATACTGTCTGCATTCACCTGTTTTGCAAATTCCAGAGCGCGATTAATATCCAAACAGCTCGCGTCCGCTTCAATATCGGTGTAAATCCCCGCAAGCTTCACCTTCTCTTCTGTCGAAAACAGCGATGCCAAACGCTCTACGAAACCCAATGACTCAAGGCCTTTATCGCTGACCAACAACACTCGCTGCGCCCCTTTCGCTTTAAACAGGGTTGGGATCGCTTCTATGGATGATGCACCAGAGTGAACGACGGTTCTAAGGTTGAAAGTAAAGTTATTCATAGTTGAATCTCCAATTAGTCAGTTATGCGCACAGTGTTTTTAGTACTGCACGTTTGAATTCGTTATCTTCAGGACCAAGTAATAAGCTGACATTGTGTTGCTGTGCATCGGTCGTCATCACCGTCTTGGCGTGAGAGAAAGTTAGGAAGCCTTCTTTACCGTGGTAAGCCCCTTTTCCAGACTCTCCAATACCTCCAAATGGCGCATCATCGACCGCTAGGTGGAAAACGCAGTCATTAATGCACATGCCACCAGAGTGCACCTGATTAGCAACTTTGCGTTGCAATGAGTCATCTTCGCTCATCAGATAAAGTGCTAGGGGCCTTGGTCTCTCAGTAATAAAGTTAATTGCACCATCAATGTTGGAATAGGTGATGATCGGCAATAAGGGACCAAAAATTTCTTGAGTCATAACCGCTGATTGCAGAGATGGATTAACAATTAAGTGTGTCGCCATCAGTTGTCTTTCCACATCGAGCGCTTCTTTATGACAGGCAGTAACAAGAGACTCTGCCGCCACTTCATTGGAGAGCAAATCATGAAGACGTTGGAATTGACGCTGATTAATCAGACTAGTCATCGAGTCGCTGTTTACCCCTTGGGGAAACAGTTTTTGATAATGCTCAACATATGCCTTAACAAAAGCGTGCTGCTTGCCTTCGGGAATCAATACATAATCAGGAGCTACACATACCTGACCATTATTCAAACTCTTGCCATAAATAATGCGTTCCACAGCCATCTCAATATCAGCGTCATCCGCGACAAGAACTGGCGACTTGCCGCCAAGTTCTAAGGTGACTGGCGTTAGGTTTTCTGACGCAGCTTTCATGACCTTACGACCAACTTCTGTCGAGCCAGTAAAGAGCAAATGGTCGAATGGTAAAGAGGTGAACTGAGCAGCAATATCGGCCTCACCTTCAATGACGACAACCTCAGTATCGCTAAAGCAGCTTGCAAGCATTTCACGAATGACCGAATTGGTGGCAGGGGTGAACTCACTCAGTTTGATCATCGCCCTGTTACCCGCAGCAATCGCAGATATCAAAGGACCAATAGAAAGCATGACCGGGAAGTTCCAAGGAGTAACGATGCCGACAACTCCTTTAGGTTGATACACCACCTCTACAGTTGAGCTTGAAAGTAATGGGCCCGCGTCTCTCGGACATGGACTCATCCATTGCGCTAACTGGGATAAGGTGTGGTCAATATTGCCAATACATGGCAAGACGTCGGCAACTAATGTGTCCTGTCGGCTTCTCTTTCCATAGTCTTTATCCAGAGCATCACAAAGCGCGTCACTGAATTGTTGCAACGACACTTTTAACGACGTAAGCACGGCAACACGAGCCTCATAGCTTGGCATTGGTTCACTTTGATAGTGCTTTTTTAATCGCTTGTGAATGAGTTTCAAATCATCAAAAGTCGTGTTTTGCATGGTTGTCCTCCTAAGAAAGTGATCACACAATAATCAAAACAAACCGGTCGGTCTAGCAATTAAATGTCAGAGAACTGTAAATTAGATCTGCGAAAGGGAGAGGTATTATGGCTAACTCTTTGTTGACCAAATAAAAACCATGAAAATTGTGCGCCTAACTACAGTTCAATAATCTTGTTTTGTTTTTAGAGTGAATACTTGACGTTCATCATGCGACCGACCTTTTTTAGATCTAAACTGGAGTTAACTATTCAAATAGTTGTTGGTTTTAAACCTGTGGAGGGAATCGTATGAGCAGCAGTACTTTCATTGTCAACTTTGTTGGCCAAGCTAGCCCAGCCACCATTAAAAACCTTGCATCAGTTACCCACGAAAACGGCGGTAAATGGCTGGTGAGCAAAGTGAATTTTATCGAAGACCATGTGGCCGCCGTCATAAAGGTCGAACTTCCTACGGACAATGTTCAAGCAGTCAAAAGCGCTTTCAGTGAACAGCAAGGATTATTAGTTCAAATCACCGATACCGAAGAGCATCGTCATGATCAAGAAAAGGTATTCCAGTTACGATTAGATGCTAACGACCGAGCCGGTATCGTTAACGAGATTACCCAGTTCTTAGATGGGCAAGATATCCGTATTCTAGATATGGACTGCCAGCGTGTATTTATCGCGGGGGGCGGTGGTATTGGTTCAAGCCTATTTACAGCAACAATGGCACTCAAAATACCCGCAGCAATGCAAATTAAAGATGTGGCAAGTGAGTTAGAATCGTTGAGTGAAGATACGCGAGTGATTCTGGAATCATAAATAGATTTACTTAAGAGTTTGCCCTACTAAATCTTCCCCCTGCGCAGCAGGGGGAACTTATGTCTCAAAGATATTGGAAGAGAAAGTCTCCCTTACCTAGCTAAACTCGATTATCGCCAAAACCATAAGCAATGATTTGGCTGATTTCTGAAAGTGACCGACCCGACTCTTGGTGCCATTCCATAAATGCTTTGTTTGCAGCATTCATCGCACGTTTTGTGCCTCTACCCGAGTCAATGATATTGGTATTACGTAAATAGCCTTCTACATCATTTGATAAAATAAAGGTGTCTACACCCAATTGTCTTAGCGCATAAGGTCCAGTATTTCCGCCGAGCCTTGCACCATGTTTTTTAAGGTGTGCCCAGAGTTCGACGATCGATTCTTTCGGCCAATCGGCAACCATTTGCGAAAAGGATTCGTGCTCGTAGCGAGCAGATTGGATCATCGAGGCATTAACTGTTATCGACATGACTTTAGTCATGTGACGAATGATTTTTGGGTCTTGGGCTTTTTGTTCCCACTGTTCTTCAGACAGCATCAGTAGCGGATCGATTCTGAATTGGAAAAAATGTTCTTCGAAGTTTGGCCATTTGTTTCTTACCACTTTCCACGATATTCCACTTTGGAACACTTTCATTGAAAACGCAGACAACCAACGATCTTCAGGAATAGCTGCCACTTCATCTCGGCTCAGAGGTTTGGAGACAATCGACTCAAGTCCTTGCTCACCACCTTTTCTATCTGCCGCTCTGGCGTAAATCGAATCGAATTTTTCCATATCTTTCCACTACCTACTAAGTTCTATTGAACCAGACATCTATTTTCACGTAATTAATAACTCAACACTATACTCTGTTGAGCACACTTTCATAGATGTATTCAGGAACCTATTCTAGGACGGCGGCAATGAGACTCTTACTGTTACTGATTTTTCTACCATTTCAATCGCTAGCGGCGCAATATGGACTCGTCGAGTATCAAAACAAACGACACTGGATACGCGTCTCACAACAAAACCCAAACCACTATGATCTGTTGTCTTCAAGACCATTTGATAGTCCTTCTACCGTAAAAGTCATCACAGCCGATGAAGCAACGTTACTGGCCCCTATTACTCACGGTAGCGTTTACGCTGTCGGCCTCAATTTTCGCAGTCATGCAGGCAACTCTGGAGCTGCAAAGCCGGAGATTTTCTTCAAGTCTATCGACGCTGTTAGGTTGAGCGGTGCATTGTCATTTCCCGATGAGGCAAATAATGTTCATTTTGAGGGAGAGCTTGTCATTGTGATCGGCAAGACATGTCACGACACAAGCAATCTAAATGCGTTGAGTTGCGTGTTTGGGTACTTAGCGGGCAACGATTTGACGGAACGCAGTTGGCAAGGTCAAGATCTGCAGTGGTGGCGTGCTAAAGGTGCAACAGGTTTTGGTCCTGTATCTAACTTCATTACAACTAATGTCGATATCGGCAACCAAGAAATCGTTACGCGTCTTAATGGCAAAATCATGCAACAAGAAACACTGGCAAACATGATTCACAATGTCCCAACAATCGTTAGTTATATCAGTAAATACATTACGCTACGACCTGGTGATATGATTTTTGCTGGTACACCAGGCCGAACAAGAGCACTTAGGTCGGGTGATAACGTGTCGGTCTCAATTGAAGGGATCGGACAGGTTTCCAACACCATAGAGTAGTCTTTAAACTAACTGGTATTCTAGGCCAAGCTTCTGATAGCTATCGATAACCTCTTGGCGTCGATAGCAAGAAACACTGTGATCATTGATTAGCCCTGCCGCTTGAAGATGGGCGTAGATAATAGTCGACCCAACAAACTTAAAGCCGCGTTTCTTAAGGTCTTTACTTAACCGATCAGAGACCTCCGACGTGGCTGGATAATCTTCTAGCGTCTTAGGACAAGTTACTAATACCTTATTGTCGACAAACGACCAGATATAATTACAAAAGCTACCAAACTCTTTTTGTATCTCAATGAAATGCTGAGCGTTGGTGATAGTTGAGCTGATTTTCAATTTATTGCGAATAATCCCACTATCCTCCCGTAAACGACGTTCATCTTCTTCGGTAAAACGGGCTACTTTCTCTACATCAAAGTTGGCAAATGCGTTTCGATACCCTTCGCGACGTTTTAAGATGGTATACCAACTCAATCCTGCCTGAGCGGATTCCAACACTAGATACTCAAACATAGTTTGATCGTCTAGTACGGGGACACCCCACTCTTTATCGTGATATTCCACATAATCTTGCTTGGTTTCATCAAGCCATGGGCATCGTTTGCACATCGAATTCATCTCTCCTTAATGGATAAAGGTATTTGGGAGCATTACGCTGCTCCCAAATATCTAGATTGGTTTAACTCTGTGGAAGATACGATACAGCACTGGAACGACAATTAACGTCAATACAGTCGCAAATCCTAAACCAAACATAATTGTTACCGCCATCGGCTTGAAAAAGATATCCGGTAATAACGGAATCATCCCCAAGATAGTAGTGATCGCTGCCATACACACTGGTCTCACTCGACTTAACGCCGCATCAACAACCGCTAAATACGGCTCTTTTCCGGTTTTAATTTCTATCTCAATCTGGTCAAGTAAAACGATACCGTTTTTTAATAACATCCCTGACAGACTTAGAAAACCCAATAATGCCATAAAACCAAATGGAGTATTTAAGGCAAGTAGTCCGGTGGTAACACCAATGACGGCCAGAGGCACAGTTAGCCAGACGATAAGTGCTTCCTTCACCGCATTAAACAAGAAGATAGTAATTAAGAACATGAACAGATAGCCCATAGGCATTGTTTGGAACAGAGACTCTTGCGCGTCTCCAGAAGACTCATATTCTCCCCCCCACTCTAATGAATAACCTGGCGGTAGGTCTATCGCCTCAATTTTAGACTGGATACGCTTTTGGAGCGTAGCAGCAGTTTCTTCGCCCAGTAGATCTGGATCTGCCATCACCGTCAGCATCCGTTTGCGATTCTTGCGGACAATGATCGGGTCTTCCCAGCGAGTATCATATCCCTGTGTGACCTGTTGGAATGGAATAAACTCACTCAGTGCGGGACTCCAAATCATCATCCCTTCAATGTTACGAATATCCACTCGCTCTTCGTCTGGTAGCCTTGCCACAATAGGCATCAAGGTTGTTCCATCTCGGTACAAACCAACAGACTTTCCGGAGAAGGACATCATTAGCACATCATCCACATCAGATTTTGTAATACCGTAACGTCTAGCCTGACTCTCATTAAACACAGGCTCAAGAACTTTAGTGCGTTCGCGCCAATCGTGTCGAATGTTGTAAGCACCTGGGTCGGCATACAAAATATCCATAACTTGCGACGCTATACTTCTAAGTACCGTCGGGTCAGAGCCAATGATTCTCGCCTCAATCTTTGCACCACCTCCAGGACCGAGTTCAATTTGCTTAAGCTTGTAGTTGATCTCAGGGAAAGTTGCGTCTAGATAATCTCGGAACCGAGCCATTAGTGGCTGCAATGCCTCATAGCTAGTGACCCTAGTGGTAATTTCTCCATAAGCGGCATAACTCTTTTCCGGTGCATAAGTCAGCATAAATCGCTGCAACCCTTTACCCGCCGTTGTCGTGATATGGTCAGCTTCTGGTTGCTCAGAGATCCAAGTTTCAATTGCTTTAAGCTTGGTATTGGTCGCTCTAATGTCGGTTCCTTCTGGTAGCCAAACATCCACTTGGAACATCGGCGTTGTAGAGGCTGGAAAGAATGACTGTTTAACTTGAGTAAATCCATATAAGGCCGCCACTAGTGCCATAATTAATACGACCACCGTCGACCAAGCTCGATGCATACAAAACTCAAGGAACTTTCGGTAAGCAACAAAAACAAATCCGTTATAAGGATCATTGCCTTCCTCTCCCTCCTTCACCTTCATACCTCGGAAAAACAGATCGGCGAAGAAAGGCGTAAGAGATATAGCAGTAAACCAACTTAGCATGAGTGAAATTAATAGTACGGAAAATAATGTGCCGCAATATTCGCCTGTTGAGTCTTCGGACAAACCAATGGGCGCAAAAGCAGTAACCGCAATCACAGTCGCTCCCAGCAACGGCCATTTCGTTTGCGTCACAATATCGGTTGCGGCTTGAAGCCGAGTCCTCCCTTTTTGTGTTCCTATTAATATCCCTTCAACGACCACGATGGCATTATCCACCAGCATCCCCAACGCTATGACTAGGGCTCCCAGAGAAATCCTTTGAAGATCGATAGCCATGTACTGCATGAAAATAAAAGTCCCGAGGACCGTAAGCAGTAAAATCAGTCCAATCAATAAGCCCGAGCGTAGTCCCATAAAGAACAGCAACACCACTATTACAATGGCAACGGCTTGCCCCAAGCTAACTACGAACCCACGAACTGATTTATCCACTTCCTTTGGTTGACTATAAACTTCGTTAATTTCGATACCAACTGGCTGTTGATATTTTAGCTCCGCTAATCGTCTGTATAACCTGTCACCAACTTCGACTACATTGACGCCACTAGCAAACGAGATTCCTACGTTGAGTGCAGTATCGCCATTATAAGTAATGATGTTCGATGGGACTTCGATAAACCCTCGCTTTATCTCTGCGACATCTTTCAAGAAGATCAGACCTTGAGCTCCACCTTCCGTAAGGATAAGGTCTCCGAGCTCCGACACATCCGTAAACTCTCCGGTTGGTTGAATACGAATGTATTCATCACCAATTCGGGTTGCACCTGCGTTAGAAACAATGTTCTGAGTTTGAAGCAAATTGAAAATCGTGCTTGGCGCGATACCAAGAGCGCTGATCCGTTTTATCGAAATCTCAATAAATACTTGTTCTTGTTGGTCACCTGTTACCGAGACCTTACTGACTCCGTCTACCAGTTCTAATTCACGTCGCAGATAGTCGACATAATCTAGAAGTTCTTTGTAGTTGTACCCTTCTCCCGTTAAGGCAAACAACACGCCATATACATCACCAAAGTCATCAATTACCGATGGCTCATTCACCCCTGGAGGCAACGAGCCTTTCACGTCATTTACTTTACGACGCAGTTCGTCCCATATTTGAGGTAAGTCATCAGGGCCATAGTTGTTTTTCATAGTCACAGTTATCTGAGACAAACCACGGCTCGATATGGAATTGATCTCATCCACATAAGTTAGCTGCTGAATAGCTTTCTCTATCGGATACGTAACTTCCTCTTCCACTTGTTGAGGCGTCGCACCAGGGTACGAGGTCACGACCATCGCATCTTTTATCGTAAATGCAGGGTCTTCCAATCGACCCAGTCCAAAGAATGCCGAAACACCACCTATCAGGAATATTAATGACACCATCCAACTGATGACTTTATTGCGAATAAAATACGCGGCAACGCCAGTAACCTCGTCATCCGATTGAGGCAATGATTGTTGTTTTTCTTGGTTCATCACTTCGCCTCCTGCGAGAGTACTTCCACTTTAATGCCGTCTCTGAGCCTTGCAATACCAGCAATCACTATCTGTTGCGTTTGCTCCAAGCCATCGACTATTTGAATCGTGGTTTGAGAAACTTTACCCGTCGTCACTTTCTGTTTAGTTACCGTACTGTCTTCGTTTAGCAGCCAAACGAACTTCTCATTGTCATTGAGCGAATCGCCATCTTGATTAAAGACAGCCTCTATTGGAACACTCACTCCTCGGGTCAAATTCAGACCAACATCTTTAGCTTTGGATGTCACGTCCACCGCCATACCATCTAGAATGTATTCGTTTTTCGGCATAGGCAGCACTAATGTAGCTGTAAAAGTACCCAAGGAGGGGTCAGGCTCGGTGGTAAACTCTTTCAGCCGTGCGGTATATTCATTACCAGAAGGCACGCGGACGAGAGTTTCAATGCTAGCTAGATCGCGATTCGTAGGTTGGTTTAGTGAAAAGCTGTCAGGGAGTTGAACAATCACCTCTACTTCATCAACGCTATGGATATTGACCACTTGCTGACCGATTTGAACGTTCTCAAATTGTTCTGCTGACACTCGCGATATTACACCATCCACCGGAGCAAGAAGCTCTGTAAAAGATAGTCGTAACTTAGCAAGCTCTAGTTCCGCTTTGGCATAGGCTCTTTGTGCTGCAATTTCATCGAATTGTGATTGCGCTAATAGTCCCTTTTTAACCAAAGGGCTTGAGCGACGAAATTGACTGTCAATGACGCCAAACCGTGCTTGCGCATTATCTACCGCCAATTGGTAATCTGTGGGTTCAAGCACTGCCAACACATCACCTTTTTTCACAAAATCACCTTCTTTAAGATCGATAGAGCTGATTTCTCCTGCGACTCTAAAGCTGAGGTGAGAGCGGTCCGCCGCCATAGCAAGAGCAGGAAAATAAAGACTATTTTTCAGCTCGGTTTTGCCAATCTCCGTGACTCTCACCTTAGGAACTTCCTCTCTCGTTCCCACTTCGGGTTTGCTACATCCTGATATTATTGCAGCAAGAACTAGAATACTTACTAAGCGACTATGCATATCAAAGCCCTCTTTCCTTGACCCACTCACGGACCTTAATACCTGATTCAATCCCTTGCACCCCAGAAACTACTATTTGATCGCCATCGTTTAGCCCACTAATAACCTGTCGCTTGTCGTTAAGCTCTACTGCTACTTTCTCGACAATTCCTTGTTCACTAACCCGCCAAACACACTTAGTATCCCCTTCCATAAACAGTGCTGACTGAGGGATTACCGTAGCGCCAGTGCTACGAGTGACTACGCTTACCTGACCAGCCATTCCAGGTAGGATCCCCACGTCTGTCGGTCTCTCCATGATCATGGTCACTTTGTAACTGCCCGTCTTTGGGTCAGCCTCAGTATCAATTTCTTGAAAAGTTAGTTCGAAAGCACGTGATGGATAAGCATCAAAGACCATGGAAGCATCTACTTGATTTTTCGATTGGAATCGATTCAACAATAGATCAGGCAGCTGAAAAATAACCTTAATAAGTTGATTCGATTGGATATTCATAACCCCTTCTTTGGCTTGAATGTACTCGTAATTGTCTGCAGGGATTATGGAAATAGTACCGTCATACGGGGCAAGCAATTTGGTATAGCGTAAATTGGCCTTAGCTTGAGACCAATTGGCTTGAGCGGAATTCATGTTTGCCTTTGCTTGGTCAAAGTCTTGTTCGGACACGACTTTATCCTTGCGTAACTTAAGAGCCCTTTGATATTGAACATCCGCCAATTGGAAATTCGCCTTGGCTTGCTTCTCTAATAATTGATATTCGTCGGGGTTGAGCTGAGCAAGTAATTGTCCCTTAAAAACGGGTTGGCCTGCGCGGACTACTATTTGCTCTAATTGCCCGGGAACACGGAAAGCGAGAACGGCTTTATCACCCGCTTCTGAAGTAGCAGGGAATGTGCGCTCAAATTTACTATTGCCGACAGCGACGTTAAACAGTTTGGCTGGACGAGAGTCCGGTTCAGGAATTGGCGGTGGTTCTTGTCCACAGCCACTTATAAGACTGGCGACTATCGCCAAAAAGGAAAGCTTGCTCTTCATTCTCAACTGCCTTGTTCTTAATGTACTTTAAAACATAGTCGAGAGAATCGTGCCTTGCCAGCAACTCATTAATTAATAATAGATTTATGCTAATTTTCTTAAATTTCACAAGCTAATGAGCAAGGTGAATATCCTCACCTTGCTCTATTGAATTTTCGTAAATGATTTTATACGTTCAATGCATCAAAGCCGACACACTCAATTCCTTGTTGCTGCAACCACAATGACATCTCTAAGTTGGTGAGAATTCGCCATTCTTCAACCCTTGAGTCGGTGTAACTTGAGAGTGCGGCAAGCTCCTCACTAACCTCCCGAGCGGGATGGCACATTAGCTCTATCGTACCGCTCGGCTTTTGCTCTTGGTAAGCAAGAAGCATCGCTTTTAAGTGTTCGATCGTCGCTCCCCCAGCATAGAACCCCATATCAAATACATCCGGTGTAGGGACAGCTAACAGCTCTTGCCCTTGGATGATGCTATCGATTCTCCGCACAGGAAGTCCAATCTTGTTCACTGCTTGAGTAAAACCTTGTTTTAGGGAACGATAGACGCCTCCAAAATGATGACTATCGATGTGATTAATATTGAATCCCATATCTAACGCAGCGCGGTACTGAGCCTTCAGCTCAACTTCGACCTCGTCACTCGAAACATCTGATTTGTTAAACAGTATCGTCTTATCAAAGAATTCTCCGTCATCATTCACCAAGCTAGGGATAAGATCAGGATCGGAGATCGGTCTACCTGCGGTAACGGTAAAGTGTAAGCCAACCTCCGATATAAGCCCTCGTCGATACAATTCAGCGGCATGCTCTACAGCAGGCTGATTCATCATAATCGTCGTCGACTTCACCATTCCAGCATGGAAGCAATCTGCTATCGCTAAGTTCACCGATTCAGTCAGCCCAAAGTCATCTGCGTTCAAAATGAGTTTCATAACTACTAACCTAGATTATTCTTATAAGAAGTGCGTAAACGCTGGCATAAAGCCTATATTCTCTCGAATCGTTTCTCTTAGCGCTTCGTCAATGTGTTGGCCACTATCAACAATTGGGTTAAGCATGAGCGCACGTTTGGCAAGATTAATATCGCCCGTGATTGCTGCTTCCACTGTTAACGTTTCGAACTCTTTCATCAGTTGAATTAGCCGTAATGTTCCGGTTTCAAATGGCGCGACGTTTAATGGAATAATCTCACTACTGGAATAATAGAGCTCACCTCAACCGTACAGTCATCAGGCAAGCCTTGAATCGCACCATTATTACGAGTATTAACATGCATGATTGAACGTTTGTTGTTGTGAATGCTGCTCATCAGTTCACAGGCTGCTTCAGAGTAGTAAGCACCACCGCGCTCTTCAAGCAGTTTAGGCTTGGTATCCAACGTAGGATCTTTGTAGATTTCCAACAGCTCGGCTTCTACTTTTGCCACTAGATCAGCTCGATTACTCTTACTCGCTGAAGCAGCATACTCTTTATCAAGGATGTCACGCGATTGATAGTAGTAGCGAAGGTATGCGCAAGGCACCATACCTAAACTTTTAATGATACCTTCATCCCATTTAAAAGGAGGGATGTTCTTAGGCGTCATTCGGTCGTTACCAGCAAGTAGTTCATTGATGACCTGCTCACGCTTATCTTTGCCATCATGAAGAATTTTTCGAGCCCACACCAAGTGATTCAGTCCAGCGATTTGCATAGTGATGTCTTTACGATCAACACCCAGCATTTCAGCAGCACCTCGCTCCATATTCACAGGGACGTTACACAGTCCGACGGTTTTTATTGTCGAGTACTTTGTCAACGCTTCAGTAACCATACCCGAAGGGTTGGTGAAATTAAGCAACCATGCGTTAGGACATAGCGCTTCCATCTCCTTCGCAATTTCCAACGCGATAGGGATCGTTCGACACGCGTTGGAGAACCCCCCAAGGCCATTAGTCTCTTGCCCAATAACTCGATATTTTAGCGCTATTCTCTCATCACGTAGTCGGGCTTCAATCCGGCCAGCCCGAAATTGAGAACAAACGAAATCCGCATCAACCAGAGCTTGTTGACGATTTGTTGTCAGGTGCACAGTGATGTCGCACTCGGCTTTAGCGATCATTCTTTTGGTCAAATCAGCAATCACTGTTGCTTTTTCCATTCCTTCGTCAATATCTACTAACCAAAGATCCGATATTGGAAGCTCTTGGTATCGAGCCAACAATCCTTCTACCAACTCTGGTGTATAGCTCGAACCACCACCAATTACGACTACTTTTAGCTTTTTAGTCTGCTTCATCACGTTTGCCCTTCCGATTTAAGATTACGTGATGTAATTTATAATCAAGAAAAACGTTAAACAAACCAATAAATCGAACCAACGCATTAGCCGAAGTAATCCATGAATCTAAACCACAATCGACAGCAGTTGTTATCACTCTTGCATACGTTTAATGTGGCGGCTCGACATCTTAGTTTCACTCACGCCGCACAAGAATTATTTCTTACTCAAGGAGGCGTAAGCCAACGCATTAAAAAGCTTGAAACGCTGCTTAACTTTAACTTGTTCATTAGGAAAACGAGGAAACTCGAACTTACCCCGGAAGGACAGCGGGTTTTCAGTATTCTGAATACCTCATTTGAATCTATATTTTCCGAACTGTCAGACATTCAAACAGGTGAGTTAACGGGTGAGCTGTACATCGCGACCTCCCCCTATTTCGCATCATCGTGGTTAATGCCAAGACTGCCGGATTTTCGTCATCTATATCCGAATCTAAGCATCAAACTGGACACCAAACAAAATCAAAGTGATTTTCAGTTCGAACCATACGATGCTGCTATTTTTTACAGCGAAGGTCTTTATCCTAACCACTTCAGCCGGCGACTCTTTGCTGGTCAGCGTATACCGGTTTGCAGCCCAGAGTACGCTGAAAAACACGAGCTTCACCTTAATGATGCTCGACTAAAAGAGGTGCGTTTTATTCACAACAGTGACAGCGTCGCTTGGCAGCACTGGCTCAATGAGATGCAGCTCGACATCAACTGCCAGGTTAAGTGTGACTATTATAGCGATAACAGGATTGCCATTGATGCGGCCCAGCTCTCCTTGGGAGTCGCTCTCGGAAGAAAGGAGTTTATTGCACCGTTAATTAAGCAGGGAAAGTTAGTAGCTCCATTTGCCAGCGTGGAATCAGGTAAAGGCTATGATTTAGTCTGTCCAAAAGGAATGGAACAGCGGGCAAAATTTCAAGCGTTGTCAAACTGGTTAACAGAACAACTGCGCGACACGCATTAACAACAACTGTTTCTCATCTATTCTCCAGCAAATATAAAAAAGAGGTGCTACTGCACCTCTTTATTCATTACGCTATAAGATATTAAAGCTTGCTGAACTCTCGATTCACTTTGTATGCCTCTGACGTGACATACGCTTCCATATCTCTCACTTTATGCTCCATCGAGTCAAAATCGCGCTCTAACGTATTCAGCAAGTCTTTCGCGTTTTGCCCTTGTTGCCAAGGTTTACTCTTCAATGAATGCTCTTTCTTGGTTTTCATGGCTTCAACAAAGTTGTCAGGTTGCTTTTCTAGCATCAAGCTCATTGCCACGTACGCCAACAAGACTAAAAAGCTCCCCCCTAACAGCGCCGCCGAAATTACAAGAATTCGTATCAGCCAAACCTCAACACCGAAATAATTGGCTAAACCTGCGCACACCCCTGTCAACTTACCATTGACCGGATCTTTATACAGCTCTCTATGAGTCATAGGTTTGCCTCCAGTTTGGGGATTCCGCATCCAGAATTCGCTCTAGGTTATCCACACGTAGCTGCATTTTTTCTGCACGTTGAGACAGCGATTGCAGCTTTTGGAAGTCTTGCTGCGACAGACCACTCTCTGATTTACGCTTGCTGCGGTAGTGGAGAAAAAGCCACAGCGGTGCAACAAAAATCAAAAAGACAATTAATGGACCCGCAATTAAAAATGACGACATACTTTTCTCCTAATCCGCATTATTTTTCGTTGTTCATTTGCTCTTTAAGCTTAGCGAGTTCTTTATCAATTTCGTCCTGTGCTTGCAGCTCAGCAAACTCTTGATCTAAAGATTTCGCATTACCTGTTTTCGAATACAGGTCAGCTTCCGCTTCTAGTTCATCAATTTTGCGAGAGTATTGTTCAAACTTCGCCATCGCTTCATGAGTGCGGCTGGTATGCAAGTGCTTCTGCACATCACGACGATTACTTGCTGCTTCCGAACGAATGATCAGTGCTTGCTGCTTCGCACGTGTCTCGGTAATTTTGGCTTCTAATTTAGCTATTTCATTAGTGAGCTTGTCGATGGTTTCTTCCACAAGAGTTTGCTCATCGTGCAACCCTTTCACTACATTTTCAAGCTTCTGTTTTTCAATCAGTGCCGCTCGCGCTAAATCTTCACGCTGTTTTGTTAACGCGAGTGTCGCTTTTTGCTGCCACTCTATAATTTGCTCTTCAATCGCTTTCACTTTGCGGGCTAACTCTTTTTTGTCGGCAATCGCTTTTGCTGAGTTAGTGCGAACTTCAACTAATGTATCTTCCATTTCTTGAATGATCAGACGAATCATTTTCTCTGGATCTTCTGCCTTATCAAGTAAAGCGCTCACGTTTGAATTTACAATATCTGCAAAACGAGAAAAAATACCCATACTACTTCTCCTAATTGGATGAGCTCGCCAATGAACTCTGAATCGTTGCTACAGCTAATCCAATTACCGTGCCAATTTGTTAAACCCATAATATTCAATAAGATAGATATTACTCTCGCTTAATCAGATTGACATGCTATGATGACTCTAGCCAACTATTGGTAATTTTTACCAACCTAGAGGACTCACTATGGCGCAAAACTTAATTGGCGAATCTCCTGCTTTTCTAGCTGTACTCGATAAAGTATCTCGGCTCGCTCCCATTGACCGTCCTGTACTGGTTATCGGTGAGCGTGGTACAGGTAAAGAATTGATTGCTCAGCGTTTACACTACTTGTCTAAACGTTGGGATCAACCTTTAGTTTCTCTTAATTGTTCAACCTTGAGTGAAGGGCTAATCGACTCTGAGCTGTTCGGGCATGAATCTGGCGCTTTTACCGGTGCAAAAGGTCGTCACCAAGGACGATTCGAGCGAGCAGAAAATGGCACACTGTTCTTAGATGAGCTCGCTACTACCCCTTTATCTGTGCAAGAGAAGCTCCTTAGAGTGATTGAATACGGGCAGTATGAACGTGTAGGCGGAGCAAAAGCGTTGGAAGCAGACGTTCGACTGGTTTGTGCCACCAACGAAGATTTACCAAAACTCGCAGAGCAAGGAAAGTTCCGTCCTGACCTTCTTGATAGGTTAGCATTTGACGTGATCCATCTACCGCCTCTGCGTCATCGTCCCGAAGATATTCCACTATTAGCCGAGTTCTTTGCGATAAAAATGTGTCGAGAGTTGGGTCTACCGTTCTTTGTTGGGTTCACCGAACAAGCTTGGCAAAGCATGGCTGACTACCCTTGGCCAGGTAACATTCGTGAATTAAAAAACGTAGTTGAGCGTGCTGTGTATCAACAAGGGACCAATGAACAGCCCATTGAGTCATTAATATTCAATCCATTTGAAGGTCAATTCGGTGCACGCCCATCAATGAGAGCGGAACATAGTGAGAAGCCTTCTGAACAAGAGTCTCAGTCCTCTCAACCTTCAACTGAAGAAGCGTTTACCTTTCCACTCGATTTTAAAACATGGCAGGATGAACAAAATATAAAGTTGATTAATGAAGCACTTAAGCAAGCTCAATACAATCAACGCGGTGCTGCTAAGCTGCTAAGCTTGAGCTATGATCAGCTAAGAGGTTTAGTGCGAAAGTATAAACTGGTTTGAGCAGGGTCAGACAGTTGCCACACTTTTTAACCAATTGCACGATAAGTACTTGTGATTATTGGTTTAGCTGACGATTTAGTGGTAAATTACCCTGATCTCAATACAGATATTACGTTCGCTAAAATGAATGTAGCGTGTTTATGAAGGCATTAATCAATTTATCGCTTGGACTTTGCGGTCTCATCCTATTGACAGGTTGCGAAGAAAAAGTCGATCACTCGAAAGTTAGACAAGACGGATTCGTCTATTGCGACCAAGGTCGTCCTAGTACTTTTAACCCGCAATTAGTAGACGGTGGCATCACTGTCGAATCCATTGCGCCGCAGTTATTCGATACGCTACTGACGCTAAACCCAGGCACTCACCAACCCGTTCCAAACTTAGCAAAATCTTGGCAAGTTAACGAGGAAGGCACAGAGTACACGTTCACTCTGCGCAAAGGTGTAGAGTTCCAAACCACTGAATGGTTTACTCCCACACGTCCGATGAATGCGGACGATGTTGTATTTAGCTTCACGCGTATTATCGACCCTAACAATCCGTTCCACGACGTAGGCGGCAGTGTCTATCCGTGGTTCGCAGGCATTGACTTCGCAAATTTGGTCGAGAAAGTTGAAGCATTGGATGACAATACGGTCAAGTTTACTCTATCGAGGCCAGACAACTCGTTCCTTTCCAACATTTCGACGGCACACGCACCAATCTATTCTGCTGAATATGCTGATCAACTCGTCTTTTCCGATCATAAACTCGATATTGATATTTACCCTGTTGGTACTGGGCCTTTCTACCTAGACGAATACCAAGTCGCAGATTTAGTTCGCCTAAAGCGTCACGAAAACTACTGGCGTGGCAAAGTAGATATGGAACAAGTCGTATTTGATATCTCTCATCGCGGAGCTGGCGCCTTAGCTAAACTATTAAGAAATGAGTGCGATGTCCTGAACTCGCCTATTTCGAGCCAAATCCCTGTGATATTGAATGAAGAGTCCATAGTTCTACAAGCCAAACCAGCCATGAACGTGGCTTTTGTGGCTATCAATACTCAGCATAAAGCACTTAGTGACCCTAGAGTTCGTAAAGCCCTGAATCTCGCGATAAACCGCGACAACATTCTCGAAGCAGTTTATTTTGGCACCGGAGAGAAAGCTTATAGCCTTCTTCCACCAAGTTCTTGGGCACACCAGAAAGATGCCACTCAAATTCGCTACGACCGTAATTATTCAATGGCGCTGCTAAAAGAGGCTGGCTATGAGAAAGGTCTAGAGCTCACTATGGCGGTACCTCTTGAGCCACGAGTCTACAACCCGAGTCCACGTAAAACGGCAGAACTTATCCAAGCTAACTTAGCCGATGTGGGGATTACCCTTAACCTACTCACCGATGATCGAGTCGATCGCCAAGAGCTATCGAATATTGAGTCCGTTGATCTACTGCTCACAGGTTGGGTGGGAAATACTGGCGACCCAGATAACTACTTACGTCCTTTGTTATCTTGCACGTCAAAACGTGAAGGTTTGAATCTATCTATGTGGTGTAATGATGACTTTGACTTTCTGTTAGATCTGGCGCTTGAAGTGAGTCAACCAAGATATCGACTCAATCTATATCGACAAGCACAAAACATTTTGAATGAGGAAGTTCCTGTGTTGCCTATTGCACACGGTCAAAAATATCAAGCACATAGCGATAGCCTGACAGGTTTTAGAACCAGTCCATTCAACGCCCAACCGTTTGATCAAGTTGTGAGGTTGAAGTAGATGTTTTGGTATTCTGTCCGCAGACTAAATCTATTTGTCATTACGTTATTGATCCTGACTTTCGTCGGCTATAGCTTAGTCAGACTTGACCCTGATTCTTTCTGGACTACTCAAGCGTTTTTCCCTGGCTGGCTTGATTATGTCGCTCAATTGTCTCGTCTAGATTTTGGACTGACTAAAGCTGGTGTACCCATTACCCAAGAGCTTTCAGCTGTACTTCCTGCAACTCTAGAGCTGTGTTTTGCGGCGTTTATGATATCTGTGTTTGTGGGTATTCCAGCTGGCACCATCGCCGGTATGAGACAGGGTAAATGGTTGGATAACATCATTTCGTTCTCATCCATGGTGGGTTATGCCGCCCCCTTATTCTGGATTGCGTTATTGATGATTATGTACTTCTCGCTGAATTATCAATGGTTCCCTGTTGCAGGACGCTATGACCTACTTTATGAAATTGATCATGTCACAGGGTTTGCACTCATTGATGCTCTGCTGTCGGACGCACCTTATCGGAAAGAGGCGTTACAAAGCGTTATTGAACATATGATTTTGCCGTGTTTAGTGCTAGCACTCTCACCAACAATGCAAGTTATCCGTATGATGCGTACTTCAGTAACCGAAGTAATGGGACAAAACTACATTCGAGCTGCTCGAATTAAAGGTTTGTCGAATTATGAAATCGTCATTGAGCATGTGCTACGAAATGCCATTCCACCTATTATTCCTAAACTTGGAGTTCAGCTCTCAAGTATGATCACACTTGCCATTATGACCGAGTCTATTTTTAACTGGCCGGGTATTGGACGTTGGCTGCTGGATGCGCTCTCCAATCAGGATTACGCATCAATTCAAGCAGGCGTCTTGGTCGTGGCTTCTATCGTCTTAGCAGCAAGCATTTTGTCAGATTTGTTGGGTGCGATGGTCAACCCTTTAGTAAGGAAGGAATGGTATGCTGTCAGATAACGTCTACCAAGAAGAGCGCATTCCTACTCAGCTTGAGCGATTCTGGCGTAGTTACCGCTCGAATAGCCTATCAATGTTTGGCCTTTGGTGTTTGGTCTTTGTCATTATCATCACTATTGCATCGCCATTTATCACTCCCTACGACCCAATGGCGCAGAGCTCCTATTTGTTGATTCCACCATCTTGGGATCCTCAAGGTACCGTCGATTTCTTCTTTGGAACTGACGATTTAGGTCGCGATATTTTGTCACGCATTATCGATGGCTCTCGCCTATCTTTTGGCGCAGCAATTATCATTACAGCCATTGCAGCAGCAGTAGGATGCTTGATTGGTATATTAGCAGGAATGACACGTGGCCTGCTCTCGAGTACTCTGAACCACCTTCTCGATACCGTAATGTCAATCCCATCGCTACTACTAGCGATCATTTTCGTAGCGTTTTTAGGTCCCGGTGAGTTCAACATTCTATTAGCAATATGTTTAGCGCTCATTCCTAGATTCATTCGCTCAATCTATGTTGCGGTTCATACCGAAGTTGAAAAAGACTATATCATGGCTGCTCGTTTAGACGGTGCGAACGACTTTTATCTGCTATGGAACTCTATATTGCCTAATATACTAACGGTCATTGCAGCCGAAGTGACATTTGCGTTATCCATCGCCATTTTAGACATTACCGCACTTGGTTTCCTTGGCCTTGGCGCACAAGCCCCAAGCAGCGAATGGGGAGCAGTGTTAGGTGATGCCGCCGAGTTGCTCTATTTAGCACCATGGACCGTTATCCTTCCTGGTTTAGCTATTCTGTTTACCGTTGTCGTGGTGAATATTGTTGGTGAAGGTGTGCGCAGCGCACTAAACGCGGGGATCGAATAATGCCAGTTTTAGATATTCGACACTTAACCATCGAAATCGAGACACCACAAGGTCTCGTCAAAGCGGTGGATCGCATGAGCTTCACCATTAATGAAGGTGAAATTCGAGGTTTGGTTGGCGAATCCGGTTCAGGAAAAAGTCTTGTTGCCAAAGCCATTGTTGGTGTCTGTAAGGACAACTGGCGCGTGACTGCAGATAGAATGCGGTTAGGCAATATCGATCTACTACAACTCACGCCTCGTGAACGCAGACGTGTTATTGCTCGCGACGTGGCAATGATTTTCCAGGAACCTTCAACCTGTCTAGACCCGTCTGATGAGGTAGGCAAGCAGCTTATAGAATCGATCCCTTCTCGTTCCTTTGAAGGTAAATGGTGGGAGCGATTTAAGTGGCGTAAAAAGCAAGCTATCGCGTTACTTCATAAGGTTGGCATTAAAGACCATACCCGTATCATGAACAGCTACCCCTACGAGCTGACTGATGGCGAATGTCAGAAAATCATGATCGCTATGGCAATTGCAACCAAGCCAAAGCTACTGATTGCCGATGAACCAACCAACGACTTGGATCCAATTACTCAATCGCAAATATTGCGTCTTTTAAGTCGTATGAATCAGTTAAATAACACCACCATCATTCTGATTGGTCATGACTTAACGACCATTACTCAGTGGGCGACTCGAATTACAGTGATGTACTGTGGTCAATCGGTCGAATCGGCGGATACTGCAAAACTACTCGCAAAACCCAAGCATCCCTATACAGTGGCGCTGCTCAAGGCAATGCCGGATTTTGGCGATTGGATTCCACACAAAGAGAAGCTGCAATCTTTACCAGGTTCTATTCCACCATTGCAGCACTTACCGATTGGCTGTCGCCTTGGGCCTCGTTGCCCCTATGCGCAAAGACAATGTGTGGAAATCCCTAGCGCTAAACGCATCAAGAATCATAAATACAGTTGTCACTTCCCTCTTAATACGGAGAAAAAAGCATGAGTGCGTTGTTAGAAGTCTCCGGATTAAAAAAGGACTTTGTAACTCGATCTAAGCTATTTAAGAAGAAAGTTCAGCACGCAGTCAAACCGGTGAGCTTTGACCTAGAGGCTGGGCAAACTATCGGCTTTATTGGCAAGAATGGCTCTGGTAAATCCACACTAGCTCGTATGCTTGCGGGTGTAGTTGAACCAACCGCGGGAGAAATTCGAGTCAATGGCGATTTACTTGAACACGAAGATTACTCCACCCGTTGCAAACTGATTCGCATGATCTTTCAAGACCCAAACACGTCTTTGAATCCAAGAATTCAGATTGGTCGTATTTTGGAAGGCCCGCTAAAACGGAATACCAATATGCCTCCAGAAGCACGTATGCGACGAGTAAAAGATACTCTGGTTCGCGTCGGTTTACTTCCAGAGCACGCTTACTTCTACCCTCAGATGCTGGCAACCGGTCAAAAACAGCGTGTCTGCCTTGCTCGTGCTTTGATTCTTCAACCATCCATTATCGTCGCAGATGAAGCGCTAAACGGCCTCGATATGGCGATGCGCTCGCAAATTATTAATCTATTCTTAGAACTTCAAGAAGAGATGGGAGTTGCGTTCGTTTACGTGTCACAACATTTAGGCATTATCAAACACATTACCGACAAGGTCATGGTGATGCACGAAGGCGATGTAGTGGAATATGGCAACACGAACGAGATCATGACCAACCCACAACATATTGTGACTCAGCGTATGGTGGAAAGCCATTTCCGTAAAACTCCAATGCACAGGTAGCAGTTATCATTTAGCGAAATCACTCAAACGTCTACTATGGGATACTTGTAACTATTCCTCAATCAACGCTAGCCGTTAGGCAAATTGCAGCATCGAGCGTCCTTAGTCAGGCCGATGTTTTTTTCTATACTATTATAGTAATAACAAAGATTTATAAGGAAGTGCTTGGTATGCAATCCAAACTAGAGGAACTTGACCTTAACCTACTAAAGCTACTTCGTATCGTTGTAGAAACTCGCAATACCTCGCAAGCTGCGGAAGTCTTGGGAATCTCGCAAACTAGTGTCAGCCGTGGTATGGCAAAGCTGCGAGAAACCTTTGGTGACCAGTTGTTTATTCGCAAAGCACATGGTGTAGAGCCGTCTGAGCTAGCGGAGAAACTGGCTGAAGCCGCGGAAAATATGTTAAAGCCGTTCAGTGAGGTGTTAGAAGCCTATCAGACATTTGACCCTTCAGAGTACAATGGCAGCGTTTCTATTGCGGTGGAACTTGGTCTACTCGAGATCTTTGGACCGGGTTTATACAGAGCACTCAATCGAGCATTACCAAATGCGCAAATAAGAGTAGTGTATTGGAAAGAAGAGTCACTTCATCATATGTTCAACAGACAGTTAGATTATATGATTCATTATACTTTGATGCCTTTTCCTCAAGACATATATGTTCATCACCTTTCGGAGATTGCTATTAGCCTTGTTGCTAGAAAGGATCACCCAGTCCTCAGTAAATCGACGAACTGGGAAGATATTCACCACCTTCCTCTCGTTAAATTGGTAGCAGAGGCGATGAAAGCCAAGCATGACCCGTATGATGAGATGTATCTTAGTAAAGGTTATGAGCCCAAGGTTTGCTTGGTTACTCACAGCGTGCCTATTGCAGTAGAGAAGCTTCTAAGCTCGGATGCAATCAAGTTCAGCAGTAGTTATTTACTTTCTCACAATGATCAACTCGAGTGCTACCCACTACCAAAAATTTCGAAAGACATGAGAAAGATCAGTGTTTCCGGTTGCTATCTTCAATCAAAACGTGGGCAACCAATCAATCAGTTTCTTCATCAAACACTAGAGACTTTTTTCAACTCTATTGAGCAGCCGTCCTTCTAACAACCTAAGGTATAGCGAGTACTCTAATAGGGGCTCGCACAGGTCTAATTCCCCTCTCTGTCAACAGGCCTTCATTTTCTTTAATATATCAGCTTTCTGATACATCAATTTTGAATTTCTGATATACGTTCATTTGCTTCTATAACGACTTTAAACTCCCTCCCAACAAAACATCACGTTTCATTAATTGAGAAGCGATTGATGACGACGAAATTTAAGGAATATGAATTTCAGAGCTCGCAAAGGATGGACATAAATTACATATATCAGAAGCAGAAACACTATAATGAATACTCTAATCAGACCTGCGCTTGCCGCATCGGTAATATTAAGCGCTCCTGTTTTATCCAATGCACTGCCACTAGATAGTGACCAACAGCAGTCTCAGCTAATCGAACACTGGGAAGCGTCATTGACCGAATTCTCAGAGATCGCACAACCTCAGAGTTCAGATTTTGCTATCCGAACTCACCCAGAGAAGTCCAATACAGCATGGGAAGAGCTTTCAGACACTAACCACGTTTACAGCAACCCTTATCGTGTGTCTTTATTCTCTCCTCAAAATGGTGAAGATGGCGCTAGGCTATGGTCGCAAACAAAGTCAATTGCTGCCTATGGTGTAGGTGTAGCGGGTGCTTTAGCTCTCATGCCAGAGTCCATCACAAATTGGGAAAAAGGCGGGGACGATCTGTTTAGTAAATGGGTTGATAACGTTAGCAGTGGTCCTACTTGGGATCGCGACGACTGGGCTATCAACTATATCGGCCACCCTTATTTTGGAGGGGTGTACTATCAAGCTGCTCGTAAATCTGGTTATCGACAGTGGGACTCGTTTGTATACTCAGCCATGATGTCGACGTTCTATTGGGAATATGGCATCGAAGCCTTTGCTGAGGTCCCTTCTATTCAGGATCTTTTTGTTACGCCTATCCTAGGTTGGGTATACGGCGAGTGGGCCTACAATAAAGAGCAAGAAATCCGACTGACAGGGGGAACGGTCTGGGGCTCAGAGTCACTGGGTAACATATCGCTGTTCTTACTTGACCCTGTTGATGGTCTTGGAAATGGCGTTAACCATCTGGCAGGAAAAGAGATTGTAAAAGCAGGTACCGGGTTCATTGGGGTACAAAATGTCAACACGCCGAATGGTGTTTCCGAGCGTCAATTTAGATTTGAAGTGCAGTACGCTCTCGATGCGACTTCAGGCTCGTCACGAACTAGAAAGAGCTACCACTCTCAAAGCAGCGAAGACCCTGTGACGTATAGTATCGTTGGAGTTTCGGCGGGAGCGAGTTATGTTGAACCATCGGATTACTGGGAGCTAGATTCAGGTATGGGTGCCTCCTTTACAGTGGGCTTACACTTCAGCCCTGCATTGTCTGGACACCTAACCTACACTCGAGCGTCGCTGAATGACAGAAACACTCGTCAATCTGTATCCTATGAAAGCTACAGTGCGAATGGCCTTTATTACTTTAATACGGATTCCAAACTACGCCCATTTGTGACAGCTGGCTTTGGTGAAAGCATGAAAAATGAAGACACTAAAACCAAACAGTTCAAGCTAAACGCAGGAGCAGGGTTGCATTATGCACTTCACCCAAACTGGGCTCTGCAAGCCGAGTGGAGACACTCAGGGCGACCTTCAGCAAAAGCGAGCGAGAACATAGCGACAGGTCGATTGGTCTATCGGTTTAGTAAAGGGGAGCAGATGTAGTTCTAGCTTAACGAAAACGCACCAGAATACTTGTATTGTTCTGGTGTGATTTCCTATAGATTCCCCCAGTTGTTGATGGCTATGTTGCCAAATGTTACTTTTAAGTTTGATGGATGGCATTAGAAAGGCTTCATGGATGAGCAAATCAATAAAAGATCTCGACTTAAATCTCTTAACTCTCTTAAAAGTGGTTGTTGAAACACGTAATGTTTCTCAAGCAGGTGAAATCCTTGGGATTTCTCAAACCAGTGTTAGTCGCGGCATGGCAAAGTTAAGGGAGACTTTTGGCGATCAACTTTTTATCCGTAAGGCGCACGGTGTAGAGCCATCAGAGCTTGCTGAAAAGTTAGCAGAAGCTGCAGACAATATGTTGACTCCGTTTACTGAAGTGCTAGATGCTTATAGTACCTTTGATCCTCATAGTTACGAAGGCTCTATAGTAATTGCATTTGAGTTAAGTTTGCTTGAGATATTTGGACGAGGGATATACCAAGCTTTAGCCGATGCCTTGCCTAAGGCAAGCTTGTCTATGGTTTACTGGCAGCAGGACACACTTTCCCAAATACTCGATCGTCACATCGACTACCTGGTTCATTTTGAGCCTTACTCGTTGCCTCAAGACATCTATACGCATCATTTATCTGATATTAAAATCAACCTAGTTGCACGAAAAAACCATCCTGTATTGAGTCAGACTTCTGACTGGGAGGTTATTCATAAGCTTCCAATGGTTAAGCTTTTTTCGGATGCTGTGAGTGCTAAGAGTGATCCTTATACAAATGCACTTTTTACTTCAAAAGGTTACACGCCTAATATTGTGCTGAATACACACAGTATCCCTATCGCAGTTGATAAACTAACTAAGTCGGATGCATTCAAGTTTAGTAGTAGTTACTTGCTCACGCACAGCGACGAGCTCTCCTGCTATCCACTTCCGATTATGCCCAAAGAGTTAAGGAGCGTGTCCGTTGTTGGTGGTTATTTGCAAGCCAAGCGTGGCTATCCTCTCAATCAGTATTTACATCAGACAATACAGAGCTTTTTTAACAAAGTTCTTCAACCAGATATAGGGCTAGACAAAACCTAGTTTGATATCAGGTGATACCCTGAACCCACTTCTTACTTCTTATTCTTAGAAACGAGCTCATACACTTTATGAGCTCTCCAAGCAAAAATAGCAAGTAGATCGACAGTGGTTCTACATCGGTGTAATAAACTGCGAGAAATGATATCGGTATCGTTATTAGCCATTGTGCAACGATATCTTGATAGAGGCAAAATCTGACATCCCCTCCTGCGCGTAAAACTCCTGTAATTGCCATCATAGGAATAGAACGAAGTACAATCCCCAAGCACAAAACAAGAATGAAATGCTTTGCCAAGTCGTACGATTCTTCGGTGAGCGCGGGAAACATTGAGAGCAGTAGATTTTGAGATAGATAAACCGTCAGTGCGACGAGAGTAGCGCAACTGATATTGAGCACCATTGCGCTTTTGGCATAGACCCAACTGCTCTTGTACTTTCTAGCGCCAAGGTTATTACCTATTAAAACACCAGCAGCACTTGAGAGTCCTATCACGACAGAGAGAGCAAATGATTCAATTGGCGCCACTACAGATAGAGCAACGAGCCCTAAGACTCCAGTCTGTCCCATGATGGCGTGGCAGGCAAATAACCCCGCAGCCCACACTAGGAAATTCAGAGTTGTAGGGGCAGATATCTTCATAAAGTGAGATAGCTGTTTGGCTTGAATGCAGTTAATTACATCTCGAGAACTAAAAGCAACCGTATATTTTTTACTGTAGATGAACATATAGAGCAAAAGGAACTCGGCGATCCCACTTAATAGAGTTGCAATGGCCGCGCCTTTATACCCGAGTTCAGGAAAGCCCAAATGTCCAAAAATGAGTACCCAATTGAGAAATATATAAATCACCAAGCCTACGGCACTAAAAAAGGTACTGACACCGGGCTTGTGCATCGCTCTCAAGCCAAACAGCATCGTGGTTATGAAGGCCACGCTTAACATGCTTGGCGCGGCAATAGATAAATATAACTTCCCTAGTTTGATAACTGAGTTATCCTCAGTCACTAGTGACACTATCTGAGTAGAGAATAGTAGAAATACTGATGCGCAAATTACCCCTAGAATACTCGATACAACCCAGGTCAGGGCTGTGTTTTCTCTAACTCCTTTCTCATTCTTTGTGCCCCAATATTGAGCTGTTATTAACGCGCCTGCCGTCGTAGTGCCCACTATCATGATAGTGGTAACAAAAATGGTTCGTGCTGCCACACCAATGGCTGCTAATTCTATATCTCCCAAATGACCAAGCATGATGACGTCGATAAGCCCTCGGCTTGAGTAAAGTACATTCTGGAAGGCAATAGGTAGAGCGATGAGTATCATCTTTCTGATGAAATGGCTACGGAGTGAGAGAGCATTCATTAAATTTAACAACACCAGAGGCGATCCTTGCTATATCTGAGTGGCTATTCTTAACCCTATCACAGCGCAGAAGTGTTTGTTGTTTTTATGTTAAGGAGGTTTGCTGGAAAGTCTGATTATTAGTTGCCATGTACTAAAAATAAAAGCTGAACCTCATAAAGGCTCAGCTTTTTGGCGCGGCTACATTCTTTACTTGACTCAATTCACACAGATTTCGCCACACTGACGAACCGCAAGTCGTTTTTCAATAAAAGACAGATCCAGGCCATCAAGTGTCGTATCAAATATCACACAATCTAGCCAGAATACGTCCAATAGTAGGTGAATATCATCGGCCAATTGTTCAAGTTCTTGCTTAGTTAGCAATTGGCTCCCATGACCCCAAGCTTTTGAAATATCGATTATAATTCTTCGGCCAAGTTTCGCGTTTTTGCTGTAGTCAGCTTCATTTATTCCCGCTACAAGAATCACTTTGCAAGCTCCGTCCCCAATGTCCAATAGGCCATAAGGCCTGTCATTGAGATGGATGGACTCTTGATAGTAGGTTTGCCGTAGTGGGTGCCTACTGCTCATTTTTACCTCGTAATACAGTCAAATTTTCACTGTAAGCCTACTGAGTAACCTCCACAAATTGAACGAATAAGAGTTATTCATTATTGCAAAAAGCCAAGTTGCAAATATGAATAACTGCTAAACGTAGCGTGGTGAAGGGAATTCTTTAAACTGCCAGCCAACAGACAAAAATGTCTAAATCTTATTCGACACTTTAAAGAATTTTTGGAGAGAACCGTGAATCGCCCAATGTTGTCAGCCCTTTTTAATACCAAACCTCTTTTTGTGACAGTTGGACTTTCCGCTTCGGTATTACTCACCGGATGCAAGAGCGAGCAGGCTGCAGAGCAAACTGCCCCTGTCGTTCGTCCAGCTTTCACTGAAACTGTTACTGCTCAGGCCGTAGCAGATTTGTACTTTAATGGTGTGGTTCAGTCTTCTAACCGCGCAGAGCTTTCATTTCGTACCTCTGGTCGTCTTGATGAACTTTTGGTTCAGCAAGGGGATAAGGTTTCTAAGGGACAAGTGATTGCAAAGCTTGATTCTGTTGATGCAGAGATCACGTTAACTGCAGCCAAAAATGAGCTCGCAAACACGCACACAGAATACCAACGCGCTTTGCAGCTATATAACGGTAAACAAGCGATCTCAAAAAGCCAATTAGATGAAATTAAACTTCGTTATCAGCTATCAGAGAGCAAGTTGGAAGATGCTCAACGTCGCCTAGAAGACATGACATTGAGAGCGCCATTTGACGGCATGGTTAGCCGTAAAATGGTGGACAATTATACTCAAGTTCAAGGTAATGAAACGATTGTTTCCATCCATGACTTGAGCCAACTAGAAGTAATGATTCAGGTTCCTGAGCGAATTATGGCGCAGTCCAATGGTGCTCGAAAAGTGCTAGCAAGTTCGTCTTTGTTCCTGGGTAAAACTTTTGACTTGTCTGTGAAGACATTTGAAACCGAACCAGACCCAACATCGCGAACGTATGGTGTCACGTTGAAATTTGAAGATACGCAACAGGCGGCTTTACTTCCTGGCATGACAGTACAAGTATTTTCTGTTTCAACCGAAAAAGAAAACGGCATGCTTACTGTTCCACTTTCTGCTATTTCGCCGGATAACCGTGGGAATCAGTACGTATGGGTAGTGGATAGTAACAATATTATTCATCGTCGAGTGATTGAAATGGGCTCCATTGCAGGAGATCGCGTGGAAGTACTATCAAAGCTCAACTCTGGAGAGAAGGTTATTACAGCAGGCACTTTGGGCTTGTCCGAAGGGCAAGAAGTTAGACCAATGGCAACTGAGGTAGCAGAATAATGAACATCGCAAATTTCACCATAGCCAAACGCACGAGCGTTTGGGTATTAATCGCGCTGACTCTTATCGGTGGATACATCAGCTACTTAAAGCTTGGTCGATTTGAAGACCCAGAGTTTGTTATTCGCCAAGCCGTGATTGTCACCCCATACCCAGGAGCTACCGCACAAGAAGTTTCTGATGAGGTTACTGACGTTGTTGAGGGGGCTTTACAGTCTCTGCAAGAGGTGAAGGAAATCACTTCTGTGTCGAAACAAGGCATGTCAGAAGTCACGGTTGAGATCAAACGCGCATTCTCCAATAACGAAGCGGAGTTGCAGCAGGTTTGGGATAAAGTCAGACGCAAAATTGGTGATGCCGAGCGTTCCCTGCCTCCTGGCACAGGGGCACCGATCGTCAATGATGATTTCGCCGATGTGTTCGCCCAGTTCTATGCTGTTACTGGCCGAGGTCACAGCGATAAGCAGTTGCAGGACTACGTAGATACGTTACGCCGAGAGCTGGCTTTGGTACCGGGTGTATCGAAAACGGCTACGTTAGCAGAAAAAAATGAAGTTATTTTTGTTGAGATTGCCAGTGACCGCCTTGAGCAGCTTGGTGTGTCTGCCGACCAGGTTTACAACGTATTAGAGCGTCAGAACATGGTTTCTACCGCGGGCACTATCAACACGAATACGATGCGTGTTGCAATCACTCCAGTGTCTAGCATCAGCTCATTTGAACAACTGAAAAATCTGAAAATTGCCGTTGGTGATAACAATACGATCATGAAGCTGTCGGACGTCGCCAGCATCACTCGTGGCTACGAAGAGCCATCATCAGTGCTTATGCGTTACAACGGCAAACGTGCAGTTGGCCTCGGAATATCAAACGTTGCTGGTGGCAACGTAGTGGAAATGGGCGATGCAGTAAAAGCGCGTATTGCTGAACTAGAAAGTCAGCGTCCTCACGGGATTGAACTGCATGAAATTTCGATTCAGTCTGATTCAGTACGTGACTCAGTTTCTGAATTTATTAATAACCTGATTGCCGCAGTTGTTATTGTGTTTGTTGTTCTGCTGCTGTTTATGGGGGTAAGAACGGGTCTCGTCATTGGTTTTGTTCTGGTGCTCACCGTGGCAGGTACGCTGATCATCATGTTGATTGATGACATTGCGATGCAGCGTATTTCACTGGGTGCTTTGATCATTGCTCTTGGTATGCTGGTCGATAACGCAATCGTAGTAACGGATGGCGTCCTCACTCGTCTACAGAAAGATCCAGGTGCTGACCGCAATAAAGTCGTTGCCGATATTGTCAACGAAACTAAGTGGCCACTGCTCGGCGGTACAATCGTTGGTATCTGTGCATTTAGCGCTATTGGCCTTTCACCATCGAACATGGGTGAGTATGCAGGGTCGCTGTTCTGGGTAATTCTGTACTCGATGATGCTTAGCTGGGTGCTTGCGGTAACCGTTACGCCAATGCTTTGCCACGATTATCTGAAAGTTAATGCGAATAAAGTATCAAAGCCAAGTAAGATCAGTGCTGCGTATCAGCGTGTACTGCAAGCGGTATTAAACAATCAGAAAAAGAGCTTAGTCGTTGTTGTTGGTCTGTTTGCTGTTGGTGTTGTCACTTTCAGTCACGTACCTCCAGGCTTTATGCCAGAGTCACAAAGAGAGCAGTTTGCTATTGATATTCGTCTGCCACAGGGAACAGACATCGAGCGTACGCATGAGATCGTTGCGCAGATTGAAAAAGACGTATGGGAAAAAGCCAATATCACTGGCACGACAAGCTTCATCGGTTCGGGCGGGCTTCGTTTTATGCTGACGTACTCCCCGGAACCACCAAACTCGAGCTATGCGCAAATGTTGGTGGACGTGGATGACTACAAAGTCATAGAAACGTTAGTCGCTGAGCTACAAATTGAACTGAATGAACGTTATACCGATGCTTCAATTAATGCTTGGAAGTTTATGCTTGGCCCTGGCGGCGGTAAAAAAATCGAGGTTGCTTTTAAAGGTCCTGACAGTGAAGTACTGAGACAACTGGCTGAACAAGCAAAAGAGATTATGGAGCAGTCACCTGCATTAGTAGCGATTCAGGATGATTGGCGTCAACAAGTGCCAGTCATTAGGCCAGTCTACTCAGCAGAAAAAGTGCAGAGTTTTGGTTTGACAACGGTAGAGCTAAATCAAGCGATTCAACAAACCTTGTCAGGTCGCAATGTGGGTGTTTACCGTGAAGGCAATGATCTTATTCCGATTGTGGTTCGTTCTCCAGAATCAGAGCGTCACCATGATCGTGTGATTGAGAATACCAAAGTATATAGTGCCGCAATTGGACAGTTTATTCAGGTAGAGCAACTGGTTGAAAGCTCAAGCGTTGAATGGCAGGACGCAATGCTGCGCCGTATTGACCGAGTGCCAACTATTATGGCACAAGCAGACCCAGCGACTGGTATTCTAACGTCAGAAGCGATGGAAATGGTTCGTGCAGATATTGAAAACATGCCATTACCTGTAGGGTATGAACTGGAATGGTTCGGTGAGTACAAAGATGCGAAAGAAGCAGATGAAGGACTCAAGATATCTGCACCTTACGGATTCACCGCCATGGTTTTGGCCGTAGTGTTTATGTTTAACGGTATTCGTCAGGCTCTGGTTATTTGGTGTACGGTACCTTTAGCCGTGTGTGGTGTGGCAATTGGACTGGTGACCTTCCAGACACCTTTCGAGTTTATGGCAACACTGGGTTTCTTGAGCTTGATAGGTATGATGGTGAAAAATGCCATAGTTTTGGTCGACCAAGCTGACAAGGAGATAGCCTCTGGTACGCAGCCTTATGAGGCCATTATATCGGCAGCAATGAGCCGTGCTAGACCGGTTATTCTTGGCGCTGCTACGACGATATTGGGTGTCGCTCCTCTGCTTGTAGACCCGTTCTTCAAGAGTATGGCCGTCACGATCATGTTTGGTTTGTTGTTCGCTACGGCGTTGACATTGCTGGTGATTCCACTGAATTATGCGCTGTTCTTCAGAATCAAGCAGCCAACCGAACCACAAACGAACTAAGTTACGCAGAGAGCCTGAGTCAAGTACTCAGGCTTTTTTTATTTTCAATATTGCTTTCTCATGCGTTAAACCAAACTTGGTATTATTTCCTCTTTGATTGCACTTTTAAGACCATAATAATCACATTGTGAAAGCCACATACACACTCTGTTACTTTTGGTTAGTCAAATACTGGTGATTAACCCATTTTTCATCCCCTTAGTGCAAATATGAATAGCTCTTATTCATTCCTCTAGAAAATGAAATCCGTATACTTATCCTCATTGAAGGGAATCAGAAAAAACACAAATTCAATATTTATTTAAAAGAGATACACAAATGAAAAAGTCTAAATTAACTATTATTGCCGCTTCTATCGTAATGTCTGCTTCAGCAATTGCATCAGAGCGTGTGAATTTTGCTAACCCTTATGAGCTTTATACTGGTGCTTCTGTTGGTTATGGTTCTGATGGCGCGTATCTAGCGGCTCAATTTGATACTCAAATGTCACGAAACTGGTCTTTGCTGGGTAAGTACACGACGGAAGATAGCTTCGATAATCACAACATTTCTCTTAGTGCAATTAGCAAGACAGGTCTAGGCTGGACACTGGCTTATGACCACGACAAGAACTATAAGAATGAGAGTTTGACGGCAAAATCCACCGAATTATCAGTGCACTACATGTTTGGCAATAACATTGGATTCTCATTCTTGCCAGAGCTCTCTGTAGGATCAATGACCCATAATGAAATGTCAAACCGTGCGTATTACAGTGATTTAACGTTGAACGCAATTTACAATACATCGTCAGGCCTGTGGGCTAGCGTAGCACCAACATATAGCTACAGTTATAACGACCTAAAAACCAACCAAGGTAATGAGAGCCTACGAGGTTGGGATGTAAAAGCGAGCTTAGGTTACACATTTATGAACAATCACAGCTTGGCTTACGAATATAAGCGTGAACACGGTGACAACCTATCAATAATTAAATACTCATTTGGATTCTAATTTTAATGAGGCCTGATTATTCAGGCCTCATTATTTCTATTAGAAATAAGCCAAGCCATTTATTTATGAAAGGTCACAGCATTAAAAAATATGTTCATATTGCTTTCATGTTCTCACTCTATTTAACATTCTTTTACGTGATGGCAGCTAAGTTCTCTTAGTCCCTTATTTAAAACACAGAAATACACCAAGGTAAATAAAATGAATATTATTGAAGTGGATAGCTTCCTTGCTTTCACTCTCGCCATTGTTCTTCTTTTTGTCGGTAAGTTAATGACAAAAAAGTACGAAATACTAAGGAAATACAGCATACCTGAGCCAGTGATTGGTGGCTTCGCATGTGCCATTGTCGTCGCTGTCATTTATGCCTTGTTTGATACCACAATTAGTTTTGATTTAGGCATGCGTGATGCGTTGCTGCTTTATTTCTTTGCTGGTATTGGTCTGAGCGCAAATTTCTCAACATTGCTTAAAGGCGGTAAGCCATTATTAATTCTTACTGCATTAAGCGTTGTCTATATCACTATCCAGAATGGTATTGGAGCGAGCGTTGCTACCATGCTTGGCCTAGAGCCAGTCTTGGGTCTGATGGCGGGCTCTATTTCACTTATCGGCGGCGTGGGTACCACGATGGCATGGGCGCCGAGCTTCAATGAGATGGGTCTAGAGAGCGCCGCTGAAGTTGGACTCGCAAGCAATACTCTTGGATTGATCTTTGCCTGTTTAATTGGTGGCCCGATTGCCAACTATCTAATCAAAAAACATCGTCTTCAGTCACAAGGTGATACACAACTGGACATCGGTATTTGCCATAACCAAACCGTAAAGCTCGATCACTTTGGTTATCTCTACGCATGGCTGATGCTGAACCTCAGTTTGATCCTTGGTTACTTTATTGACATGGGGCTTAGCAAGATGGGGTTGCAACTGCCAATGTTCGTGGCTTGCCTAGTTGCGGGCATTCTAATTGGTAACTTTAAGCTTCTGGTTCTTAAAAAGAAAGTTAGTGAAAACGCGCAGTTAGGTCAAACTCTGATTTCTGACATCTGTCTGGGAATGTTCTTAACCATGGCACTGATGGGGCTTCAGCTTTGGCAACTACAGAGCACCATGCTGTTCATCGGTACTGTTATGTTGTTCCAAGTTGCAGCATCGATTTTGTTCACCCTCTTTGTCGTATTTCGCTTCATGGGGAAAGATTACGAGTCGGCGGTTATTAGCTCTGGTTTTGGCGGGATCACATTAGGCTCAACAGCCACAGCCATCGTTAATATGACGGCAGTAACACAACAATATGGTGCGGCTCATAAGGCCTTCATTATCGTACCTTTGGTATGTGGTTTCTTTATCGACATTGCCAACGCCCTAATTATAAATACATTTTTGCAATTTTTGTAACGGTCATCGTTAGACCGTTCACGTTTTAAATTTAAATATCAGAAAGGTAACAAAATGAAACCGTTCATTGTTTTGGTGACAGTTTTAACGCTGTCATCAACCAGCTTGGCTCAGGATTCAATCTTCCCAATTTGGGGAGAGCAAGCGGCGCAGCGTGGCTACACGCTACCAAAGCCCTATGGCTTGTCGCTCTCTTATATGGACATAAGTAACCCAGTCACTATCGATAACATCAATCTGGCTGGTGGGGTTGGTGATATCATTGATATAGACGCGAAACAGGCGCAGTTTGAAGGCTCTAATGTCACCCTACGTGGCGATGTTTGGTTACTGCCTTTTATGAATGTGTATGGAATTTTGGGGTATACACAAGCGCAAAGTACCGCAGACATTGATTCTATCTCCATAATCGGTATTCCTATTCCTGTAGAAGATGCCAAGTTCACTCTGGATATGAGTGGTATTACTTATGGCGTCGGGACTACGGTTGTTGGTGGTATCAATAATTGGTTTGCACTTCTGGATTTGAATTACACCTACACCGACATTGATGCTATTGATGGCAGTATTAAGACGTTTGTTGCTGCGCCGAGAGTAGGACATCGCTGGCAATATACAGGAGGACGAGAACTCAGAGTGTTTGTCGGTGCCATGTATCAAGATGTTCAGCAACATCTCTCTGGAGATATCAAAGCACTCGGGCTGGACTTGGGTGACATGAACTTTTTAATCGACGATACACGATTTGAGGTCAGCCAACGAAGCGAACAAAAATGGAATGCACTGGCGGGCTTTCAATACTCGCTCAACCGTGATTGGGATATATTGGCAGAAGCTGGGTTTGGCCAACGTAAATCCGCCTTTGTATCTTTGGGGAGACGTTTTTGATGAAACTCAGACTGCTTCTCTTAACTGGGTGCTGCACATTGCTGACGGCCTGTGCGCCTAGTATGCAAAGAAATGCGCTCACACCTGATATGGCGGTTGCTGATGAGGCGATGTTTGATCCCAGTATTCGTACTTGGGGGGACTTAACTCATAATTATGATATCGGGCAGCAGGGAGCGCATTTGCTCCATACACAGCTAGACAAAAGCATCTTGAATGATATGGGGAATCAAACCAAATCCCTAGATCATTTGAGTATCTCTGGTGGTGGTGCAGAAGGCGCCTATGGTGCGGGTTTACTCAACGGATTATCTGATAGTGGACAGCGACCAGAATACCGCTTGGTGACAGGCATTAGTACTGGAGCGATCATCGGTTTGTATGCATTTTTGGGGCAAGACTTTGATCCGGCACTGAGAGAACTGTATACCCAAACATCGGACGAAGACATCTACAATAAGAGAGGTTTGTGGGCTCTCACTCACAGCCCATCTCTCATTGATACCACGCCGTTTGAACAGATGGTGAGAGCATTTATAGATCAAGATGTGTTAGATAAGGTAAGAGAGCAACATCTGCGAGGACGATTGTTTTTGGTTAAAACAACTCACTTAGATGCTCAGCGCTTAGTCATCTGGAATATGGGGGAAATCGCCTTACATCCGGGAGATAAATCCATAGAACTGTTTCAGGATGTCATCATTGCTTCAGCGGCCATACCCGGTGTCTTTAACCCAGTGTTACTTTCGGTAAATATTGATGGTGTTAAATATGACGAGATGCATGTTGATGGCGGCGTAGTGTCCCAAGTATTTTTTCTGCCTGATTATTTTGATGCCTCAGAGGCTGTCGATAATACTCGAGAACTGATTGAACGACTTGAGTTCACAGAAGAGACGCATATCAACAGTCACGTATGGGTTATCAGTAACACGCGCTTGGGTGCGAAGTGGAGTGAAACGACGCCTTCGTTCACGGGTATCATGGGACGTTCGATACAAACTATGATCAAATATCAACGACGCAACAATATTGCCCAAATCTATCGTCAAGCTCAGGAAACGGAGAGCGAGTTTCGCCATAGTTACCTGCCACATTTAATCCCCGAGGCCCAAACGGATGAACCATTTAACGCGGGCTATATGCAGTATCTGTATTGCTACGGCTATCTTAGAGGGTTTGACTATCAGCACTGGGAAGATACCCCACCTGACTATTGGCAGATACAAAATGAAGCTAAAGGCCCCTCTGCATCGCATCAAGTCGTTAAACACATTGAGAAGTTTGATTGGGATATACTAGAGCTGGGTTTACATGAGAAAATGGTTCAATGCTTGGCGAATCTGAAGAGCTGACAGCCGTGGGGACTGCCACATTTATAGTTTAAGATTTGTCATTAGACAAACCTAACTCATTAAGATTAAAAATAAACTTTGTTCGCTCAACTACGGAAAAATCAAAAAAAAAGACCTAAACCTAGGTCTTTTTTCTATAATATATCAAACAATACACCTAATTAACGTCTTGTTTTTGAACGAGCGCTTTGCTCGCCAGCAGACTTTTTGTTGCGACGTTGCTGGTTGCTGCGACCTTTAGGTGCGTTAGCACGTTCTTCATGACGACGTACCGCACGACGAATTTTCTGGCTACGAGAACGTTCACGTTGACGTGACGTGTTCTGGCTAAGGTCTAGCATGGTTTCTTTTTCAGGACGTAATTCAACGAGCTCACGAAGATAGTTCACCTCTTTCAGTGTCAGCTCCATCCATCCGCCACGTGGCAGTTTCTTATCAAGATAGATGTCACCATAGCGAACACGTTTCAAGCGGCTAACTGTCGTTTCTTGTGATTCCCAAAGGCGACGAACTTCACGGTTACGACCTTCGTTGATAACTACGTAGAAAGTATGGTTCATACCTTCACCACCGGCATAAACTACATCTTCGAAACGAGCCATACCGTCTTCAAGTTCTACGCCGTTTACCACATTGCGAACTTTCTTCTCGTTAATTTCACCAAATACACGTACCAAGTACTCACGTTCAACTTGACGGCTTGGGTGCATTAGACGGTTTGCTAGCTCACCATCAGTAGTGAAAAGAAGTAGACCTGATGTGTTGGCATCAAGACGACCAACAGAAATCCAGCGCGAACCACGGATCTTAGGTAGGCGATCAAATACTGTGCGACGACCCTCAGGATCGTGACGAGTACACAACTCACCTTCCGGCTTATAATAGGCCAGCACTCGACAAACCACTTCTTCTTGTGCTTTGGCAGGAACAGTATGACCATCAATACGGATAACCGCATTTTCGTCTTCTAGACGTTCACCCAGTCTTGCTACCTGACCATTAACACTCACGCGCCCAGATTTAATTAGGGCTTCAAGTTCACGGCGTGAACCATGGCCTGCGCGAGCAAGCACCTTTTGTAATTTTTCGCTCATTTACCTACCTATAATGTCGTCTTCACAGACGTCGAAACCAGATAATGCGACCTTAAAAATCGCGGTCGCACATTATTGCAAAGAATTCTGTTAGACGCACCAAGTTTCTTACCTTTATTAGTAAGAAAACATTGACCTATTATTGGAATGGCGTTGGGTCACCAGCCCCGGTTCTTAGGACCTTCGCGTCATCATCACTGAAGTCGATTACTGTGGTTGGTTGTTCACCCAAATAACCACCATTCAATATACAGTCAACCGCATGTTCCAGTTGGTCGCGAATCTCTTCTGGATCCGATTCTGTTACTTCGTTGCCCGGTAAAATCAATGACGTTGACATTAAAGGCTCGCCTAAAGCTTCTAACAGATCCAAAGCGATTTGGTTGTCAGGAACACGAATACCTATTGTCTTACGTTTAGGATTCATCAAACGACGTGGAACTTCTTTAGTCCCTTTAAAAATAAAAGTATAAGGGCCAGGAGTATTGTTCTTCAACAAACGGAAAGCTGTGTTGTCTACTCGAGCATAGAGAGATAGCTCGGACAAATCTCGACATAGTAACGTGAAGTTGTGTTTGTCATCTAGACGACGAATTTGACAGATACGCTCTAGCGCCTGTTTGTTCTCAAGCTGACACCCCAATGCATAACCAGAATCGGTTGGATAAATAATCACACCACCATTTCGAACAATGGCAACAGCCTGATTGATCAAGCGTGCTTGTGGGTTTTCTGGGTGTACGTAAAAAAATTGACTCATTGTTATTCCTTCAAGCTTTTAGGGTGCTCTCGGTACAACCTTCCATGTTGTTCGACTTCAAGAGCGATCTCTTAACTACTGCGTGCAGCATCCCCACTATCTAGTGTAGCGTTGTCCAGAGAGGTTGCTGTCTTTAATGATAATTGGTCCCATACTGGTTCTACTCCAGATGGAAGCCATAAATTCCTGCCTAACTCCATCCAGGGTGACGGGTAATGGAAATCCGACCCTTGTGAAGCTAATAGATTGTATTGTATCGCATAATCGGCAAGGTTGCGTCTTTCTTGAAGACTTTGTTGTGGCTGTGCTACTTCCATTGCATCACCGTTGGCCTCACAAAATGCAGCGAGCAGTCGCTTGAGCCACTTTGCGGTTAATTGGTAGCGCCCTGGATGAGCGAGAACTGCCACTCCTCCCGCACTATGAATCGCCGCAACAGCTTCTTGCATTGAACACCAGTTGGGCGGCACATAACCGGTATTATTGCGCGTCATATATTTCTTAAACACTTGTTGCATGGTTTTAGCATAGCCATTATCCACCAACCACTTTGCAAAGTGTGCTCGAGTGATTGGAGCATCTCCCGCGATAAGCTTTACTTCTTCGAGAACACCTTCACGAGTAGCCTTTTCTAACCTATGTGCAATGAGTTCGGAGCGCTCAACACGTCTTGCTTGCTGAGCTTCAATAAGCGCTAACAGTTCAGGAGAATCAAGTGACACACCCAGCCCCACAATATGAATGTCTTTGTTCTGCCAGACGGTCGAGATTTCGATGCCATTAACCAACTCAATCGGCAGTGATTTTTGCTCAATAAGTTCAAGCGCTTCGGGAATCGCATCCAAAGTATCATGATCAGTAATGGCAAGAACCTTGACATCAAAGCCAATTGCTCTGTCTAAAAGTTCGGCAACCGATAGTCGGCCATCTGAGGCTGTGGTATGGCTATGTAAATCTATCTTCATTTTTTCACAATTTCGGTTGACTTTCGCACGGCGAACTAGTTAACTAGTACGCAGATACATTATTTGAGTTAAGCACGTATGTTACTAGATATTCATACAATCAAAAAACCTTTAAACCGTATGGTTAATTCTCTACAAGGTTGGTGGCGCACTTGGACACAATCCGAGTGGGCTTTTTTGCGTGCATAATCAAAACCTAATTTGATTAAAGCCCACTCAAACGAGTGGGCTTTTTTGTTTTTCGATTTAACTGATTAATTAAGCAACAAATTGAACCTATTCAACGTTGGGCAAACGTTTTAATTATGCGAGTATGTATCAAGATTGTTGCAAAAGCAGATTCAAAGAATTTAGAGGAGGTTTTGTGAACAAAGCCATTACCATCAAAAAGCAAGGTCGTTTGGAAGTACTGTCATTGCAAGTACCTTATACCCAAGATCCGACTCGACTGTTTCATACGCTATGTGAAAACAAAACAGACAGTCTGTTGCTTGAGTCTGCTGAGATTGACTCTAAACAAGATCTCCAAAGTCTGCTTATCGTTGATTCAGCGGTAAGAATTGTTTGTGAGGGTCACAAAGTTCGCTACGAAGCCCTAACCACAAACGGCGTTAACTTGCTCAATATCATTGCTCAGAATCTTGCTGAAGGCATTGAATTTACCCTACAAGAACGTGAGTTGGTCGTTCAGTTTGAGATGCCTGATGATACGCTTGACGAAGATTCTAGACTTCGTGAAGCCTCTTCTTTTGATGCACTTCGTCTTGTACAACACAGTTTCGACCTGACAGGCCAAGATAAAAATGCATTATTTATGGGTGGGCTTTTCGCTTATGACATCGTTGCCAACTTCGAACCACTAGGTGATGCTAAACAATCAAACCAATGTCCAGACTTCGTATTTTACGTTGCAGAGAGCCTACTTGTTGTTGACCACCAAAAAGAATCCTGCGACTTGCATACAACGTTGTTCAATCATGATGAAGATGAATTAGCTCGTATCCGAGGAAGGATTCTACAAATCAGTCAGCAATGCGATGACCTAAAACTTGTTCCAGAGGCGAAGAAAGTTGAAGGTATCGAAGAGAGCGTTAGTATCTCTGATGAAGATTTCTGCCAGATAGTAAGAGATTTAAAAGAGTACGTCGTTCGTGGCGACATTTTCCAAGTCGTTCCATCACGCCGTTTCACTCTGCCATGCCCTTCTCCGCTTGCAGCATACAAAGAGCTGAAGCAAAGCAACCCAAGTCCATACATGTTCTATATGCAGGACGAGTTATTCACCCTCTTTGGTGCATCACCAGAAAGTGCACTCAAATACGGTTCTGACTCCAATCAAATTGAAATCTACCCTATTGCCGGCACACGACGTCGCGGTAAAAACGCCGATGGCTCCATCAACAAAGATCTCGACAGCCGCATTGAACTGGAACTGCGTAGCGACATGAAAGAGAACGCTGAGCACATGATGCTGGTCGACTTAGCTCGTAACGATGTTGCGCGTATCGCAGAACCCGGTACTAGGCATGTCGCCGATCTGCTTCAAACCGACCGTTATAGCCACGTCATGCATTTGGTGTCCCGTGTTGTTGGTCAGCTCCGTGGTGATCTCGATGCCCTTCATGGCTACCAAGCATGTATGAACATGGGAACACTTACAGGCGCACCAAAGATTCGTGCGATGCAGCTCATTCGTCAATTTGAAGGACAAACACGTGGTAGCTATGGTGGAGCAGTTGGTTACATGAATGGTGCTGGTGATCTTGATACGTGTATCGTAATCCGCTCCGCCTATGTGGAGGATGGTATTGCTCAGGTTCAAGCCGGCGCAGGTGTTGTATTTGATTCCGACCCGCAGTCTGAGGCAGACGAAACACGAGGCAAAGCACAAGCTGTTATTTCTGCAATCAAAACGGCGCACAAGGGGTAATCACGATGTCTACTACTATTTCCAGCAAAGCCAACATTGTGTTTGTCGACAACTTCGATTCATTTACCTACAACCTTGTCGACCAATTCCGTAGTTTAGGCCACAACGTAAAAATCTATCGTAATCATATTACCGCAGACGTCATAGCTAACGCGGTGCTTGAATTGGACAATCCGGTGGTTGTACTTTCTCCTGGCCCAGGCGCGCCAGCAGATGCCGGGTGCATGCCAGAACTCATCAAAACACTGCGTGGCAAAGTCCCCATGATCGGTATTTGTCTAGGTCACCAAGCGATCGTAGAAGCTTACGGTGGTGTGGTAGCTGGTGCTGGAGAAATCATTCACGGCAAAGTCTCGATGATGGCTCACGATAACCACAGCATTTATCAAGGACTGCCGTCACCAATGGCCATCGCACGTTATCACTCCTTGGTCGCAACAACAGTGCCTGACAGCTTAAATATCACTGCAGAGGTCGATGGTTTGGTTATGTCTGTAGCGCATGAACAAGACCGCGTCTGCGGTTTTCAGTATCACCCAGAGTCGATCATGACGACGTATGGTGCAACGCTGTTAAGTAACGCTATTGCGTGGGCAACGAAACAGCTTTAATCATTCAAACAACTGAAACAAATTCAAGGAATCGTAATCATGGAAACTATTATTAATAAACTTTACGACCAACAAGACCTGTCTCAACAAGAGAGCCAGCAGTTGTTTGACACTATCATTAAAGGGGAACTTGACCCTATTTTGATGTCTGCCGCGTTAACCGCTCTGAAAATCAAAGGGGAAACCCCAGAGGAGATCGCAGGTGCAGCCAAAGCGCTATTAGCCAATGCTAATCCCTTCCCCCGTCCTGACTATGACTTCGCAGATATCGTGGGTACTGGCGGCGATGGAGCCAACACTATCAACATTTCCACAACCGCGGCATTTGTTGCCGCAGCTTGTGGTCTAAAAGTAGCGAAGCATGGTAACCGCGGTGTGTCGAGCAAATCTGGTTCTTCTGACCTGCTCGACTCTTTTGGTATCAACCTAGCGATGTCTGCCGAGGACACACGCAAAGCCGTTGATGATATTGGTGTTGCGTTCCTATTTGCACCGCAATATCACGGTGGTGTTCGTCATGCAATGCCGGTTCGCCAAACCATGAAAACTCGTACTATCTTCAATATTTTGGGTCCACTGATTAACCCAGCAAGACCAAACATCGAATTGATGGGCGTTTATGACGCGAAACTGGTTCGTCCTATCGCAGAAACCATGCTACAAATGGGGATGAAACGTGCAGCTGTAGTACACGGTAGCGGTCTAGACGAAGTAGCAATTCATGGCGAAACGCTAGTAGCAGAAATCAAAGACGGGAAAATTACCGAGTACACGTTAACACCAGAAGATTTCGGCTTAGATGCTCATCCACTTGAGGCTATCAAAGGTGGTGAGCCAGAAGAAAACCGCGCAATCATCACCAATATGCTGACCGGAAAAGGGACTGACGCTCAACTTGGCGCTGTTGCTGTCAACGTTGCATTATTGATGAAACTATTTGGGCATGACGACCTTAAGTCCAATGCTCAACAAGCGATAGACGCAATGAATTCAGGTAAAGCGTATCAACTCGTCCAGCAACTCGCTGAGCGCGGATAAACCATCGACGACAACATAGGAAAAGAAAATGGAAACGGTATTAGCAAAAATCGTCGAAGACAAAAAAATCTGGGTTGCGGCTCGTAAAGAGTCTCAACCGCTAGAAAGCTTTAAGGCCGATCTAGTGCCATCAGATCGCAGCTTTTATGGAGCGCTGTCTACAGGAAAAGCTGCCTTCATTCTTGAGTGCAAAAAAGCGTCCCCATCTAAAGGGTTAATCCGCGACAATTTCGACTTGGACTACATAGCCTCGGTATACAACAACCACGCAAGCGCGATCTCTGTTTTGACCGATGAGAAGTATTTCCAAGGTAACTTTGACTTCCTACCCCAAGTTCGTCGTCAGGTTAAACAGCCAGTGCTGTGTAAAGACTTTATGATTGACACTTATCAGGTCTATCTTGCTCGCCACTACAATGCTGACGCTATTCTTTTGATGCTTTCAGTACTCAATGATGACGAATATCGTGAGCTTGCAGCCGTTGCAGAGTCTCTCGACCTTGGTATTCTCACCGAAGTAAGTAACGAAGAAGAACTAGAGCGAGCTATTGCGCTTAAGGCGAAAGTTGTCGGTATCAACAACCGCAACCTTCGTGACCTGTCGGTGAATCTTGAACGCACTAAGGAGCTTGCTCCAAAACTTCCTGAAGGAACCATCATCATCTCTGAATCTGGTATTTATAACCACCAGCAAGTTCGAGATCTTTGTCCGTTTGCTAATGGCTTTCTAATCGGTAGTTCGCTCATGGCAGAAGACAACTTAGAACTTGCCGTTCGTAAAGTGCTGTTCGGAGAAAACAAAGTGTGTGGCCTGACCCAAGCAGACGATGCGGCAAAAGCTTACCAGGCTGGCGCAGTAAAAGGTGGTTTGATTTTCGTAGAAAAGTCTCCGCGCTACATCGATTTAGAATCAGCTCGCATGGTCATGAGTGGCGCTCCACTTGAGTTTGTTGGCGTATTTCAAAACCATAACCCGGAGTTTGTCGCAGATACAGCAAATCAACTGAAACTGTCTGCGGTACAGCTGCACGGTAACGAAGACCAAGCCTACGTAGATACACTCAAACCTCTTCTTAATGAAGATATAAAAGTGTGGAAAGCACACGGTGTCACCGATGAGCTGCCAGACCTAAACAGCATCAATGTTGACCGCCACTTATTAGATGCCAAGGTGGGTGAACAATCAGGCGGTACCGGAAAGAGCTTTGATTGGCAATTATTAAATAACACCACTGACATTATGCTAGCTGGAGGACTGTCTCCTGAGAATGTTAAGCAAGCTAGTGAGCTTGGATGTATCGGCTTAGATCTCAATTCGGGCGTTGAGTCCGCACCGGGTAAGAAAGATGCCGAAAAACTCAACCAAGCCTTCGCATTAATTCGAGATTACTAAAACTTGCTCTAGTACGAGTAACAAGTTTCAACTTAAGGAATTTACCATGTCTAAATTAGATGCCTATTTTGGCGAATACGGTGGACAATTTGTTCCACAGATCCTTGTCCCAGCACTGGATCAACTAGAGCAAGCCTTTATCGACGCTCAGGATGACCCTGAATTTCGTTCAGAGTTTATGTCCCTACTGCAAGAATACGCAGGGCGTCCAACGGCGCTAACACTAACTCGCAACCTCACCAAAGGCACTAAGACGAAGCTTTACCTTAAACGTGAAGATTTACTTCACGGTGGAGCTCACAAAACCAACCAAGTACTTGGCCAAGCTTTGCTTGCCAAACGTATGGGTAAAAACGAAATTATTGCCGAAACAGGCGCTGGTCAGCATGGGGTTGCAACAGCACTTGCTTGTGCGTTGCTTGGACTAAAATGCCGAGTATATATGGGAGCAAAAGACGTAGAACGTCAAAGCCCTAACGTTTTCCGCATGCGTCTGATGGGTGCTGAGGTAATTCCTGTTCATTCTGGTTCAGCAACACTAAAAGATGCCTGTAATGAAGCTCTACGTGACTGGTCAGCCAGCTACGAAGATGCGCACTACTTACTAGGTACAGCGGCAGGCCCTCACCCGTTCCCAACTATTGTACGTGAATTCCAACGTATGATTGGTGAAGAGACCAAAAATCAAATCCTAGCACGTGAAGGGGTTCTTCCTGACGCTGTTATTGCCTGTGTCGGCGGAGGCTCAAATGCCATTGGCATGTTTGCAGACTTTATTGAAGAAGAGAGCGTTCGCCTAATCGGTGTAGAGCCTGCTGGACTAGGGATTGATACAGACCAACACGGCGCGCCATTAAAGCATGGTACTACTGGTATCTTCTTCGGCATGAAAGCACCACTTATGCAAGATCCACATGGCCAAATAGAAGAGTCTTATTCCGTATCTGCAGGTCTCGACTTCCCATCCGTTGGACCACAGCACGCTTATCTAAATAGTATTGGTCGAGCAGAATACGAGTCTATTTCTGACGACGAAGCGCTCGAATCATTCCAAGAGCTAGCGCGCGGAGAAGGTATTATCCCAGCTCTTGAGTCTTCACACGCACTGGCTTACGCGTTAAAGATGGCACGCGAAAACCCAGAGAAGGAACAACTTCTCGTTGTTAACCTATCAGGGCGCGGAGACAAAGATATATTCACCGTTCACGATATCTTAAAAGAAAAAGGAGTTATGTAATGAGCCTGAATCAAGATCGCTACAAAGAAATGTTTCAACGCCTAGGCGAGAAGAATCAAGGCGCTTTCGTTCCTTTCGTGACAATGGGAGATCCGAATCCAGAGCTGTCTCTAAAAATCATCGAAACCTTAGTTGAGTCTGGCGCTGATGCGCTAGAGCTTGGCATGCCGTTTTCAGACCCTCAAGCTGATGGTCCTACTATTCAAGGCGCAAACATTCGTGCTTTGGACTCAAAAACCACACCCACTATATGTTTTGAGCTGCTGGCAAAAATACGTTCAAAATACCCTGAGCTTCCAATTGGATTGCTCATGTACGCAAACCTCGTCTATTCAGGTGGCGTTGACACTTTCTATAAGAAATGCGCGGAAGTGGGCGTCGACTCAGTACTAATCGCTGACGTTCCAACTAACGAAAGCAAAGAGTTTGTTGAAGCGGCTCATAAGCACGGTATTCACCCTATCTTTATTGCGCCACCAACAGCGAGTGAAGAAACCATTCAGCAAGTGGCAAAACTAGGCGGCGGCTATACCTACCTGCTTTCGAGAGCTGGGGTAACTGGTACTGAAACTAAAGCTAATATGCCTATGAATACACAGCTAGATAAACTCACTAAACATGATGCTCCGCCATCATTACTTGGTTTTGGTATTTCTGAGCCGAAGCAAGTCTCTGAAGCATTGGCTGCTGGTGCTGCAGGAGCTATTTCTGGCTCTGCGGTCGTTAAAATCATCGAAAACAACTTGGCAGAGCCAGAAAAAATGCTAAACAAACTTGCTGAATTTGTTAAAGCGATGAAAGCAGCGACACAAAAATAGGCGTTTTTTTAGACAGTTTATTTTGCCCTTTCATAACAAAAAAGTTGCGCCAATTGCGCAACTTTTTTTTTACATCTCAACCTTCACAACTATTATCAATATCTTTCAATCCGTAAGTAATTATTAACCAAATTCAAAGCAAACGTTTGCTATCGGTCAATAGAACAGCATTCCTTCTAATATTCTTATCTAAATCACCTCTAATTGATTTCTATCTATTGCTAACAGTGCTAATAAAGTGTAAAAACTCCAACGAACATTAGTCTAACATTTGCCGTTCATCTGGAAGACTATGCTAGGATTTTATAATTTATTAGCACAGGAGTTAAGGAAGTGTTAAAAGAAAAGTTGATGCTAAACAATATTGGCGTCCAAGTCGTGATTGCAATGATCCTAGGTACCCTAATCGGGGCCGTAATGGGTGAATCTGCGTCTATGTTTGCCCCATTGGGTACTATCTTTATTAATTTAATTAAGATGTTAGTCATTCCTTTGGTTGCTGTAGCTCTGATTTCAGGTGCTGCAGGTCTTGGCAACAGTAGTAACGCAGGTAAAGTTGGTGTCACCACACTAGCTTATTTTGGTTTAACTTCAGCTCTAGCAGTGGCGTTAGCGCTTGTTATGGGTGAAGTGTTCCAACCAGGTATTAATATCGATACAGTAGGCATCGAGGGCATGTTCTCTGCTGAATACGCTTCTAAGGGCGACCTACCTTCTTTCTGGGCAACCATTACAGGTATGATCCCGACCAACGTTTTTCAGTCCTTAAATGAAGCAAACATCCTACAGATCTTGGTGTTCTGCCTATTCTTTGGTATCGGCCTTTCTAAACTAGAAGAAACCCGTCGCAACCCTCTTCTTAATGGCGTGAACGCAATTGTTGATGTTATGGTGTGGATGATCAACAAAGTGATGATCATCGCTCCTATCGGCGTATTCGGCCTAATGGCAGAAGCCGTTGGCACCTTCGGTTTTGGTGCGCTAATGGTGGTATTCAAGCTGTTCGTCGTCTACATCGCAGCCATTCTTATCTTCGGCTTTGTTGTATACCCTCTAATGATTCAAGTGTTTACAAAGACCTCAGCGAAGAAGTTCATTAGTGCAATGAAAAAGCCTCAAGCAGTTGCGCTTTCGACGGCTTCTTCAATGGCAACACTGCCTGTGACTATGGACACAGTAGAAAAAGAGTTAGGTGTTAAGAACTCGACAGCGTCGTTCGTACTGCCACTTGGTGCGACCATCAATATGTCTGGTAACGCAATTTACTATGGTTTGGTAGCTATCTTCTTTGCACAGTTATTCAATATCGATCTTTCAATGGGTGCATACATTGCTATCATCGTGACATCGACATTAGGTGCGGTTGGTCAAGCCGGTGTTCCTGGTCCGTCATTCCTTGTCGTAGCGGTACTACTGGCGGCAGGCATTCCTATTGAAGGCCTACCTCTGCTATTCGCTCTAGACCGTATCTTCGACATGATTCGTACTGCTCTAAACATCACTGGTGATGCAGCTTGTGCGGTCATCGTTGATGCTCTGGTTGAAGAAGAAGCACAAGAGGCTGAGTTACAAAAACAGCAAGCGTAACTTAGGCCAAAAAACCGGTTTCACGGGCTGTCACTTTATAGTGATAGCCCTTTTTTATATAAAACTGTTTTAATATGATTTTTCTACTAGGTTATCTATGGTTACAAACAAAAGGAGTTTGACGTACCCATGGGAAAGATAATCTTTTATATGCCGACACCAACCTCTGACGCTCGAGCTTGGATGGAGTATGGTGAAATGACCGACGAGGATGGCAATTTCTCTGACAACATAATGCATCGCAAAAACCATCGCTGGATACAACATCTTGCTACGACCAAAGATAAAGAAGCCATTCAGATCTGGTATCAAAAAGGCGTTACCATTAACGAGCTAGTCAATATTTCTAATGATGATCAAATATATATCCGTGGACATGGATTCCCGGGGAAAGAACATATCACCATGGCTAAATGCTGGGGTACTGTCGTAGGTCACAGGTTTGTCGTCGACCGACTAAAAGAAAATGGCCTTCCAAAGACTTTTACAGGCAAAATCAAATGCTATAACTGTAACAGTGCCTCCTGGGTAAATGTTCAGCGAAGCTTCGCTCAAGCTCTTGCTGATTATATGTATGGCTGGGGCTACGATAAATGTACTTACTACGGTTACAGAGGAAAGCTCGACTCCTACTATAAAAACGGATTTGATGGCATACACAAGTACATCCGTGGCGGCAATTTCACCGATGGTGTCTGCCGAGCCAGTGATGCCAGAGTGCAAATAAAACCGCAGGATCTTAATCCCCCTCAGTGCGCATCGATCTCTGGTTTAAAAAAACCTATCACCGAATAGTGTATTAGGAATAGAAGATTAACAAAGGCCCGACTTTTCGGGTCTTTCTAACTCGTCTCGTCACTGGCACACCTCCCTTGGTCCCGAGCATCTTCATCACCAATTTGTTCAAATTGTTTTGTATTGGCAAAGTTTTGGTTACACTGTCGTGAATCATCACTGAAAGGTTTGCGATAAACATGAAGCAACTACTTGATTTTATTCCACTGATTATCTTTTTCGTTCTATATAAGATGCAAGATATCTACGTGGCAACGGGCGCATTAATCGTCGCAACCGCAGTTCAAATCGTCGTCACCTATTTCCTATATAAGAAAGTCGAAAAAATGCAGGTCATTACATTCTTAATGGTCGCTGTGTTTGGTGGCATGACGATATTCTTGCACGATGACAACTTCATAAAATGGAAAGTAACTATTGTTTACGTGATATTTGCGATAGGTCTAGCGGTTAGTCATGCGATGGGGCGAAGCGCTATTAAAGGTATGCTGGGTAAAGAAATCACCTTACCTGACGCGGTTTGGGCCAAAGTAAACTATGCGTGGGTCGGCTTCTTTTCTTTCTGCGCGGGTTTGAACATTTACGTCGCTTACTCCCTTCCACTCGACGTTTGGGTCAATTTTAAAGTCTTCGGCCTATTAGCAGCTACCCTGCTCTTCACCATTCTTACTGGCGTGTATATCTACAAACATATTCCGAAAGATGAAGAAGGCAAACCTGCCAAAAATGAGAACCACGATCATACATCTTGATTCAAGGCGGAAGTTTTGTATACTCCGCAGATAATTGAAAACAGCGACCTACGGGTCGCTGTCTTGTTTCAGGAAGACTATAACCATGACCAATACAACATCAAACACACCTAAAGGCCAACCTATAATTCGCACTCTGGCTATGCCTGAGAATACCAACGCGAATGGCGATATATTTGGTGGTTGGATTATGTCTCAATTGGACTTAGCCGGCGGTATCCTGGCGAAAGAGATCTCTCATGGCCGTATCGTAACGGTTTCAGTTTCAGGAATCACGTTCAAGCACCCCGTAAAAGTTGGCGATGTGGTTTGCTGCTACGGTGAATGCACCAAAATTGGTAACACCTCAATGACTATCAATCTAGAAGTATGGGTTAAACCAGTAAGTCTAGAGGGTGTCGGTGACCGTTACCAAGTATGTGAAGCTACCTTCCATTACGTTGCCATTGATGCAAATGGACGCCCTCGTCCAATTAATCCAAATTAAAGCGGTTCTAGCGATGACTTTTCCGTGAAAAAATGACATCTTAAGAGGACATGACTATTTGAAGGAAACAAATATGTGGTACGTTATTTTTTCACAAGACGTTGAGAACTCGCTAGAAAAACGTCTCAGCGTTCGCCCACAACATCTGGAAAGACTTCAAACACTCCAAGATGAAGGTCGATTGCTCACCGCAGGCCCAATGCCAGCCATTGACAGTGATAATCCGGGAGATGCTGGGTTTACAGGCTCAACCGTTATTGCTGAGTTCGAGTCGTTAGCGGCAGCGCAACAATGGGCAGATGCCGACCCGTACATTGAAGCTGGTGTTTATGCGAACGTTATCGTTAAACCATTTAAGAAAGTATTCTAAAGGCGAACGATGAAAAAATCTCTTTGGATGGCTATCACGGCAGTGACCGTGTTAGCGGGCTGTTCTAGCACCAACGATGACCAACAGCGTCAGATAGAAATGCTAGCTCAAAGCCGCGCTAGCGTGTTGTCTTCTGGTTTGCCGATCGAACAGGGCCCGTTGTCCATCATGAAGGCCTCTGCCAACAAAGGTACGGTTGAGATTATGATGATCTACAATACCGATGCTAAAGGCGCTAAACCGCTTGATACGGTATTGCGTAATAGCATGAACTATTACTGTACCGACCGTGAAGTGAAGGCAAATCTGGATATGGGCTTGGCCTACCGGATCAAAATTCGCAACTCGCGCGGTCAACTTATGGTAGACCAGCTTGTCACAAAAGACTATTGCGACAAGCCGCCTGCGAACTAATTCGAATCATCAAAAAAGGCTTGCATCTGCAAGCCTTTTTTATTTTTCCACCGATTAACTTAGCTTTCTACGTAAGTTACTCGCTGCTTTCACCAAGTTGTTTAATGATACTTCCGTTTCTTCCCAGTTACGTGTTTTTAAGCCGCAGTCCGGGTTCACCCAGAGTCTCTCTGCAGGAATGCGCTCAGCTGCTTTCTCAATCAACTGCTCAATCCATTCAACGGTCGGAATGTTTGGAGAGTGGATATCGTAAACCCCCGGTCCAATCTCATTTGGATAGTTAAACTCTTCAAACGCATTTAGCAGTTCCATATTTGAACGAGAAGTTTCAATGGTAATCACGTCTGCATCTAACGCAGCCACAGATTCAATGATTTCATTGAACTCGCTGTAACACATATGAGTGTGTATTTGAGTTTCTGGTTTAGCACTTGCCGCGGACACTTTGAACGCTTTCACCGCCCACTCTAAATATGCTTTATGGTCACGCTGTTTTAACGGTAAACCCTCGCGAATTGCAGGTTCGTCAATCTGAATGATATTAATTCCAGCGTTCTGCAAATCATTAACTTCATCTTGAAGTGCTAATGCAAGCTGATTGGCTATCGTTTCTCGCGTCACATCCTCACGAGGGAACGTCCAGCATAAGATGGTCACAGGCCCCGTTAACATACCTTTCATTGGTTTTGAGGTTAACGACTGAGCATAGGTTGACCACTCGACTGTCATTGGCTTGTCACGTTCGATATCAGCAACCACGATGGCAGGTTTAACACAGCGCGATCCATAACTCTGTACCCAACCAAATTGAGTAGTTTGAAAGCCTGAAAGATTCTCTGCAAAATACTCCACCATATCATTACGTTCAGCTTCACCGTGCACCAAAACATCTAATCCGGTGGCTTCCTGTCGCTCTACCGTATCTTTGATAAACGCATGCATAGCAGTTTGATAACTTGGGAAATCAATGTCATTACGTTTGTACGCCGCACGTGTTTGTCGAACTTCAGAGGTTTGCGGGAACGAACCTATCGTCGTAGTTGGCAATAAAGGAAGCTTCAATACTTCTTTCTGATGATGGGCTCGCTCATCATAAGGTGCGCAGCGATCACCGTTGGTTTGGCCCAAAGCGGCAACACGCTTTTGAACCTCAGGCTTATTTACCCAAGTCGATAGCTCACGCTCTATAATGGGTTGACTGTATTGAGCACAATACTGTTTTGCATCTTCATCGCCATCTAATGCCTTAGCCAACCATTGCACTTCACTAACCTTCTGTTTGGCAAAAGAGAACCAGTTTTTTGTCCCTTCTGGAAGTTTGGTTTCCAGTTCTAAATCAACCGGGCTGTGTAGCAAAGAGCATGAGGTGGCCACCCACAAGCGTTCACCAAGCTTTTCTTTTACTGGCTGCAATTGTTGGAGCTTACTGTGTAAATTTGCGCGCCATACATTTCGACCATTGATAGTACCGACCGATAACACCCAATCTTCTGGTAATTGATCAACCACGATATCTAGCTGTTCAGGAGCCGCAGCCACATCAATGTGCAGGCCATCAACACTTAGTTGCTTAATCACATCTAACGATTCAACAACCGAGTCAAAATAGGTTGTCAGTAGCACCTTCACATCACTTCTAATTACCTGATAAGCCAGCTTAAAACTACTTAGCCATGGCTTTGGAAGCTCAAGAGATAGTATTGGCTCATCAATTTGTACCCACTCTACACCCAGTTTTTCTAGCTTCGCTAAGATAGCTTGGTAGGCTGTCAAAAGACGTGGCAACAGCGTGAGTCTATCAAAACCGTCTTCGACTTCTTTACCAAGGTAAAGGTAACTCAAAGGGCCTAGAAGCACAGGTTTCACATTACTGCTGTTTTGCTGAGCTTCATTTATTTCATCAAATAACTGGGTCCAACTTACTTGAAAACTATCTTGAGAGGAAAACTCAGGAACAATGTAGTGATAGTTTGTGTTAAACCACTTCGTCATGTCTGACGCTGCTTCGCCACTGCAACCGCACTGAGCCTGTGACTGACCTCGCCCTACACGAAAAAGCGTATCAAGGTCAGGAAAGCCTTTAGCATGTCGCTTTGGTACATGGCCTAGTAGTAGGCTGGTACTAAGTACATGGTCATACCAAGCAAAATCACCCGCTGTCACGAAAGATAGTTCATTGTCGCGTTGCAGCGCCCAGTTATTCTGTTTGATGTTACTTGCAGTTTGCTTGAGAGCAGCTTGGTCGCTCTCCCCTTTCCAGTATTTTTCTAGAGCAAATTTGAGTTCGCGTTTTTCACCGATGCGTGGATAGCCAAGAATGTGCGTTACTGTCATGTTGATGTCCTTTATCTGAAGCAGTCTGGATGGCTAAACTATCCCCCAGCCAATAAATATGAACAATCTCAAATTATTCACATTGAATATGAAATTAATTCAACAACAGATAGAAAACACTTTTGGACGTCTAGATGTTTACACATCTTATAAATCACGTTAAGTTAATAGTTAAGGGAACAGGATGAGGGATATTCATGATAGAGCTAAAGCACTTAAAAACATTGGCATCGCTACGAGATACAGGATCACTAACTGCGACCGCCACATCGCTACACCTAACTCAGTCCGCCCTCTCTCATCAACTAAAGGACTTAGAAGCGCGTATCGGTTCACCGTTGTTTATTCGCAAGACACGTCCAGTTCGATTTACCTCAGAAGGTGAGATACTACTCAACCTCGCGAACGAAATTCTTCCACGCATCGCGCAAGCAGAAGGTGATTTAGCGGGTCTCAAGGAAGACATCAACGGTCGTTTACACATGGCCATAGACTGTCATTCTTGCTTTCAGTGGCTGATGCCCGCTTTGAAAGAGTACCAACTCGCTTGGCCACATGTAGAGCTTGATTTTTCCTCTGGCTTTGGCTTTGAGCCTATTCCTGCTTTGGTTGCTGGAGAGCTAGATCTGGTGATTACCTCTGATATTCAGCCGCGATCTGAAATTCATTATGAACCCCTGTTCGATTTCGAGATGCGTTTAGTCACGTCCATCTCTCACCCATTAGCAGAAAAATCTGTAATTGAACCCGAAGATCTATCAGAGCAGACCTTATTGACGTATCCGGTTCAAAAGCAACGTCTTGATATAGTCAAACATTTCTTAACCCCAGCAGGGATAGAACCAAAGAAATGGAAGCAAGCTGACAACACCTTAATGTTGGTACAAATGGTTTCGGCGGGTTTAGGGGTCGCTGCTTTACCTAACTGGGCAGTGAGTGAGTTTTCTCGTCAAGGATTAATTACCAGCAAGCCACTGGGACAAGGGCTTTGGCGAAGACTCTTTGCTGCGGTGAGAAATGGAGAAAAGGATAAACACTATCTGCAGGCATTTTTCGGCACAGCAAGAACGCAATGTCAGCAACATCTGGAAGGTATCAAGATAGCTTAAGTTCTATTGTAATAGTCCATTCAAAAAGTAAGCCCTCCGTAGTGGAGGGCTTACTTCGTTATAACGCAGTACTGCTTAAGAACGTGGACTCACGATTCCCAAACATACTGCTTGCTGTTTGTCCTGAGGAGACTCTTGATAAATCACTTCTTGCTGGATATCTGGTACAAACTGCGGCCATTCATTAGTAAAGCGAGCAAATACCCCTTCTTTACATCCTGCCCCCACATTACCCATCAACAACACACCTTGCTGCTCAATCGCCTCGGCTGTGATATGGCGGTTGTAAACATTGGGTAGCGTCTCATTGCTCCACTGATTCGTCATTTTTGGATGAGGTGCAATATAGAAGGTAAACCATTGAGAAAGCGGTGTTCCACCAACTAATGTCAACGGCTTGTCATTATGTTGATACCAAAACTGCTCTGCTTCGCTGCTTAACGTCTTAATCCCGCTAAAGTTCTGTCCCGCATTACGAACGTTAAAGAGCATAACCGAGGCATAGCCAGCAATCATAACCAATGCCATGACTGACAACACTTTAAATGGTCTCGATAGTTTACCTACCACATCTTTTGCTAGATAAGCGACCAACACAGCTGGCGCAGGCATGAAGAACGGGTGCAACCATTCTACAAGGCGATTACCTTTATGGAAGGTAAACCAAGCCATGATAAGTACCAGAGGAGCCAATAAAACAAACGTTGTTAGCCATACTTTTTCAGGCACATCTTTAGTCAGTTTCAGCGCTCGTTTTCCCAGCAGCGCCGCTAACAAAACAAACGGATAGAATACCGACAACAGCGCTAACCAACTACCAGGACTCAACTGCGCCGATACTTGACCACTCACCCACTTCACTGACGAGAAGTTGTTGGCGAACATCCAAAAGAAATTTGGCGTTACTAAAGCTAAAAATGCAACAATACCGGCATAGAAATACGGTTCTTTCCAAAAGCGACGCACGCTTGGCACCGTAAGGCTAAGTATAAATACCATCGCAACTGGTGCGAAGGTCGTGTATTTAGCCATTGCAGAGCAACCAGCTAACACACCAAACGGCAACCACCACTTCGCGTTTTCATAAACAGCTTTGACAAAAAACAATAAAATCCATGACCAAGAACCGAACAACAAATAGTTGTCGTTATATGGAATGGCTTCAAAGTTGATAACGCCTGATAAGTTCAGAGTTAGCAGCCCCAACCAAGCTAAGGCTATTGAGTCTGTGAGTTTGTAAGCGAGTCTGTAGCAACCCAGCATACCCAATGCGATAACAGAGAAGTGTCCTACGTACCAAAATGCTGACGCAAACTCTGTGGTATCTGAGACCAGTAAAATACGAGCAAAAAAGCCTACAAACCACGGATTGTTCGGACTTCCCCATTCACCATTACTGGCCCAGTTCAACGCTTCCACTGCGTCATAAGGTACGGTTGGATCTAGGTGATAAGACACCAAAGACCAAGCGACGGCATAGAAAAAACACCACATAAATGCAAAGCGATGCGAACGCTGCACATCTGTTGAACTCGTGGATGCTCGGTCAAAACTGAGAATAGTTGAAAACATTGGCTAAAAAGGGCTCCCCTAAAAAGTCAAAATAGAAGGTTTTGGCGATAGACTTTACTAACTTGAAGTGCATCACAAAATGGCTTCAAGTCATTTTTCTGTAAATATCTTAGTTATTAATAAGTTATATAAATTAATGATACTTATAATATGAATAGTCTATATGGATAGATAGTCAAGAGCTGTAATGAAATGTCAGCATCGAAGGGACAGAAGAGTACCTTCAGATCGGAAGAGTAAAACGAGAAGTGACTGATTCTATTTATGAATCACACCATTCAATACATTCTGTACAAACTGCATTAAACCGTGTGATTCATAATAATTAGAGAGATGTTGAATTATTGCGCGTTAACCGTTTGAGGTTCCACCTGTTCGATGTGCTTAACCGCACTCTCAGAAAACCCGTCGTGCAGATGATAATAGCGTTTGTAAACAATGCCACTAATCGCCATTAAGATTGCAGGTAAGCCCACCATCATGAACTCAATGCCAAAAATTGTATCCGCAGTTTGTTCTACGTTCGGTACATAGCCGACTAATGACAGCCCCACACCAACGATGAAGCCACCAGCTGCACCCGCGAATTTTACCAACATGGTTTGAACTGAGAAAATAACGCTCTCGCTGCGACGACCAGTTTTATATTCACCATAGTCCACAACATCAGCAAGCATTACTGTTTGTAGTGCATTCGCAATACCGATACCAAATTTGATAGCTGCACCTGATAGACCGATAAGCACCACGTTACCCGGAGCCAAGCCACTCATCGCAAGTAACAGGCCACATGATAGTATCGGGAAACCACAGGCGATAAACCACAAGTTCTTTCTAGGCAACTTAGCAGCAATGCGTGGGAACAAGAAAACACCCGCGACTTCCGCAGCACCAGCAACCATCATATAGATTGGGAAAAGTTCAGGATTTCCTAGTGCATAAGAAAAGTAGTAGATAGCAAATCCGCCCACTAACAAGTTAGCGATTTGGAAAGATAATACCGTGCCAATCAGTGCTTTTAGTTGGTCATTTTGACCAATAATTACCATGACATCTTTGAAATTAAACTTCTCCGCTGCATTTGCTTTGATGTTGGTATCTTCTTTTACGTTGCGAGCTACCAAGAAAGCACTTAACACAAATAGAATCGCGATTAGGATTGATAGATTGAAGAAACCGTCTCCTTGATTGCCGTCTCCTAACGTACCAACAATATGCAAGCCGTAAGTACCGATGATAAACCATGCCAAGCTAGCGAATAGACGAGGCCATACGACCAACTTCTCGCGTTCTTGTCTAGAGCTAGACAGCGCTGGAATCATTGACCAATAAGGAATATCCATAATGGTATAGGTCAGTCCCCATAAGATGTACGCTGCCGCAGCATATACATATAAGGTTGTACCCTCAAACATATGAGTACTAAACAACGCAATCAGCACAACCGCATTTAGAATCGTCCCAACAACAATCCACGGACGAAACTTACCCATTTTTGAACGAGTGTTGTCAACGATCACGCCCATAAGAGGGTCAGTCACAGCATCGAAAATTCGGGCCACAAGGAAGATTGAACCGACAAACGCAGCGGACAATCCTGCGACGTCTGTAAAGTAGAACATAAGGAAGATGTAGATAGGCGCACAGGCAAAGTCTTTACCTAAAGCACCTAGGCCATATGAGAGTTTAGTTTTAAGAGTCAGTTGTTCAGACATAGGTTACACTTAGTTTCTTTAATTTATTGGTCTGAGCGCAATCCTACTGACAGAAGCGTCGCCTTTCTGTGATCCATAACCATAACTGGAAACGTTTACACTAACATATTTAAAAATGAGATCTAAAACAGTAAAACATAACGATATGTAAATTAAATGTGATCAAATACATCTATTACTAGCTTTAAGGAGTAAAAATAATCCGGAAACGATTACAAATAAACCAATAAAAAAGGCTGCAAGATAAAGTCATGCAGCCTTATTGCAATCAGTACAGTTTAGAGTCGCTGTAACACCACTAGAACCGCAGATTCTGAGTCTAGTATCGGCATCGTCAGCCCAATCTCTTCGCACCATTCTCCGGTTAACTCACATCCTTCTTCCATCCAAGGTGGTTGGTAGTTAACGATGTCATCAAACAAAGCAGGTTTATCAATCACGGAAACTTTGTACCTTGCTTTAGGATCCAATCCTGGTATCCGTAGATGCCCACTTAACGAATTCGTTGGCATGGCCAACTGAGCGATCTGGATAACCGCTTGAGACTGGTCCTTGGCAATAACAGCTGAGATCTGATGAGCGTTATCATCGGTTTCAAGACGCCATGAATCCCCGCTGTGTAGCAACGATCGCAATGATTTATGCAACTTGATGTAGCGCTCAAATCCTTGCTTTTCAATGTCACTTTCTTTGACTGGATCAAGTTCGATTCCCATATGACCGAACAAGGCGGTGAGGCCCCTAAATTCAATAGAGTGACGGCGTCTGGTACTATGGCAATGGCTCGCGCCGATATGGCTCCCCATGACTTCCGGTGGGAAGAAATAGCTCATACCTCGTTGTATAGACTGTCGCTCCAGCGCATCATTATTATCTGATGCCCAGAAGCGATGGGTACGCTTCAACACTTCAAAATCGATTCTCCCACCACCTGCTGCACACGATTCAATTTCTACGTTAGGATGTTTTTCTCGCACTTTATCAACCAGCTGATAATAGCGAACCACTTGTTGATGACCGGCCGCTTTACCTCTGTGTCCGGGTTGCACCACTTCACGATTCATATCCCACTTGATATAGCCGATATTGTATGTGGATAGGAAATAATCCAAGCGCTCAAACAAGAATTCAAACGCTGCATCATTTTGAAGATCGATGACATATTGGTTGCGCCCAGTAGGCTGTTGATAGCCATCAACTGCCAGCAGCCAGTCAGGGTGACTACGATAAAGATCAGAATTCTTGTTGATCATTTCCGGCTCAAACCATAGGCCAAACTCCATTCCGAGACTGTTTACATGCTCAACAACAGGCTGCAAACCTTTAGGATATTTCGATTCATCTAAAAACCAATCCCCTAACGCAGCCTTGTCACCGTCGCGACCCTTAAACCACCCGTCGTCAATAATGAAGCGCTCAACACCCATCTGGGCTGCCTGTGTCGCCATAGACATAATGTAGTCAGGATCGTGGTCGAAATAGATGCCTTCCCATGTATTCAAGTGAATTGGACGAGGTTTATTCACAAACTCAGAAGGTAAAATTGAGTGACGGACGTGTTCATGGAATTGCTGGCTCATGCCATTCAACCCTTTATCGCTGTAACTGGCATACAGCCAAGGAGTAGTTAGACTTTCACCTTGTTCAAGAGTCACTTCCCCAGGCAGGTAGATAACTTCAGCCTGAGCATAACGGCGGCCATCAGCTTTCACATCAACTCTTAACCTGTGGTTCCCACTCCATGCAAAATGGAAACCCCACACATCACCAGACATTTCATCAAAATGGCTGGTACCCGCAATAATTGCTGGATAATGCTCATGAGAGGTCCGCCCACGGCGGTTCTCTTGCTGGAAGCCTCCTTGCAATAATGGCTGGCGTACCATTTGGAATTCATGGACCCAGCGCCCGAAGAAGCTCATCAACTCTTTGGCTCGTTCTGGCAACATCAGAGTATTGGCTAATCGGTTTACTTGATACGCACCCGACTTGGTATTCGTGAGTGAATGGCGAACCTTAACCACATCGTACTGATCCAGATGCAGTTCAGTGGTTAACGTTAGCCCCGCAGTAGCATCTTCACTGATTAAGGTAAGCTGACCATCCTTGTGGAGAGTCTCTGAAATGGTAAAAGCCGGCGCCCAATCTAGGCCGTTGCGGTGTCCCTCTATGGCCGGACTGCTAAATAACCCGCGAGCTAACTCCGGAGTTAAAGACATAGCGATATCATCATCCAAGCGCCCATAAGGAACTGGGCGATGCAACGCCAACCGTGATTGAGGGTCAGACACATCGATGTTCTTACCCCAGTGTAAAATCTCGGCTAACTCCCCGACTTCAAGAAGCATCTGTGTGTTGGTGCCCTTAAGTTCAATCAGCGTTTTATTTGTCATTCACTCTAACCTCAGAAACGATTTGCTCTACATAATAGCTTCAAATCATAGAAATTCTGTGAGGCACTGCATAATCATGGAAACGTTTACAATTATGATATATTCAAAGCGTGTTTTCTGAACATAGGAATATAAAGCGACGGAACGTAAAGTTGTGTTCAAACAAGACGGTCAAATAGAGTTAAACTTTATTCACAGTGACATTTTTGGAAACGATTACTCTAATCGTTAAAAATGGGGGTTCACGCACACTAATAGCGTTTGTCATATTTGCTTAAGCATTGTTTAATAAAATGATTAATAAGATGTAGAGAGCGTCATGGCCACAATCAAAGAAGTCGCAAAAGAAGCTGGCGTTTCAATCGCGACCACATCCCGAGTTATAAACAATGCGCCCCACACCAGTGAGGCCGCTATCGTTGCAGTTCAAGCTGCCATGAAAAAGCTTGGCTATCGGCCAAATGCAAACGCGCGTGCGCTGGTTAGCAAATCGTCCAATACTGTAGGGATTTTGGTACACGACGTATCTGCTCCGTTCTTTGGGGCTATGGTTAAAGCCATAGATACCATTGCTGCAGAACAAGGCAAACAAATTCTCATTGGTAGCGGATACCACGACCCAGTCAAAGAGCGAAATGCCATCAACCTGCTCATTAGCAGTCGCTGTGAGTCACTTGTCATCCACAGTAAAGGACTGTCAGATGAAGAGCTCACAGAACTGGCCGACGAAATACCTGGAATGATGCTCATTAATCGCTCTGTTCCGGCAATCGCAGATCGCTGCATTGCACTCGATAATTTCAAAGGTTCGTATTTGGCCACTGAGTTTTTGATTAAAAACGGCCACGAGAAAATAGGTTATATCGCCTCCAGCCACGACATCGATGATGCTCATGATCGTAGAGATGGTTACCTAGCAGCACTCAAAGATCACAACATCGAGCCCAATGAAGAATTTATTGAGTATGGTGAACCGGATGAGATTGGCGGTGAACAGGCCATGGTGAATCTACTCGCCAAGAATCTATCGATTACAGCCGTTGCTACTTATAACGACGATATGGCGGCAGGCTGCTTAGCATTAATCCAAGAAAATGGTATTCGAATTCCGGAAGATATGTCGGTTATTGGATTCGATGATGGATTGATCGCTCGTTTTATCTACCCTCGACTGACAACTATTCGTTACCCAATTCAGGTGATGGCTAAACAAGCTGTATTAGAAGCATTGCAAAGAGCCAGCGGGAAAGACGTTGAAAGAGCACAAAACCTCTTTGCGCCAATATTAGTAAAACGCTCTTCGGTAAGCAGAAGATAACTGGAGTTAGATCGGTGCTGCGCTACTCAAGAGCGCAGCAATCCGTAGACAGCGTGGTCAACAACCCTGCCATTTAAATTCTCGTTGCGCGTAATTATCCCTTCCAGCGAGAAGCCCAAACGCTCCGCCACATTTCTACTAGCCGTATTTTCCGTAGCAGCACACAGCTGAACCTTCTCCATACCAAGCTCATTAAATGCATAATCGATAAGCCTACCGACGCTGCGCGTTACAATCCCGTTACCTTGTGCCTTTGATGACAGCCAGTAACCTAACTCCACCTTCTTCAGCGACAGGTTGATAGCGTTAAAACTAATGTTTCCTACCAACTCGCCACGATAGATCATGGCACACACCAAAGATTTACCATCCGCGTAATCGTGCAGTGACTGGGTAATAAATCGCTGGAAAAAAGCTTCTGAGTCGGCATGAGGTGGCCACGCTAACCATTGCGCTAAGTAGTCACGTTGATCGTTAACAATCTCCAGATACTGTTCTGCAAAAGAAGGTTGTACCAACGCAAGCTCAATTTCGTTATCAACTTTTAGAGTGAACACCACAAGTCTCCCTTCAACATCTAACTAACAGATTAATCAGAATCTTTTCCTTTAATAGTGGTCTAGTTATACCTGATTAATGAGATTTCACAATTATCAGATTTTTGCGGGACTGATATTTCCACAGAATCACTTGGTTTACGCCGCATAACCTGAGACAATCCGCCGGTAATTCTTATATCAAATGGCTCATTATGAAAATCTTAGTTCGAAACCTTGACCGTGACACAATAGAACACGACGTACGAAAACTGTTTCTAGGCTACGGCCGCGTTGTTGAGTGTACACTGGTGTTGGATAAGGAAACGGGTAAGTCCAAAGGCTTTGCGTTCGTAGATATGCCAAACGAAGATGAAGCGAAAGTGGCGATCAAAGAACTGAACCTTACCATGTTCAATGGCAGCAAGATTCGCGTGAAATTTGCAGGTCACTAATTTGCAGGTCACCAAGACCAATAAGGCCAGTCTAAGACTGGCCTTAACATTTTCTAGCAAAACGTTTCAATATACAGACGCTCTACTTTATCCCTCGCCCATTGCGTTCTACGTAGAAACTTGAGCGATGATTTAATAGAAGGATCATTCGAAAAACAGTTCACTCGAATGATATCGTGTAGTCCAGACCACCCATAATGTTCCACCAATTGAGTAAGAATTTTCTCCAGCTTTAGACCATGTAGCGGGTTGTTTGGTTGTTCAGTGCTCATTAAAAGTTCCAAAATAGTGTGTGGGTGGAATGCGGCGCTATTTCATCATAGGCTCTAGCCAGAAAGCAATCGCATTTGCTGTTGTCTTTCAATACATCGTCTTATGTCACTACTACACTCAGTATTACAGTTACATTATCAATAGCAAACTTCTTACTTTTTAGAATGAAAACTCAGGACTTAACCATGACTACTATCACTTTGGAAACGAACGTCGGCAATATCGACATTGAGCTCAATATCGAAAAAGCCCCTGTTAGTGCCAAAAATTTTCTTAAATATTGCCAAGAAGGTTTTTACCAAGGAACAGTATTTCATCGTGTCATTGACGGGTTCATGATACAAGCTGGCGGTTACAACCAAAACCTTGAAGAAAAGCCGGGGCGCGCACCTATCGTCAACGAGGCCAATCGAGGACTTAAAAATGTTACAGGATCTATAGCGATGGCTCGTACTGAAGCTCCTCATTCTGCAACATCGGAATTTTTCATTAATTTAGCCAACAACGACTTCCTTAATCACACTGCCACCACAAACCGTGGCTGGGGCTATTCGGTTTTCGGCAAAGTGACCGCTGGCATGGATGTGGTCAACGCCATTGGAAAAGTAGCAACGCATTCCTACAAAGGGCATGATGACGTACCTTGTAAGTCAATTATAATTACTGATGTAGTAGTGAAATAACTACTGACGATTCAGTTTTTTTGAATGGAAAGATTACTAGAGCGCCAACCAGTTTCAGCTCTCTAGCACACTTCATCTATACCACTTCAATCAAACGGCTTAAGCAATTCAATAAACGATTCTCCGCTCTCGGGTAAATCTGCCCCGAAATACTCCGCGACGCTCGCCCCTATGTCGGCGAGCGTCGCACGCTCACTCAAACACGCGCCATTGATGCCGTTTTTATGAAGCAATAACGGCACTTTTTCCCTAGTGTGTTGCCCATGACCAATATAAGGGTCATTCCCGTGGTCGGCCGTGACCACCAAAACATCCTCATCGTTCATCAATTGCATAATTTTAGCGATTCCAACGTCGCTTTTTTCCAACACTTTCCAATATAAATCTGGATCTTGTCGATGCCCTGACAAATCGGTTTCCTGTACATTGATACAAATAAACCCATGTTTTCGCTTATCAACTTCCTGATAAGCAATAGATAAGATCTGCTCCGTATCCACTAATCCTTTGAAACTCACACCATGGTTGTTTTCTACAATATCGGCCACCTTACCAACCAAAACAGTTTCACAATCAACATTGGCGAGTAAATGGGGAACTTGCACTAAATGGTTAACCCCGTACCCTAAGTGAGCGACCTGAAACCCTCTTTCATACACTTTAGATTTAGGCGCATTAACTCCAACGCACTCTCCACGGACTTCTATCGAATTAATAAGCTGTTCGGTCGCATCAAGTCGCCCTCCAAATACAATGTTTCTTGCTACATGATTATTTGCACGAACAATTCGACCGATATTCAATAAACTATCAAATTCAATACGATTTAAATCTGCAGCAACGTTATACACCTCACCTAATTCAGCTTCCAGATTGTCGCCAATCACTACAGATTGCTCGACCAACAGTACAGCAAGCTCTCCTCTCTTTACCCGCTCAACGAAATACCCCGCCTCTTCAAGGGACTCTTGAATCGTATCAATGGAGTTATGAAATGGATTGACCCTTGGTAATTTAGGTAGCGTTCCCATAAGCTCTTGATGTCCAGCAAATGTGTCGCATCCTTGGTGTTTTAGGTTGATGGTACCGGTGTTGGCGTTAGGGTTTTGTTTAAGGCGCGATACGTTGCAATCAACAACATTATTAAGTCCCAATAACGCGAGAGTTGGTAAATCTCTATTGGGATAAGAGGCCAGTAGTTTGTATGCGGTATTCGCTCCAATATCTTTGGTTCGGCTTTCATAGACATCATCCATGGCACCAACACCGAATCCGTCCAAGACAATAACGATAAATCTACCCATCTATCGCCCCTCCCAATGAATCATAGCGCCCGATAACCCTTGGGTTCCCAGATTGAATACCATCAACTAAAACCACATCGGAACGAGTGACAAAGACCTGAGTTCGAAATGCCATGATTATCGGTGTACCTATTTTATGGATCCCAGATACTTTTAGGTGATAATCGATAGCGTTCACATCCTCATTGCTAACAGGGAACACCGAACCATCAATCAATGCATGTTCAAGTTGACCACGACGGTAGTAACCACCGCCATAACAATACGATGCACCTTGAAACTGATGAGAAATCTCTGATAAATACAGCATCGCAACTTTTTCAGGCTGACTGCCATCAATGTTAGCTGGAAATGTACCAGTCAAAGCATGACCCGGTTCACCATGAGTTCCCCCTAGCCGTTTAATCATGGTTAAAGTGTTAAAACATGTCGCTGAAGGCATATTGACTTGGTGAGGCCCCCCCTCCTCTGGCCAATGTTCGATGACTTGATGCAGCGTGTCGACATTCTCTGTTGCTGCAAGCTGCTCACCATCAAACAAAAAGCAAGGGAAATGAGTCACTCCTTCTAGGCGAATCCCCTTCATTTGACCAAGTGCCTCTAACACAGAGTCGAGTTCAGCAATCGGAAATCCTGCCTCTTGGTTGACATAAAGCCTGTCTTCGTCGCCATAAAACTTCACTAGCACAGGTTGCACTCTGCCGCACTTGCAGGCTGCATCTGAGATTTGACGTGCTTTATCTAGCGAATAGACGGTCATAACTTCTGGCTTCATCTCTGCCACGATTTGTTCCACCATAGCCGTCGGAGGCTGGACTAAATGACCCACGTGTTGAACCTTGACTCCCGCTAAATGCAGAGCTCGCGCTTCTTTGAAATCCACAGCAACAATACCGTCATAGCCTAATTCGAGAAGAAGCTGTGCTAAATATGGGTTACGCCCAAATTGTTTGGTCATGCCATACAGCTTTAACCCAAGGTCGCTAGCACGCTGCCTTATAACTTTGGCGTTTGCTGTAAATTGTTCGACATCAATGACGTACGAATCCGGTAACAGGTTCCCCTGCTCATAAAGAGCAAGGGTAGCCTGAATCAGTGCGTCGTTTTGATGTTGCAAAGCATTTAAATACATATACTTTTCAATCCACTCAATTTATTTTCATTTTTTTGAAGATTAATTTCCAAAAAAATCCAGTTACGACACACTCAGTTTGATTGCGTACAGATTGCTCAAAAGAAAACTGATTTCCGTCTCAGGCATCTCTGGTACGCCAGACGCCGAACATAACTGATTGTTCATACTGACAATGTCTGAAAATACGTCGTCATCTTGCATTTCTTTTAGAATCTCAGAGTCCAAGCCTTCTACAATAGGATTGCTTTGTAGTACTCGATCAATAGCACGTGCAAAATGAGTCATCGCCATCTGAAATTGTTCTGAATCCTCTTTCACATTCCATTCAATCATCAAGATTCCGACAGCCCTCATGGTCGCATCAAACGCGATTTGACTGATTACGTTATGCTCCAAAAGAAGAGACATTCGTTGTTTCATAATTTCTCCAAATCTCTGTACAGATAGGTATGAAAAAAGCTGTACGCGTATTTATGCAGGAACAAAAAGCCCAAAGACGTAAAGTAGGTTTAACACCACACCGGTAAGTATTGCCGCTACTGCAGGCGCTGCAATTTTCAAAATTGGACGACCCATTACTTCGTTCAAGTAATACAACATTGCAAAGATCGTAAACCCTGTCGTGCTACCCATTTTCATCACTGCAAGCACACCCCCAATAAGCAAAGCAAATTCCATTAGCGTGTTCATGCTATTACGAATATTGTCCGAAGCATTTCGAATTGAAGGGAACTGCTCTAAGAAGCGACCAATACCACGAAGCAAGAAAATCTCGATGCAAATTGTAATCGCGCCAAGTACTGCTGCCACAGGTACATTTGGTGAGAGATAACCCACTACAAACACAAACGTAAAGCCAACAACGCCATAAACCCCAGTAGCAAGTGCCGTAGTGGCAATCAGTGGAATAAAGCCTAAACCACGCATCATTTCAGACAAAGCGACTTGGTTTAATGCTTCTTTTTGAGCAACAGGGTCTTCTATTTTGTAGGCATCTGCTAACGAGTAAATAGAGACTTCTGAACCCGCAAAGATCCCCGACGCAGCGGCGGCGGCTATCAGTGCACCGACAACAGCTAAGTAAGGCATGTTCTTGAAAATTCGCTTAGTTCGCTCTTCAAACAAGCTTCGCATACCACTCATATCTGGAGGGGTAATACCGTTCGCTTTATCTTGAACATCTTTACGAATCGCTATAGCCACAAGCATCACCATACCAACAAAGATCTGAATCGACTCAGGATAGATACCCGTAAACTTCATAACAAACAGTCGTGATAGAAGTATCACAACACCTGCAACAGCCCCTGCTTTCCATCCAAACTGGTAGAAAATAGCTAACAATGGGAATAACGCAAACGCCGACATGACAGGTGTACCCAACTCACCCAAAGCACCCAGCGCATCAATTGGAAGACCTGTCAGAACCGCATTAACACCAGCCAGACTGGTAACCACTAATACGCCCCAAATGCCGCCCCCAAGCATCGCCATAATGCGGCTCGTTGCCATAACACCTATGATGTCCGTCGGTAAGAAAAGCAGCCACGGGTTAAGAAGGCCTGTCGATAAGGTAAAAGAAATACCCACAGACGCGACAAAACCGATAGACAAGCCAAAAGCAACGGAACCAGCATCTCGGCGTGTCATGTTGCCTTCAATCAACTGCGGCAATATGGGTCGTATCCCGTCGTGAAATACGGCGGCCGACATATGTGCGACTAAAGCAGTCATTGCACACAAGGTCGCAATTAGAGCAATGTTGGTGATATCCATAACTACACCTCTCTCGCTAGCAATGTCGCTAACATAGGAACGGCGTGGTCTACGTGCTCAATTGATAATCCAAATGCCTTTTTGCCTTCGGTAATAAATTGAGCAATTTGCTCTTCCTTAGCTTGAATAGCAGGCTTCGCAATCGTGCACGACTCATTGAAGCCAATAATAGCAATAGCCATGCTAAGTGCAGCGCCCGCACCTGTATTACAAGCCCCGACGTAGTAATCAAGTTCTCCTGCTTTTACTTTCATCGCGGCATCCATGTCGTTGAGAATGTGGCACTCAAACTTTCCTGGTGCCGCCTCTTCTATCTGCGCTTTAATTTGTTCGCGTTGTAAACCCGCGATTGCGATCGTTTTCATTCTGCTTTCCTTTTATGTTTATCCGTTATTGAAAAATCGGTTTGGATTGTGTTTGAGCATAATTTCGACATCACTTTCGCTTACACCAGAAGCGAACAGTCGAGGAACAAACTCCTCCATCAAGTAGCTAAAACCTAACCCGCCATTCGCTTTTAAATGCGAACGTCGAGTTATATCCATCGACAACATAAGTTGCTCGACGTATCCCCTAGCGATTAGGGTATTAATCACTTCAATTCTCTTTTCATCTGGGTAGTAACTGTTCTTACCAATTGTATCGAGCTGCACGTAACACCCGTGATCCAACAAGTAGAGCAAGTCATCAAGGTTATCTCGAAGGTCGCAGTGTCCTATCGTCACCTTCCTAAGGTCGATACCTTCACCACCAAGTAACTGGATCTGTTGCTTCGCCATCGTGCTAAATGAGGTGTGCGTTGAAATAGGCGCGCCTGTTTCTTTGTGAGCAATGGCCGCAGCTAAGAAGACGTTCTTTTCTAGTGGGGAGAATTGGTTTTCGCTGCTCCCAATCTCACCAATCACAGACGCCTTTAGAGAGGTGCCATCCAGAGGCTGTTCAATTTCGTCAATCATGGTTTGGGCAATATCTCGAATCGACAGATTCGCTAAGAAATCCGGAAAGAAACCCTCGATGTAATAGCCAGTCGACAAAACAACATTCATCTCTGACGCCTTAATTAAATCCTCAATAAATTGAGGATTTCTACCCATAAAACGATTAGTCACCTCAACGATATTCCGTACTCCAAGTTTCCTAAGCGAGATAAGCTCCTGTTTAATCAATTCAAATTGATCAAGTTTGCAATCAATATCTCCCTTCTGAGGAGATAAATCGATATGCAGATGCTCATGGCAATAGGTAAAACCGGTTGTGTCGAATGACATCTCATTTTCTCCTTGTTAGCTAGAACCTAATAAGTTGGAATCACTTTACCGGATATCACGTCCGTTTGATGCGCTAGTAACTTCTCGTTATTGACGAATTTCTTTAGCATAGCCTTTAGATAGTCCGAACCTTTTCTAACCATCAACACTGCAATCGACGCCTTTTCAAAATCCGGAATAGACGTGAGCGGCTCTTCGCTAAGGCCCATCGCCTCAATAGAATCTTCTCGTGAGGCATACCAGATTGCAGCATCGATCTCCCCTTTGACAATCTGTTTGAGACATTCGTTATAAGGTACTGGAACCACCTCAATTTCTTGATCTTTAAAGTAGATTTCAGTAAGCAGTTTTTGGTCTGGCGATTCAGCATCAACACCGATTCGTTTAATGTTATTACGCTCTGACTGCCTGTAAATCAATCGATGTTCTGGTACATAACTGTGCGCATCCAACTCTACTGCAATCTCCAAGTCGCCTTCTGCAACATACTTTTCTGACGCCAGTTTGGACATGATAGCGATATCGTAGATACCGTCACTAAGACATTCCGCCCTAACCCCTGCGCCTCTCATATGAGCAAAATACAGGGGCACGTTGTCTATCTGTTGCTTAAGACCAGAGGCCAATCCCTCGTAATGCTTTGTATACGGCAGCGGCATCGCACAAACGATATTACCAATCTCGGAAATACCCACCAGCTTATTGAAATTTAGTGAAGAGATAATGGTACCATTACGCCCTTGTCGGCTTAGGTAGACCGCTTCTTCCTTTTCGATAAATTTAATCGCGTTTGCTACATATCCAACGGAACAACCGATGTCGATCGACAGCTCATCAATCGTCTTGAGTCTATCTCCAGCCTCAGTCGTTAATAAATAACGGGCGATATGAATAATGGCCGCTCCGTTTTTCTTGATATAGTTTTGACTACTCATTTTTATTCTTCATTTTTTTGAGGATTTAATTTAACCATACCAGAACAATAAGAAAAGCAAAGCGCGTCACACTCTTATTAACTACTGACAAAAAGCATTAAAACTGGATTGCCAGTCACCAAACATGAAAAAAGTGCCGGATTACTCGGCACTTTCATCTATTGCTAACCTTATAAGATCAGTGTGGGCTTGATTATCACTCCACCAATTCACCCGCTCCTTGCAGTGAGCGCTGACTGTTTTCTACTAAGAATATCGTTGCCGTCTGCTTTAACATTGCCCACTCGGCATCATCAACAAAAATGCCTTCTACCCAAGCGGCTTGCTGCGAGCTAGAAAGCTCAGTGCTATCGATATGGGTGTTGTATTGACCCGCTAATTCTGTCTGGTTAAAGTCCTCAATCGACAGTTCAATCGTCATCGAGTGAAGGTCGTCTTCAACAAGGTCGGTGTCAGAAAAATAGAGCTCAGGTGCAACACATCCTCGGTTGAGTACATAAAGAGTGCGTTTGGGCTGACTACCATTGCTCCAATATGCTCTACAAGCAATACCCTTCGCTGCCAGTTTTACCAATTCACTATACGCCAACCAGCGATTGTGACAGTTCAATAATGTCATTTTGAGCTGCTTCTGCCCAACCATCGACTCAAGTGCGAAATCTAAGATCACAGGCAGATGGCACGCTACGCTATTTTGGTGGAGGTCCACCTCCAGTAAACCTGGTTCAACCTTATTGATTTGAACTGCGCAGTCTTGTTCGAGACCTAGGTAGTTACATGCATTGTTAAAATGGCGAATCCCATTAAGCCCAACCATTTGCAGGTCCGCAACCATATTAGCAATCACGTCCGCTTCGCCACAGGAGCGTTTCATTCCCAAAAAAGCTTTGTTTACTGCAGCGACTAATTCATTGTGAGATACGATCATACCAACGTCCTTATGGCGTAATAGAGTTAATGGAAGTCATAGATTGCTCACTAGGCAACAATGGAAAGATCCAATTATCTTGGTAATTCTCATCGCCGATTTCGTCTAGCAATGGGGCACCTTGGAAAAAGGTGACTCGGACCCAGCGGTCAGATCGAGGATCAAACTTCGTCGCCCCAAAGATGGCGAGTTTGCAACGCAATAAATGCATAGGTAGTGACTGTTTATGGAGAACATTCATTTGAATGTCTCCCATCACGCGATTACCTAGCGTCCATACCCTTCTTGCAATAGCTCGATATTGAGGAGAATGCAGCAGAAATTGCGCAATCGACATCTCTTGAGATTGTTGCTCTAACGCTCTGTACAGGTAATACGCTTGTCTACCAATATCAAGCGTTAGTTCTTTATCTGCACCTTGTTCTTCCTCACGAACACCTAAGCGTGGCTCTTCCTTGTCCTGTGACCGATACCAGAACCAATAGTTGTTTTCTGGCATCGAAAAGTCAGTACTAACTGCCCACTGATAACGAGTTTCCAATAACGAAATCAAATCACTGACTTTTTTACCCGTTGGCAGGTACAGCGTTTCATCCGTATTCATCTGATCTGCAAATACATCAACTTGTTCTGGGTAGAGCTCCATCAGACACGCAATGAGGATTTCTTGGGCTTCCATATTCATTGACTGATTTTGTTCGAGCAAATCACCCCAAGTTGAGGCATTTTCAAGATGTGTAGCTAGGTCGTCTACTAGTAAAGACAATTCATCAAGCGCCTGCTGATTCAAGCTGTTTTGCACCTCATTAATCGTTATTACTTGCGCCAAGTGCATAGTCGCTTTGCTAAGCAGAACTTTAAGTTGCGGCAACTTATCTTTATTAGTTTGCTGCGCCAACACCATCGCGAGTGCTTTTTCTCGTGACGTCATCCACTGGTCAACGATGCATGGGTGATTAATCAAATATGGCGCCATACCAAGCCCAGTCGCATTTCCAACGCCCAAGTATCGCTGCAAACCGCGATCTAATGATATCGCTTTATCACCGCCTTGTTGCGTCGCCAAGTAATGCACCCAATCCAAACTGAATTCGCGTAGCAGATACACCGCGCACATTTGGGCGCTGAATGACTGACTAAAGTCATCGTTATCTTCCAGTAACTTAAAGTCAGCAATGCCGAACTTACCATTACCGTAAACTGCCGTTGTACGCAGAATATAACCAACCTCAGCAAGCTCTTTCGCGTCTGGTTGAGTGCCCTTGGCAAGGTGAGAAACAATATGTTCGAAGACTCGAACACTCTTATTGGCGCGAGCCAATACAAGAACATCGTTGGTATTGCGCCCTGCTTCTTGAAGCGGCACATTGGCACGCAGCTTTTCCAACAGAGACACATCAACATCTCCATACACTAGGGCGAATGTCACATCCCATTTCTCTGCAATCACGCGATCATTGCGCTCTTCATCAGCAATCTGGTCACAAAATACCACTAGATGATAAACGTGCTTAGGTGTTGCGAGACGGTAAATGACGTGTCCATACCCTTGCGGCGACAGCTGCCATTCATGCTTACTCACCTGCCAATTTTGCTGTGCCATTTTGCGGATTAAGCTGCGCACAAAACTGATTCGATTTTGATGCATAGCGCCAAGTCGTTGTGGATTCATTACCACATCAACGCTACGAAGCGGAGTCTCAGTGTAAGTTGAACGATGTACATCCATTTTGCTCACCTGTTTTAATTATAAGAATGATTGGAGCTGCGTGGGGTGTGAACCTAAGCCCACACAGCATTCACGTTATTGAAGAACTATTGTTGTGTTTATAAGCCTTGTTCTTTTGCCAGTTTCATCGCGATTTGCGGAGCATTCCATAGTGAGGGCAACAGTACTAAGGATACTGGTACCGCGGTTATCACGATAAAGGACTGCAGTGCCGAAATACCGCCCGATCCCAGTGATATTAAGATGATTGCCGTCACCCCCATCATTACTCCCCAAAAGGTACGGACGATGGCATTTGGCTCCGTTTCACCACTGATGACAACACTGATGGTGTAAGTCATCGAATCTCCCGTGGTGACGATGAATATGGTGGTAAGCACTAAGAACAAAATGGAAACTAGCATTGGCATAGGTAGCTGCTGTGTTACTGCGAGTAACGCTCCCGGAAGGTTAAACCCTTCGAATGCTTTACTAACACTACCAGGGTCGGCAATCTCGAACGCAAGTCCAGTCCCACCAACGATGGTGAACCAGAAACAAGTCGCGAATGGCGCCGCAATACTAATAATAGAAATGATTTGGCGAATGCTTCGACCACGTGAGATACGAGCAATAAAAATCGCCATTAGTGGTCCATAACCTAAGAACCAGCCCCAGAAGAATACCGTCCACCAGCTCAGCCACCCTTCATCGCCTCGATATGTCGCCATTGGAATAAAGTTATCCAACATGGTACCCATACCCTGGATATAGCCATTGAAGATAAAGTTAGTTGGACCAAACAGTAGGATATAAACCATCAGCGCAATAGCTAAGATGACGTTATAACGGCTCAACATCTGCATTCCGCGATTAAGGCCGCTGAGTGCTGATAGCGTGTATAGCACTATCGCGAACAGAATAATGATCAGCTGAGTGGTAAAGCCATCTGGAATATCAAACAGTGCGTTCAATGCATAGCTCACTTGCAGCCCCAGAAAACCAATAGGTCCGATGGTTCCTGCAGCGACTGCTACAATACAACATGCGTCAATCAGAGCACCGGTATGACCTTTCAACGCACGCTCTCCCAACACTGGATACAGTAAGGTTCGAGGTTTTAAAGGTAAGCCTTTGTCATAGTGCAAATGCATCATAACAATAGAGGTTAAGCTACCTACAATTGCCCATGACAAGAAGCTCCAGTGCATAAATGACTGCGATAAAGCATTAATCGCTGTTTGCATAACGCTGTCTTGGGGACCGTACAGAGGAGGAGGACTCACATAGTGCGCAATAGGCTCAGCTGCTGCCCAAAATACACCGCCCCCTGCCAGTAAGGTACAGAATAGAATAGCCATCCAGCGAAATGAGTCTAGCTCTGGTTTCACGTTACCGCCCAAAATCACTTTGCCTGTTCGCCCTGCTGCGAGACCAAGACCAATAAGAAAAGTGAGTAGTAGTAATATTTGCCAGTAAGGACCAAAAACTTTTACTGACCAGCTAAAACCAGCATTGACTAGAGAAGAAAGCAGCTCGCCATCATAAAGCGCAAGTGCAACAAACAGAGCGATAAAGCCGCCACTGTACCAAAATGCAGGGTTACTCAACCCCAACTTATCCGATGAAGAGAGTTTACTTTGATGTTCTATCTCCGCGCTTGCAGAAGACGGTGGTGCTGTGTTCATGCTATTGGTTAGATCAGACATACTCTGACTCCAGAAGTTTGTGTTGCTCGCCTTGGGGAAAGCAACCTATGTTGTGTTTAACGCTCACCTATTGTTTTTGTATTGGCGAGCTCTTCCATGTTCGGGTGTACGCTATAGATTTGGCTCCAATCCTTGTTGTAAGAAGTCAAACCAATTAACACCCATAATTTTCCCCGCCTCGACTTCACTAAAGCCATGACGGACTAATCCGTTGTAGATGTTTTCCATTCCTTTGCTGCCGCTGAACCAAGGAAGAGCATCAGGCCAACCTGAGTTAGCAGCCGAGCCTTCGCCATAATCCATGGTTTTTGACCAGCGTCCGTTGCGCATCCACTCCAAAACTTGTTGAGGTTGATTCAGGCAAAGGTCGCTACCGATACCAATGTGGTCGATACCTGCAATATCCGCAGTTTTCTCCACCATTTGGCAGAAATCCTCTAATGAACACTCACTGCCATTGGGAAGATGAAATGGATAAAGGCTAAATCCAATCAGGCCGCCACGCTCGGTAAGGGATTTGATCACCGTGTTCGACTTGTTTCGCAGTGCATCATGAGCGAACGTTGGATTGGCATGACTGATACAAATTGGACGAGCAGAAAGGTCTATCGCCTCCAGCGTTGAACGTTCGGCGCTGTGTGACATATCGATGATCATGCCGACACGGTTCATCTCTTCGATGACTTGCTTACCAAAACGGGTGATGCCTGTGTCGTGCTTTTCGTAACACCCTGTCGCTAATAGGCTTTGGTTGTTGTAGGTCAGTTGCATGATGAGCAGCCCTTGACGGCGCATGACTTCAATTAAGCCAATTTCGTCATCAATCGGAGAACAGTTCTGCGCCCCCATAAAAATGCCAACCTTGCCCGATGCCTTTGCAAGCTCGACATCTGCCATGGAATAAACCGGCATAATGAGGTCGTCGTTTTGCTCGAAACGAAGGTTCCATTCGGCAAATCGAGTCAGTGTCTCACGTGCATTCTCGTGATAAGCGATAGTAACGTGAACAGCGGTAATGCCGCTGGCTTTGAGCGTTTGAAAATACTCTCTGTCCCAATTGCAGTATTGCAATCCGTCTATGACAATCCCTTGCTGGTACATACCCCACCTCTTGCTGTACTCATTGAATTGGTGTTCAAAATGAGTGACGTCACAACGTCACTCTCTCGGCGTCGTGTAATAATTAGTAAGGGCGTTGGTACGCTGTTTTTACTACGGTATAGAACTCTTTTGCATATTGACCTTGCTCACGAGGACCAAAGCTAGACTCTTTACGACCACCAAACGGTACGTGGTAATCTGTGCCTGCTGTTGGCAAGTTCACCATGGCACAACCGGTTTGGATCTGTTGTTTGAAGATGGCACTGTTTCGCAGGCTTTGTGTGATGATGCCACCCGTTAATCCAAATCGTGTGTCGTTCGCTGTTGCGATTGCTTCGTCAAGGTCGGCAACTCGAATAACGCTCGCCATAGGCGCAAACACCTCTTCTTGGTTCAATTCCCACTCATTCTTAGTGTTCAAGAACAGTGTTGGTGACATGTAGTAACCCTCATGCGCAAGATTCAGACGTTCTCCGCCAAATGCTAGCTCTGCTCCACTTTGACGAGCTTTTTCAATCCACCCAAAGTTTGCCTCTAACTGGTTGCCATCGACGACAGGTCCCATAAAGATGCCTTCTTCAAGTGCGTGGCCTACTTTTAGTTCGCTCATGCGCTTAATGAGTGCTTCAACATATTGGTCATGAATGCCATCCATCACCACAAGACGAGAAGACGCGGTACACTTTTGGCCTGCGCCAGAGAAAGATCCAGCAATCGTCGCCTCTACTGCAATCTGAATATCAGCATCATCGGCAATGACCAGAGCATTTTTGCTACCCATTTCCAACTGGCAACGAACAAAATTCGGGGCGGTTGCGGCTGCCACTTTACGTCCCGTTTCAACAGAACCCGTGAAGCTGACGCCGTTCACATCTGTTGAATTGATCAAAGTGTTACCCACTTCAGAACCACTACCTAACACCAAGTTAAACGTGCCAGCAGGTATGCCTTGACGATGGATAATTTCCGTTAAAGCCACTGCACTCGCTGGAGTAAGATTCGCAGGTTTCCAAATGACGCTGTTACCAAAAGCCAATGCAGGTGCAATCTTCCAAGCCGCCGTTGCTGTTGGGAAGTTCCAAGGGGAAATAATCGCAATCACACCAACGGCTTCACGAGTCACTTCCACCGAAACGCCCGGACGCACTGAATCAGCACTGTCACCTATCTGACGTAACACCTCAGCCGCGAAGTATTGGAAGAATTGACCAGCTCGATAGATTTCACCACGACCTTCTAAAAATGGCTTGCCCTCCTCGCGAGAAAGCAAGGTACCAAGTTCATCGCAGCGTGCTATCAGTTCGTCTCCAATTGCTTGAAGTACCGCTTGCTTGCGTTCAATAGGCGTTTTTTCCCACTCTGGCTGTGCATGTTTAGCTGCGGATATGGCTTGCTGAACCTGCACTTGGCTTGCTTGAGCAAAGTGACCTAGATTTTCAGAAATATCTGATGGGTTAATGTTGGCGATGGTGCTCACACCAGACTGCCACTCCCCTGCGATGTACAAGGCATTTTCAGTTGGAATAGTAAGTTGTTGAGTCATTTGTGCTTTCCTTGTTCTGTAGCTCGCTAGATGAGATCTAGCCGCCAATATTCTGCTTAGTTGATTAGTAAACTGTTGTTACTCTGGTTGCGGCGCGGCTGCGTACACAACAAACTCCACCAGCATTTCTTCTCTCGCTAACCCCGCCACGACCATAGCTGCGCGATTTGGATAAGGTGCTTCAAAATACTCTGCATAAACTTCGTTGACGGTTTTGAGGTACTCTCGGTCTGTCACGTAGATCAACACTTGCAGAACTGAATCTAGAGATGAACCTGCACATTCCAGTGTGTGAGAAAGGTTGCTAAATGTCTGACGGGTTTGTGCTTCAATGCCACCATCAACAACAGCTCCAGTATCATCGATAGGGATCTGCGCGGTATATAATGTGCCATTGTTGACGATCGCCCATTCAAGTGGCGCCTTTGAAGCAAATAGAGAAGTTTTAACTGGAGACTTTTGGGTTTGAAAATTCACGAGCAATCCACCATTTGTAACAACTATGTTTCTTAGTGGTTAAATAATGCTACTTGATATTTGATAAATCTAACGGTAAATTTTTTACATTTGATAAGTAAAATCTATCACCTTACAAAAGATACGGTGACAAAAGGGCTTAAGGAAGTGGTCTAATGAGTATCAAACTTCAACAATTGCGGCATTTTGTGATGGTGGTCGAAGAAGGTGGATTCAGAGCGGCCTCAAATAGAGCCAACCGCTCGCAAGCAGCATTATCCACATCAATAAAAGAACTTGAAAAGAACTTAGGTCAGGCGCTGTTTGAATCCGGGAACAAATCTAAACTCACACCATTTGGCGAGATATGTCTGCCCAAAGTAATCCAGTTCCTTAACGTCTATAGTGCATTAGATAATGATTTACGAGCCGCTGCCGCGGGACAACAGGGACGAGTCAGAATCGCCAGTGTCCCCTCTGTCGCTGCTAAGCTGATTCCCAGTGTATTGGGTGCTTTTTGCGAACAATTTCCTAATGTGGAGGTAAGTCTGATTGATGATAACGCCGCTGGTGTCGAAGCACGACTATTGTCAGGGGAAGTCGACTTGGCCCTAGGTAACAGCTCACACCTTGAGGATGGCGCTATCGAGTTTACGCCGCTTATCTCAGATCCTATTGGTGTCGTCTGTTTGAAAGACAACCCTATTGCTTCTCAAAACGAAGGCATCGAATGGCAAACTCTGTTACAACAGCCGTTTATCAGAAATGGTACTTGTAAGCTCCTAGACCCAACACCAGCCAGAGCTCTCAGCGAGCAGGCTTTGTATTCCGTCGAAAATATCACCTCTCTTTTCTCTGTATTGGAGCTTGGTATTGGCATTACCACACTGCCAAAACTTGCCTTTCCCACTAATGAAACTCGATTAGTCTGGCTTCCTCTGATCGACCCACCTTTACAAAGGCAAATCGGGATATTTCGCCTTACTGAGCGAACGATTTCCCCTCAAGCACAAGCATTCCATGACTTATGTGTGACTTATTTGAATTATGACGAATAGCGGACATCAAGCACCTACGCAACATTCAAAAGGATGTTCAGAAAAACCTAGCATTGCGCTAGGTTTTTCATTACGTTACATAGCTTGAGCAAATAGCTTAAGGATTTCTTCTCGCGTCGGAACTCTAGGGTTGCCTCCAAGACATGGGTCAGCCAGAGTCTTATCTAACCAAAGAGCAAAATCACTTTCTTGAATGCCTAGCTCTGCTAAGCCATTTGGAATTTGCACGCGCTGTGAAAGCTGACGAATTCTCGCTATCGCAGCTTTCGCCGCAGATTCATCATCTAAGTCCGCAGTACTCGAACCCATAGCTTCGGCAATCGCTCTAAACGGTTGCGGACGTGTTTGAGCATTGAACTCACACACTTCCGGTAACAAGATAGCATTACAAACACCATGAGGAAGGTTATGTGTAGCACCTGGTTGATGAGCCATGGCATGAACCAAACCTAAACCTGCGCTGTTAAACGCCATACCTGCAAGAAACTGAGCACAAGCTAATTGTTCACGCGCCTCTAGATTCTGGCCATCATCTACCGCAACAGGTAACCATTTATTGATAAGGCGAATTGCTTCTAAAGCCGTCGGTTTAGTTAGTGTATGTGCACCGGGTGTAACATAAGCTTCAATGGCATGGGTGAGCGCATCCATACCCGTGCTAGCGGTTACGCTGCTTGGTAATCCCAACATAAGCTCAGGGTCATTAACCGCCAAATCAGGGATCTGTTTGGCATCGATAATCACCATTTTTACTTGCCGTTCTTCGTCAGTAATAACCGAATTAGAGGTCATTTCTGCCGCTGTCCCTGCTGTCGTATTAACCGCGACAAAGTAGTCACCTACAACTCGCACTTTGCCTACACCTTCATAATCACAGATGTCACCGCCATTTGAGGTCACTATGCGTATAGCTTTAGCACAATCTACAGGGCTACCTCCACCTACAGCAATGAAACAGTCACACTGTTCCTTTTGGTACAGCTCGACCCCTTCTCTTACTAGCGCAGCCGTTGGGTTTGGTGTCACTTTATCGAACAACACATAATCAATGCTGAGCTGCTCCAATTGAGCCAGTAATGAATCAAGAATTCCCAGTTTAACCAGATTCGCATCTGTCACAATAAGCGCAGTGTTAATCGATTGAGCTTGGATCTCTTGTACCGCATCATTAATAGCGCCAGCCCCAGCTAAACTCAACTTGGGTAAATTTAAAGAAAAAGCCATGGTCATTTCCCTCTACATCTTCAATTAGGTTATTGGTAACTACTGCTCAACTCTCAGTCCATATGACTTGAACTTGCCCAAGACCTTTTGCATTTCAGCATCGTCAAGCACAGGGACATCTGGTGTAATCGCCATTGTTTTCAGATAGAGGTCAGCCAATACTTCGACTTCATGTGCTAGCCACAGTGCTTTTTCTAAATTAGCCTCACCCGCAATAAGTCCATGGTGTTGCAGCAAAATGGCTTTGCTGTTTGCCATCCCTTCTTTGACATAATCGGCTAGTTCGTGACTGCCAAAAGTAGCGTAAGGGACACAAGGGATCTCTGTCGCACCCGACGCAGCAACCATATAATGAATCGCTGGGATTGGTTTGTTCAGAATGGATACCGCCGCACAATTAATGGCGTGATTGTGAACTACCGCGTTAACGTCTTCACGAGTTTGATAACAAGTCAGATGGAAGTGCCACTCTGATGACGGTAACTTGCCTTCCTCAAAGAACCCATCATGAGTGACATACACAATATGATCGGGGGTGAGTTTGTCGTATGCGATGCCCGTTGGTGTGATCAACATACCGTTATCAAAACGAACACTGACATTTCCAGCAGTGCCTTGGTTCAACCCAAGTCTTGTCATTTCAAGGCAAGTGTCGATGATTTGTTGCGAAAGTTGTTGTCTGTTCATGCTTATAGTTCCTTAAATTCTGTTACGCCTTTCTTAAGAATGATGTTGCCGTATTTTGCCGTTTCGCCAGTAACGACGACGGCAGCGCAACTTCTCACGCGTTCATAAAAAGCAAATCGTTCGATACGCTCAATCATGGTTGCATCAATGTTGTTAGTGTTTATCGCGGTTAGATAGCGATCCTCAACCGAAGGATCTAACGTATCGCCTTCAACAGCCTGCATCATCGCCAAGGGCTGCTGAACATATTGGTCCAATTCAAATAGTGGGATGATGCCGCTTAGTAGCGTGCTAACTCGAATACCATCAGCCCTAATAACGTTGGAGTTAAAGCTCGCAGCCGGAAAATGTGCGTCTGCAAGTAAGATTTCGTCTCCGTGTCCCATGCCTGCTAATGTTGCAATTAACTGCGGAGATAACGTCGGATGAATTCCTTTAAGCATATTCTGGCTCCTTCTCTGTGCTCATTACGTGATTACGTGGTTCGACTCTCGTTGTCGGCGATTTCATGGCATTTTGAGCCTCAGATAACGAGTTAAAATGACCAACACCGTAAAACGCCACCATTGCAGCTCCAGTTACCGTCGCCTCTGCTTGGTCGACGATTAATAGTGGCTTTTGAATGGCATCGGCACGCAATTGGTTCCAGAGCGTATTCTTTGTCCCTCCACCTACGGCAATAACGGGTAAAATTCCTAAATGGCAACGCTCTGCAAGGTAATCAAAGTTACGTTTGAACTGCAGACTTAATCCTTCAAAAACAGCTCGGGTAATTTGTCCTCTCGTGGTGTGAATAGACAAACCTTCAATGGCACCGTTACCTTGCCCTCCAGCGTCGACAGAAAAATCTGGATTAAAGCGAACATTCCCTGCCCCAGGGCCGGCGGACTCAGCTTCTGAAATCATGATCTGATAAAGTTCGCTGCTGTCTTTTTCCGCTTGATAAAAGTGGTTAACAACCCACTCAATAACAGCACTGGACAACCATTGGATAGCCGGGTTGTATACCCCTTGAACCGCATCCAATTCGACTGTTAATCCTTTTTCAAGAGAGTCTCTATCCACCTTGGGCTTCGACGAACGAGCCATGAGAATTTCCCATGTACCTGAACTCAAAAACGCTTGGTCTTGTTCAGCACCAGAACCAATTAACGCAAACTGAGTATCATGTCCGGTAGAAACGACTGGAGTCGACTTTGGTAATCCCAACAGCTCAGCCACCTCATCGAGTACCAACCCAACCTGACAACCGGCATCTATTAGGTTCGGAAAGTGCTCAGCACTTAAATCTAGGTATGACAATGTCTTATCATCCCAATTACCATCACCTAGACTTGTTAGCATTGAGGTACCAGCCATGGTTCGATCTGTGGTCAGTTCTCCGGTTAACTTGTGAGTTAGCATCGAGGAAATGAACACAAACTTGTCCATCGATTGATAGATCTTCGGCTCGTTATCTTTAAGCCAACGAAGCTTGTAGAGCGTATTGAAGCTGTAGTCGCCAACCCCATTACTTTGGTAGAGGGCGAGTCTGTCGGTCTCTGTCTCTACTTGCGACATCACAGGTACCGTTCTCGGACATTTCCAAGAAATAATTGGATATATTTGTTGAGCGCTTTTCGAATACGGTGCACCATCAACCCCGAACGTTGTTACTGTCACCCCCACTATCTGCTCTGCATTCAGTTGGCTAGTAACCGCGGCGCAGCACCTGACCAGCTTGCTCCATATCTCTGCAAAATCCCACACATGGTATTGGTTTTCAGAACCCGATAACTGAGTGTTGTTTTTGATGTAGTGCGACGCGAGTATTTGTCCGTTATCGGAGACGGCAATGGCTCTAATATTGGTAGCGCCACAATCCAAAACTATTACTACTGACATAACGCGATCCTATAGGCGGGTTTCCCCGCCTTACCTAGTTACTTATATAGAGGGCCAAAGTTGGCACAAGCTCGGTAGTCTTGACCTTCCGCATCCTGACCAAATGCGCTCCAAGTATGCGGGCGGAAAATCTCGCTCGACTCAACGTTATGCATAGACACCGGAATACGTAGCATGGAAGCTAAGGTAATGAGATCCGCCCCGATATGACCATGAGTGATAACGCAGTGGTTCGCACCCCAATTAGCCATGACCGAGTACACGTCTCTAAATGCACCAGTGCCAGTGAGTCTTGGAACAAACCACGTCGTTGGCCATGTTGGGTTGGTACGCTCATTCAACGTATTGTGAACATTTTCAGGAAGCGTGATGGAGTGCCCTTCAGCAATTTGTAACACAGGGCCAACACCCTTAATGAGATTGATTCTGTGCATAGTGAATGGCATGTCACCATGTGTTAGGAAGTTCGAAGAGAAACCGCCCCCACGGAAGTATTCACTTATTGCAGGTGGCCATTGAGTAGCATCTAGGCATTGTTGCGCATCTTCAACCGTCATATCCCAATGAGGCTTGATAACAGGTTTGCCTTGCTCATCTTTTGCTTCGCCGCTGCCGTCTAACGCAGCGGAACCGGAGTTAACAAGATGAATGAAACCAGATTCTGGCTTGTAGCCACTCACTCGTTCTACCGCACTATCAGACCAATAGGTTCGAACATCGCAAAAAACCTGAGCTTGACCGGTAAGCATCTTGCCAAACAGCATGTTTACGCCGTTCAAACTGTCGTTCTCTGTAGCTAGAGCAAACGGTTCACGAAGTCCATTCCAGTCAAAAGACGAGTTAAGGATCGCTTCGCTAAAGTCACCGTTTGGCAAATGATCAGTCCAGTGGCGTTGACCTTGGAAGCCGCCCACTACGGCGTTGTGTCCCATTGCTTCTTCGCCAAAGCCTAACTGCGCTAGTTTAGGGTTACCTATCATGAGATCGCGCATGATCATCGTCATCTTAACGACGGTTTCCCAATCTTGCTGCTTTTGCTCTTCAAGCAACGCTTCGCCGTTATAGTCTTTGCCTTCTTTACAGTTTTCTTTTGTCCATGCTAATGCCAACTCAAACTCATCTTTATCGTAGACTTCACGATCCAAGCGTCGCTTAATTTCAGTCATGTCGACATATTCATTTCTCATTCCCAAATAACGTTGGAAGAAATCTGGATCGACCACCGAACCTGCAATACCCATCGAGACCGAGCCCATGGACAGGTATGACTTGCCTTTGATGGCTGCTACTGTTAAGCCAGCACGGCAGAAACGTAAAATCTTATCCTGAACATCTTGAGGAATAGATGTGTCATCAGCGTCTTGCACCTCTTGCCCATAGATAGAAAAAGCGGGTAAACCAAGCTGAGAATGTCCAGCCATGGCCGCGGCTAAGTACACTGCTCCTGGGCGTTCTGTGCCATTAAAGCCCCAAATCGCTTTTGGCATATGTGGGTCCATATCAATAGTTTCTGTACCATAGCACCAGCAAGGTGTAACAGTAATTGAAACCCCTACATTCTCGCGACGAAACTTATCTGCACACGCCGCTGCTTCCGCAACACCGCCTATCGTGCTGTCAGCGATAACACATTCAACCGCAGTGCCACATACATGCTTAATGTTTTCTTCAATGAAAGCAGCGAGGTTCTTCGCCATATTCATAGTTTGAACTTCTAGAGACTCGCGAACGCCCATTTGGCGACCATCAATGGTTGGACGAATACCAATTCTTGTTAGGGTTGTAGTCATAATTTTGTTCTCGTTTCCGTTAAATTGAATTACTGCTTAATTTTGTAGCCGTTAAGGCCGAAGTAGATAAGGTATGCAAAGCCAATTAGAGGGATAATGAAGGCAGCTTGAATACCCATCGAATCTGAAATCTGTCCCATAATGGCGGTGAGTACTGCGCCACCTAAGATAGCCATAATCAGACAGCTACCTCCGAATTTTGAATCACTGCCAAGGTCACGAAGTGATAGACCGAAGATGGTTGGGAACATCAATGACATACATGCTGAGATACCAACTAAAGCGTAAGCACCAACCACGCCACCAACAGTCATCAGCATTAGCACTAGAACAGAGGCTACCAATGCGAGTGCTGCTAATAGTTTCTCCGGTGCGATGTACTTCATTAAACCAACGCATACGAATCTAAAGACACTAAAAGTAATGATTGATACCAACAGGTAAGTGGATGCTTCCGCTTCAGTGCCGCCGACTTGAGTCATCACATAACGAATCGTCCACGACCAACAGCCAATCTGACAACCAACATAAAAGAACTGACCGATCACGCCTTTGACAAAGTGTTTTTTCTGCATCAGGCGACCAAATGTGGCGCGGATAGACATGTCTAAGTCGCTCTCAGCAACCGTGTCTTTTGCTGCCGGCATCTTAGTGAACGCAATCGCTAACCAAACAAAGACAATCACCGCCGCCACCATGAGATATGGCATCATTACTGCGTTCAGCTCAGATGTTTGAATCGCAGACAACTCTGCTGAACTCATAGCGGCGCGTTCTACATCCGTTGCCGGATTCAATTGAGATAAGATATACACCTTACCGATCACTACCCCAGTAATAGAGCCCACAGGGTTAAAGGCTTGAGCAATGTTTAAACGTCGTGTTGCCGTCTCTTCCGGTCCCATCGCGATAATGTAAGGATTGGCACTGGTCTCAAGGATGGATAGACCACTCGCAAGCACAAACAGCGCCATTAAAAATGGTAGGTATTGCATTGCTTGTGCTGCCGGGTAGAACAGGATGGCTCCACAGGCGAATAGACCTAGTCCCAGTAGCACTCCCGCTTTATAACTATAACGTTGAATAAAAAGAGCAGCAGGAAGAGCCAGTACAAAATAGGCTCCGTAAAAGGCAGTTTGTACCAATCCTGATTGCATATCGGTTAATGTAAAGACCTTTCTAAATTGAGCGATCAATACGTCGGTCATATTGTTTGCCAGTCCCCATAAAGCAAAACATGAGGTAAGCAAGATAAACGGTATTAAAATACTCTTAGGTATGACTTCAGAGTTTCCTTTCTTTGATCCACGGTCCGTGGTGGATATTAGTACGTCGGTCATTTTCTTTTCCTTTAGATATACTGTACCCTCCAAATTAATGTTGGATACTGTTTCACGTTATTGGATTAAACTAATTATTTTATATTGGTGTTATCATGCACTTATTTGGATTTGAAATTGAATTCATATCACCATGAATATCACTTTCAATTTCCGCATTGGAAATCAATATATCGATTTCACAAAAATTACATATTTTTAATAAACTTCGTTTCTTGTATTTATTCTTATCCGCAATAAGAATATTCTTGCTCGACACTTGGATGAGCGTCTTTTTTATCTCGTAATTGTATTCATTCGAATCCCACACACCACTATGTTCATCAAAGCCCACACACGAGATTACACTCAGGTCAAGCGCCATTTCCTGCAAAGTATTTTTGGCAATCAAACCATAGAATGATTTGTATTTTTCTGAGTAGTGACCACCTAAGCTAATAATCGTTATATTCTTTTTCCCAGATAGGACACTAATATTATTCAACGAGTTGGTTACAATCGTACAACGAATATCAGGTAATGCTTGAGCAACTAGCCAACTTGAAGAACTAGCGTCTAAACCGATAACAGCACCTTCATAAATATGCTCAATAACCTGTTTAGCCAAATCTTGTTTGTCTTGCATATTGCTTGAGGCTCGATTAGTAAACGACGTTCCTTCATCAATATAACGCTTACTTATAGCGCCACCATGAGTACGAATTAATTCACCTTTTTTATCTAGCGTTTTAAGGTCTCGACGAATTGTTTCCACCGACACATTTAATTCCGATGCCAGGTCTTGAACTGAAACTTGACCAACCTTTGAAATTAAACCCAAGATAAAATTCGCTCTGGTAATTGCTTGCATCGTTTCCTACTACCAACTGCTTTGCTGTTATTAACAGATTAATCGAAAAGGCCAAAAAAACTACGACCCAGCTCACACTAGATTTTTCAGTGACCACTTTTGCCCGATTGTTTGGTTTACCACACAAAAAAACGGGCATTGACTGTGGGAAACGGGCATAAGCGGCGAAAACCAGACATACATTGTGACATTTGAGTGTGTTCCAACGCTTCAAACGTCATATAGGCATAGCTAAATCTACCTACGTCACTGCATAATTTTGCCGTTTTGGTACTATTGAAAACACGATAAAAAGTACAATTGAGAATAGAAAGTATGACCAATCCACTCTCTTCAGAATGGAAGCAGATCAACTGGGTTCTGACCGATGTTGATGACACCTTAACGTGGGATGGCTCCTTGCCTCCTGACACTCTCATCGCCCTACAGTCTCTGCGAGATAATGGCATCAAAGTGGTGGCGGTGACTGGTGCTTGTGCAGGATGGTGTGACCATATTGCTCAGTTGTGGCCAGTGGATGCGGTACTCGGTGAAAATGGTGCATTCTTGTTGGAAAAGAAAGATGGCGCGTTGCAAATAACCACCGAGCGACCTTTGAATCAGATTCGCGCAGATCAAGCCAAACTCAAACAGCAAGTGCTGGATATATTGAGCGATTTTCCTGATTTAGCGTTAACTCTCGACCAATCCTATCGATTATGCGAAGTTGCCATTGATATTGGTCAGAACCGTGAGCCTGTAGATCCGAACATTGTTCAACAGGTACTGACTCGAATCCATGCTTTGGGTGCGCATGCTACTGCAAGTTCTATTCATATTAATGCTTGGTATGGTGACCACTCTAAACGCCACTCATCTCTCAGCTTCTTGAAAGGCAAAGGCATTGAGGGCCATAAGGTTGATGAGCAGTGCTGCTACGTAGGGGACTCTCTTAATGATCAATTGATGTTTGAGCGCTTACCTCTCACCGTGGGTGTGGCCAACATTACGCACTATTGGGATAAGCTAGAACATAAGCCTAGCCTTGTGATGACTAAGCCGGGTGGCTTCGGATTTGCAGAGTTTGCCGAGAAACTGATTGCGCTCAAGCAAAGTTAATAGCAATAAAAAACGGCCATAACGGCCGTTTTTTATTGGCTATAAATCAACTAGATTAACTTGTTTCGAATGTGAATGACTAAGGCTTCAGCAATAATAACGACTGCGAAAATCGTCACTAACACCATTGAGACTTTCTGCCATTCGAATAGGTTTTGAGCATCGTTAAGAACTACGCCGATCCCCCCAGCCCCAACTAAGCCAAGCACTGCAGATTCACGTACGTTGATGTCCCAACGGAACAACACAATCGAATAAAAAGCGGGCATTACTTGAGGCCAATAGCCTTTGACAATCACGCTCATCCAAGACGCACCTGTCGCTCGTAATGCCTCGATAGGCCCCATGTTCACTTCAGCAATGGCTTCCGACAGCAGTTTCCCTACAAAACCGACGCTGCGGATCGCAATCGCCATAATGCCAGCCAGAACACCGGGGCCAAACAGCGCAATAAACAATAACGCCCAAACCAATGAGTTCACTGAGCGCGAAGATACCAAGAAGACCTGAGCAATCCAGTTTAATGTTTTGCTTGGTGTAATATTCGGTGCATTAAGCAGCGCGAGAGGTATTGCAAAAATCAAAGTAAATAGTGTGCCCAGTGTTGCGATATGCAGCGTTTCTATCATCGCCGCATGAATGGTTTGCGGGTAGAAAGCGTAATCCAAAGGCACCATACGCTGAAACATGTCGGCAAATTGCGCTGGCGCGTCATACAAAAACTCAGGAATCACTTCCACCGTTTGCCATGACCAGACGATGGCAGATACGAGGCACAAATACACGGCGAAACGCGCAATTCGCTCATTGGGCGTAAAGCGTTGCCACTCTTTATCAATAGCTGCTGTGGTCATTAGAAGATTCTCCTCACGATATTAGACAAGAACTCGCCAACCAAAATGAGTGCAATAATGGTGATGAGAATGGCAGCAACGAAATCATAATCAAAGCGTTGGAATGCAGAGAACAAGGTACCACCAAGTCCACCAGCACCAACGATCCCGACCATGGTTGAGTTACGTAAGTTGGAGTCAAGCTGATAACTGGCAAAGCCGATGAAGCGAGTAAACACTTGTGGCATTACCGCGTATAGAATCACGCTGGCAAAACTTGCTCCGGTTGCTCTAATCGCCTCTACAGGCTTAAAGGAAATCTCTTCAATCGCCTCAGCAAATAGCTTGGCAATGAACCCTATTGACGCGAATACCAGCGTCAAAATACCCGCCAATGCGCCAAACCCAACCGCTTTAACAAACAAGATGGCAATAATGACTGGGTGGAACGAACGGCATAATGCGATAAAGCCTCGCACCGGAGTGGACACAATCAAAGGCATCAGGTTTCGCGCAGCTAGTAGACCCAAAAAGAGCGAAATAACGATGCCGAAAAAGCTCGAAATGATAGCTATCTGCAAGCTCTCCGCTAAACCACTCAATAACAAGTTAGTGCGAGAAAAATCAGGTGGAATCATACGAGAGATCAGTCGTTCACTCTCACCAAAACCTATTATTAATCGGTCAAATGTCAGACCCAACGTCGAGACGCTGTAAAACAGATACGCCACGACCGCAACAACAATCGCGCGACTTGTCCACGACGGTTTGAATGGGTTTTCAACATTGATTTTTGCATTCGGAGTTAGTCCAGCCATGACTCACCTCCGTAAATGATCTTCAGATCTTCTTCGGTAATTCCCTCAGGGCTGCCGTCATAATGTACCTTGCCGTTACACATGCCGATAATGCGTTTTGCAAATCGCTTCGCTAGGTTCACATCGTGGATATTAACCAGCACCGGAATATTCTTCTGCTCAGCAAAGGTCTCCATCAGCTCCATGATTTCCACAGCGGTTTTTGGATCCAAAGACGAAGTCGGTTCATCGGCAAGCAGAATATAAGGGTCTTGCATCACAGCTCTTGCGATACCAACGCGCTGACGCTGACCACCAGACAGACTATCAGCTCGCTGGTTAGCAAAATCTTGTAAACCAACAAAATTGAGCAGTTCAAATGCTTTAGCAAGATCTTCTGAAGAGTATTTACGTCGCCACGCATTCCAAGCACTCATGTACCCCAAACGGCCGCTTAGTACGTTCTCAATAACCGTTAAACGTTCAACTAAATTGTACTCTTGGAACACCATACCTATGTGTCGGCGCTGCTTTCTCAACTCTTGCCCCTTTAGCTTGGTTAGGTCTTCTCCTTCAAACAGGATTTCACCGGATGTTGGGTCGTTGAGACGATTGATGCATCGAAGTAAGGTACTTTTACCAGTACCAGATGGGCCAATGATCGCGATAATCCCCGGTTCATCGATATCGATATCGATCCCTTTTAGGATTGGCTTACCTGCGACATATTCATGGAATAGGTTATTGATTTTGATTCCGTCGTAGCTTGCTACAGCCATACTGCTTTCCTTGTGCTTACCCTAATTCGCTCTCGATTGTTCAGCGTCTTAGGCAAATTTTGAATGAACTATGCCCTACCTTTGAGGGCATAGTTAACAAAGATCTAATGGTTTAAATTAGGGGGGAGTTATTGAGTGCTAGCTTGCTTTGCTAGTTCCGCAGCTTTCTTCTTAGCACGCTTCGCCGCATCTTTCTCAGCCAACTTCTTCAGACCCGCCTTGGTGTAAGCCGTACCCGTTGCATGTGCGATATCACGAATCACGCCCCACTCCTCTTGATAAGTGATTGGTGAGAAACGGTCAGCGCCTTTAAACGAAGCGCTCATTTCTGGGGTAAAGCGGTAACTAAAGAATGCCTCTTTGATTTTCTCAACCAGTTCTGGTTTCAGGTTATAAGAGTAACCAAATGCTGAAGTTGGGAAGCGAGGACTGCGGTAGATGATTTTTAGTTCTGAATCGTCAACACGACCCGCTGCAACCATGCGGTCATAGACGTCTGACGCGACTGGCGCAGCATCATAGTCGCCGTTGTAGACGCCAAGAATAGATTGGTCATGTTTACCTGAATAAAGCACTTTGTAGTCTTGGTCAGGTACAAGTCCTTCAGCAGGGAAAAGTGCGCGTGGTGCTAGGTTACCAGAGTTGGATGAAGCAGAAGTGTGAGCAACCTTTTTACCCTTTAAGTCAGACATGTCGTCAATACCGCTGTCTTTGCGAACAATAGTAATCAGGTTGTAGCCTTGGAAGCCAGCTTCGTCACCTTTTACTGCAATCGGGACATAGCCTGCCAAGTTTACTGCATAACCTGTAGGACCTGTCGAAAAGCCTGCGACGTGAAGTCGGCCAGAACGCATCGCTTCAACCTGAGCAGAGTTTGAGTGCACCGTGTAGTAAATTACGCGTTTACCAGTAATCTTGCTCAAATGTGCTTGGAAGTCAGCAAACGCATCTTTGTACAATGCCGGATCTTCTACTGGAGTGTAGGTAAATACTAAGGTACTTGGGTCAATCCACTCATCGGCATTTTTCGGAGAGTCAGCGACCAAATCGTTGTTTTCATCACAGTATCTATCGTCAAGTACGCCGCGGCTAGAGCATTCATTTGCTAGAACGAGGGAAGGTGCAAGCAGCGAGGTGGCGATTAACAGTCCTTTAACACTGATTTTCATATTCAAACCTTATTTTCACGTTGTTGTTGTAATCACGTCACATATTGCATGCGACGTGCCAACAATTTTATTCTTATTATTCAATTAGTTAAATTACACCACTCAAACACGTTAGCTAAATGGGTCAAAAGTGTCCATTAAACAAACCGTCATTTGAGTCAGTTTTGTCCCAACTTTTTTTGCAAAGATTAACGCCACTAAAAAAGGGCCCGAAGGCCCTTACTCTACCTTCAAAAATCTACGATTCGATGTCCATACAGTTAGCGTAATAGGTCACTGTTGCCGGCCAATCACTAAACACACCCAACACACCTACATCTTTGGCTAGTACATCTAGCATGACCATCATGTCACCATCTTTCGTGATAGCTGGTTTGACTGATTGATAGTACCATCCACCGCCATTGTTCAATGGTCCAGAACGTTCCAGCGTCCAAGCGATAATGTCTAAATCAGCTTGCTTGGCCAGTTTCGCATAATCAGATGCCACTATTTGTCCTTTGTCATCAAGTTGCACTAACGCGAACAACGGTGGGGCGATAATATTGACACCCTGCTTATGCAGATCTTTCATGTTCTCTAGAGAAGCAACAAAGTCTTTCTGCTCATAGACACGGTCATCAAGATACACTGCTTGCTCGCCAAACTCCGGAGTCTCGGCAATCCAATATTTCACGTCATTTAGGTTAAATGACTGAACGTAGGTATCGGAAGGCGCAAAACCCGCGGCTTTGAGTTCATCAATCAATTTTTGCGCGTACATTTCTTGGCTAAAGCCATCAAACGGCATTTCAACCGCTGCAGATTTTAGCTCCGGCGTCACTTTGACCCCATGCTTCTTAAACAGAGCAGCGCTCTCTGCATGGGTCATTAACGTACCACTTTGTGCATACAGATCCGTTCTCCAACTTGGCGTTCCCTGCATGTATTCTTCAATAGTGGTCGCTTTCGGGTTAGCGCCATCCATTTTGCCTTTCAAACGCTTAAACTCCGCCAGAGTAAAGTCTGATGTGCGGCACTCAACTTGTGCGTCTTTACCGGTAGATGGATCAGCTGGCTGGAAAGGTATGGTGCATTTTTTTGCAAGATCTGGGTGTGCCAATACATCGGTTGTTGTGTGCAAATCACTTTGAGAGTGACGACAAACCAGTTGCTTGTCTTTGGTGAAGGTAACATCACACTCCAGTACACCCGCTCCCATCTCAATCGCCGCTAGATAAGACTCTTTAGTATGTTCAGGAAACTGCATCGCAGCACCACGGTGTCCGATAGAGAAATCACTGCGCTCAAACGCGCCATTACTGCAACTCAGTAGCTTATCTTTAAGAGGGCTATCATCCATGCTATTCACCAGATACGCCGGTCTTGGCCCCAAGTTGGCGGGTTCATCAGCCCAAACACTTGTTGAGCTTACCGCCATCAGGACGCCTGCCACTGCTGTGAGTATGTGCTTCATTTAGTTCTCCTTTCATCTCGTTACTCTACGAGAATCAATCCTTGTTAGTGGTCACGGTTTATCGTTTATAGGAACGAAAACGTTGGTTTTCTACACCCTATTTTACCGTGAAGGATGTGACAAAATTATCACAAGCACGTGATTTGCACCCTTCATGCCAAAACAATAAAACTATTTAATTTCAGTTAATTAGAACTTCCACTTACAAAGAACACTGGCTATTGGGTCACTATTGTCCTTCACCACTCACTAAGCGAATTGCCATTATCTCCATCACTCTTCAAGCCTTAGGTCACTTTAAAATCGTCCTTATCCAAGTGGTGCTTTTTCATTTTCCGATAGAGCGTCTTACGCGGTAAGTTCAATTTGCTAGAGACATCATTTATGTTGCCAGCCGATTCAATTAACGCCTCAGTCAATACATTGCGTTCGTATTGTTCCATCTGTTTTTCAAATGCAAACTCAGTCTCACTGGCGTCTTGTATTGGCGTTTGCAAATCAAAGCCATCACCAACGATACCTAATACAAAACGGTCCGCAACGTTACGTAGTTCCCTCACGTTACCCGGCCACTCATGACGCGATAGCTGTTGAATCTGTTCCGAATAAATCGTGGAAGGTCGAGTCTTGTATTTCTGACTCGCCTGGCCAACAAAATGCCTAAATAGACTCTGGATATCTTCTTTACGTTGACGCAATGGCGGCAGATTAAGACTGGCGATATTAAGGCGATAGAAAAGATCCGAGCGGAACTCGCCAGTATCACTTAATGCTGCAAGATCTGCCTTACTGGCCGCTACGACAACAATGTCCACTGGTATTAACTCATTCCCGCCCACACGCTCAATGACTCGCTCTTGAATAACGCGCAGTAGTTTTATCTGTACCGCTATGGGCATACTCTCTATTTCATCAAGAAACAACGTACCACCATTAGCCTGCTCAATTTTGCCAATGCGCTTTTTATTGGCACTGGTAAACGACCCCGCTTCATGACCAAACAGCTCACTTTCAATAATACTCTCGGTCATTCCACCACAGTTGATAGCGACAAATGGTTTGGCTTGTCGGCGACTAAACTGGTGAAGTGCTCTTGCTACGACTTCTTTTCCTGTTCCTGTCTCACCATTAATGATGGTATCCACCCCTGTGTTAGCGAGCGCGAGCACTTGCTTACGTATGGTTTCCATCGCTTTAGATTGACCAATAATCACGGATTCAATCGCTTCGCTGTCGGTCAACTCCAGAGATTGGGTACTAACGAGAGTTTGTTGCGCTTGTAACTGAGCTAAATCGAGCTTGGCGATCACCTCATCGGCATTAAGCGGCTTTTCGATAAAGTCGAACGCCCCCAACTTCATTGCTTCGATAGCCATCGGAATATCCCCATGACCACTCATCAATAAAACCGGCACTTGTGGCGCGCGATGTTGAATTGAGCTCAACAATGTCAGTCCGTCGACCGAGGGCATCCTGACGTCACACAACACAACCGACCGACTGTTATTGGTAAGTGATCGTAGCGCTTTTCTTGGGTCAGTGAACGCTGTAACTGCGAAACCTTCAAGTTCTAGCATTTCACTTACTGCTTCTACTACGTCGTGTTCGTCGTCAATGAGGACGATGTGTTTTTGTTGTGTCATGATGGATTGCCTTGTTGCAGAGTCACAATAAACTCAGTGCCCTGTTCAATCTCGGATTGGACATGAATCGTCCCTCCAAAATCTTGAATAATGTTGTATGCAATAGAGAGCCCGAGCCCGAGCCCCTTACCTGAACGCTTAGTGGAATAAAATGGGTCAAAAAGATAGGGTAACTCATCGGCAGGTATGCCTTTCCCATTGTCTTGGACGGAAACTGAAACTGTTTTGGTGTCGCTCCAAATGGAAACCACCAATAGTGGTTCAGCGCTCCCTTCCACAGCGTCTAAGGCGTTGCTGACCAAATTCACCAAAACTTGTTCCAATCTAATGCTGTTGGCTCGAACCAAACAGTCCGGCTGCTGTTCGAACACAATCGATACCCCCTCTCTTCGGTTATCAAAGAGTTCAAGAGCATCTTCCACCACCTTGTTTAACGGTACGTTTTCAAGCCTACCGTCACTTTTTCCAGCAAATGCTTTAAGGTGTCTGGTAATTGCTGCCACTTTCTCCAATAGCACTTCGATTTTTTGAAGGTTGGTTATAGCTTTATCGGGGCGCTCTTTTTCAAGCCACCGCTGTGCACTTCGGACATGGCTATTAACCGCAGTTAATGGCTGATTGATTTCATGAGTAATCCCGACACTGAGCTGTCCCAACGCCGCGAGTTTCCCTGCTTGAATCAATTCGTTTTGGGTAATACGTAATTTTTCCTCTGCGGCCGTACGCTCCACCACTTCCGCTTCCAAGCGTCGGTTGGTCTGCTTCACCACTTTCGCCGTTGACTGAAACACTTTGAGGTATTTAGCCATTTGCGTCACTTCATCATTTCCACGAATCGCCACTTCAGTATCTAAATGTCCCGTCGAGATAGCGAACATGTTGTGTTTCAGCTGCGTAAGTCGTTCAAGAATGTTTTTACGTACATAAAACCATGAGATACCCACCGCCGCTAACACACTAAACAGAGACAGCGCTAACGATAACTGTTGGTTTGAAAGCAATGACTGTTGAACTACAGCGATGGAGTTGTCGATGTTACGATTAACCTTATTGGTATTAGATTCAATTTGCACCGTTAACTGGTTCAAATGGTCGCGACTGTTCTGCAAGAAATACTGCTCTTGATATCGGTGATCCAGTGCTTTGTTTTTTAGGGTATACAGGCGGCTCGAGCTAGAAGACAAGTCGTAAATAATCGAGAGTTTTTGGTCGATCTCAGGAAACTGTAACTTCACGCCACTTTGTTGCCATAACGTCCACCACTCTTGACCAATTTGCTCAATTCGGTAAGTGGTGTAATCAAGCTCGTTAAAGCTAGCATCGCTATAGAGCTTTTCCACCAGCCCAAGTTGGTAGTACAGCAACGACTTCATCTGTGTGTATTGAATTTGAGCTTTGGCCGCAGTTGGCAACTGGTCCAGTGACTGAGTAGCTTGTTTCAATAGCGGGTAGAAACCTTCTAGCAAATCTCGCAGCTCTAGATTGAGTTGTTGTGATTCGTTTTCGCTTTGATGCAATAAGCTCAAGCTATTACTGACCTGAGCAATCATTTCTTTGTAATACGAGTGATAATCCGGAAACTGGATCATAATCTGATCCATCTCATCAATGGCACGCTCTATCTTCTGCATGGCCTGCTTTCGCTCTAAATTCGAGTCCGCTTCACTAAGCTGAGAAGAGGTGGTAATGATCGATCGAACTTTGTCATTGAGCAGAGCGGCCTGCTCCAAGGCTGGGATCTTGTTCTCTTTCAGAACAATAAGACGTTGGTTAAGGTCATTGAACGTATAAGTGGTAACCACAGATAGGATTAATGTAGTGAACGCGAGCATAGCGAGTGCCAGAATCAGGCGCAGTTCTATACCTCGCAATCTCATCCAGCGTTGTTGGCGCATCAAAGAAACCACACGACGAAATCTCGCCGCCACGCTTTGGTTAGAGTGTTCACGTAACTCACGTATCATTTCCATTGACTGATTTGCCCTCTACACCACCAAATCATTAACAAGCCATATAAAACACCATAACAATAATTAAATAAAGGACATAGTCCGCTTTTTGAGAGAGTGGTTGATAGGCACAATTAGCTAACATCTTATGAACTAACCATTTTTTACAAGCACTCTAGATTGATAGACGAGGAAAATTGCGATATTAGTTAGCTATAACTTAAAATTTTGGTAACACTCATGGCAGATAACTCTATCGAAAAATCCGTTTCATTCGCCTCTGTCATTGATTTGGTAAATGCCTATCCACTGTTGCCAGCCGCTTTGCGCGAACAGGTAGAAACATCCAATCACCTTGACGCTATTACGCTAAAGGCTATTCAAAATAGCGCCAAGCTATCGCCATCGGACCGGCTTCCAGAAAGCCAAATGGTTGCCTTGTGGTCACTGCTCGAACAGCACCATCCATCGCCCGACATTGGACTCATCATTGGGCGAACCATATCCCCTGAATCAAAAGGTGTACTAGCAAGTTGGGTGAGCCAATGCGCGACGTTAAGAGATGCCTTTAACACGTTCCAAAGTAATATTTTGCTGATGAATGCTTCGGAGAGTTGGCAAGTAGAAGACGATGGGCAGCAGTGCCGCTTAACCCTCTCCATTGAATCACTGCATAACTACCCTAGAGCCGCCATCGAACGTAGTATGAGTGCGATGGTGACGTGGGCGAGAATGCTGAGTGCCCAATCCTTCCCGCTAACCAAAGCTAAGTTTGGGTATTTGGCTCCGAACTATGTGGATAAATATCAACCAACCTTTGGAGAAGCCATTGAATTTAACTGTGCTGAACACCAGCTGATATTTGAATCGAAATGGCTCAACCTTCCTATTGTGACAAGTAGTGAGTATCTGAAAACGATGATGGCAAAAACCGCACGAAGTCATCTTGAGACGCTAACGAAAACTCAACCTGTCCAGCTGCAGGTCAGAACCATAGTAGTAAACGGACTAGAAAATGGAGAACTATTCAGCGTAGACAAGGTTGCGCAGCAATTACACATCAGCCGACAAACGCTCTACCGCAAACTGGAAAAAGAGCATACCTCCTTCCAGAGTATTCTTGATGATACTAGAAAGCAGCTAGCAGCCCGTTGGCTAACTCAAACCCCGCCTCCAAGCGTGACCGAGTTGAGCTATCGTCTTGGTTTTAAAGATACCAGCAGCTTCTACAAAGCGTTCAAGCGCTGGTATCAGGTTAGTCCTAAGGCTTACCTTTCGAGATAAACTGTTTAAATGCCTGTGCTGATCGTTCTGGGACCTCTTCCATCGGTAAGTGTCCCACGTCGTCATACACCACAGCATAAGAGCCCCGAATATCACGCTCAAACTTTCGCGCATTTTCAGCTGGAAAGTAACGGTCTTCCTTCCCCCACAGAATAAGAGTCGGCTTAGCAACTTGCGTTATCTTATCCGAGTCCTCATCCAGCGATGCCTTGACGCGACGTGTAAATCCCTGTCGATTTTGTTGGTAGGTGGTCAGTTCGTAGTATCGATCAATTAACGCCGCATCCACGAGTTGCGGGTCGAAGTAAACCTCTTTAAGCCCATCCTCGAACATAAACCTTGGAGTGACATGTTCCATTATTTTATCGATGACTGGCCACTGGGCCATCTCAATGCCTGGTGGCCACGATTGTTGCGGATACCCTAACGCGTTTATCAACGTAAGGGTTTTAACCTGCTCTGGATGTTGCAAACTGAACTCCCACACGATGCGCCCTCCTAAAGAGCTACCAACAAAATGTGCCTGTTCGATGTCGAGTTCTCTAATAAAAGCGCTCAAAAAAGCAATATCGTCAGCGATTTCGTACTGGTTTTGAGGCAGATGCCCGGTCAAGCCAAAACCCGGTAAGTCCATACGTACGACGCGATAGTCTTGTTTGAGGATTTGCGTCCATTGTTCCCACGCGTGAAGTGACGATGAAGTGCCATGCAGTAAAATCACCACCTCACCCTGTCCTTCATCTCGATAATGCACTCGTTTACCTTCCACAGTGGTAAATTTCGAGGCGTGATTTGTGTATTTCTGTTCAATGGCTTGTGAGCTATTTTGTGCGCCACATCCTTGCAGCAACATGACCAAAGCCATCATTGGTGCCACATTCCAATTCATATTTCCCTCTCCCTACATACTGCACTTTCCATTCTAGAAGCTTGAGTGTAGAGACTATGGTGGTAAGAAATAGGTCATAAGGTTGCAACATCGCGTTCTTAGGACTCATTTGACTTTAGTGAGGAACAACACAACGAAGGAGGTCAAGGGAAAGAGCTATTTGATACACAGACCAAGCCATGATGGCTTGGTCTGTGCTCACTGGTTAACTGACTTTTGAAGCATCAGCAGGATGACAAATCGAGTATTTTGCTTTGATCACGTCAGCTATTTTTTCGGCGATCATGATGGTGGGTGCATTGGTATTGCCACCCACCAACGTCGGCATCACAGATGCGTCAACCACCCGTAGATTATCCATCCCGTATACGGACAGTTCACTATCTACCACCGCTTCAGGATCATCCGAAGTCCCCATCTTACAGGTACCAATCGGGTGATACTGAGTATCGGCGCGATTGCGGATATCTTGCTCAATCGCGGCGTCATCGTCCGGGTCAACAGGATAGAAACTCGCTCCGCGAACGTCATCAAACGCCTCGCTTTGCAGCATCTGATACTGTTTTTTCCAACCTTTGATCATCACTCTCATGTCATCAGGTTCTTGGAAGAAGGCAGGGTCAATGCTTGGAACGTCGTAAGGATCGGCGCTATTTAAGGTTACCGTGCCGGTACTTTTCGGTCTAAGTAGCGTTACGTGAGAACTGAATCCATGGCTCATGTGGATTTTTCGAGCATGATCGTCCACCACCGCTACGACGAAGACAAACTCTAAGTCAGGCACATCGACGTCATCATCAGAGTACAAAAACCCGATACCTTCGGCGAAATTACTACTCAGCTTGCCTTGACGCTGTTTGAACCATTGAGGCACTGCTTTACTGGCCTCCGACGCCATTTTTAGGGATACACCAAAGGTGTCACGTTTGGCCGTAGTTCGGTATGAGTGCACCAAGTCGATATGGTCTTGCAGGTTCTTACCTACTCCCACCAAGTCATGCACTTGGTCGATACCATGTTTGTCTAGCTCTTGCTTAGGACCGACTCCTGATAGCAATAGCACTTGCGGAGTACCAAACGCACCAGCGCTTAGAATGACTTCTTTATTGCAGTAAATTTGGAAACGCTGCCCTTTCATTCCATACTCTACACCAATCGCTCGCTTTCCATCGAACAACACCTTATGCGTGGTGGCTTTGGTGAGCACGGTTAAGTTCGGACGATTAAGGTTTGGCGTTAAGTAAGCTTTTGCCGCACTGCACCTCTCACCGTTTAATTGTGTCACCTGCGTTTGCATAGTACCGAACTGTTCAGCACCGTTCACGTCATGGTTGGTCGGCACGCCAATTGACTCGCACGCTGATAGGTATCTTTCCACCATTGGGCTAGGTGATCGCAAGTCAGCGACGTTCAGCGGCCCACCTTGGCCATGAAATTCATCGTGATGAACTTCATTGTTTTCTGCTTTTTTGAAATACGGTAGACACTCATCGTAGCTCCAGCCTTCATTCCCTAATGATGCCCAAAGATCATAGTCATAACGGTGACCACGTGCATACATCATGGCATTGATTGAGCTCGAACCACCCAAGGTCTTCCCTCTGGGTTGATAACCCTTACGACCATTGAGTCCAGGCTGAGGAACGGTTTCAAACCCCCAGTTGTTGATTTTGGTTGGCATCATCACAACACAGCCAACGGGCGTATGAATAAACGGACTGGTATCTTTACCTCCGGCTTCTAGCAAACAAACATTCACAGTAGGGTCTTCTGATAGCCTTGAAGCAAGCACGCAACCTGCTGAGCCACCACCGACAATAATGAAATCATAGCTGTCCATCGACTGCCTCCATCACATCCAATGGATGCAGTTCGCGTTTCAAGATCTTTCCTGTTGCCGTCATTGGCAGTGATGCTCGAATAAATACACGGCGTGGATATTTGTAATCAGCAAGTTGACTACGGCACCACGCTACCAAGGTTTCGCCATCACTGGTGCAGTTTTCATGCAACACTACGTGAGCATGAATTTCCTCACCAAGTCGCTCATCATGCTCACCGACAATAGCCACCATTTCTACATCCGGATGACACATCAGTACTTCTTCAATCTCACGTGGATAGACGTTATAGCCACCGCGAATGATCATATCTTTCACTCTATCGACAATGAATAAGTTGCCGTGCTCATCAAGTCGTCCAATATCACCACTCCAGAACCAACCATCACGTAACGCTTCTGCACTGGCTTCGGCTCTGCCGTAATAGCCTTTCATAACACTCGGGCTCTTAATGCACACTTCACCCAACTCGCCAACAGGCAGCGCATTACCTTGAACATCAGATATCTTAATCATATGACCGCATAACGGCTGACCTACACTACCTGGTAAGCGGTCACCGTCGATATGATTGAAAGTAGCAACGGGCGCCGTTTCCGATAAGCCATAGCCTTCCAAGACAGGTAACTCAAAGCGCGATTCGAACTGACGAATCACCTCTACTGGCATGGACGCCCCACCAGAAACGCCCAGTCTCAAGCTATGTTTAACCTGTTCAGATTGCTCTGGTAATTGCTCGCCCACCGTCAACAGAGCGATATACATGGTGGGTACCCCCGCAAAGACACTGACTTTGTGGTCGATGATTTGTTGAATAACCAACTTAGGGTCAAAGCGAGGAATGAGCACAATCGACGAGCCCGTAAGCACACTGGCGTTCATCATGACGGTTTGACCAAAACTGTGAAATAAAGGTAGGGTCGCCATCGTGGTATCGCTGTACTCTAGTCGCATTAAATACTGAGAGGACATTGCGTTTGCCAGCATATTTGAGTGAGAAAGCTCTGCGCCTTTCGGTTGTCCTGTCGTACCCGACGTATAAAGAATGACTGCAGTATCGTCCCCTTGCATTGCTGCAGATTCAAACACTTGCGGCGGTTGTTGCAACCACTGCTCTAATGAGTGTTCACTCTCATCAACTGTCATCATGGGTATGAAGTGTTCACAGCTGTCCACTTGAGAAAAGCCCAAACGTCCGTATTGCTCACTTGGATCCATGTCTTGATTTTCAAAACAGAAATACGCTTTAGCATCAGAGTCTTGCAGATGGTAGGCGATCTCCCGGTTCTTAAACAGCGTGTTGAGCGGCACGACCACGCAGCCTGCCTTTAAAATTCCGTAATAAGCGATGGGGAAGTAGGTAACATTAGGACACGAAAGCGCCACTTTGTCTCCTTGTTCCAAACCAAGTTGCTTGAGGTTGTGAGCAACAGTGCTAGCCGCACTCTCCAGTTGTTGATAGCTGATCTCCTCTGCGCCCATTCTGAGAGCAGTTTTGTCCGGGAAGAGCGCAGCACTGCGCTCAAGATTAACAGCAAGGTTATGCATCCTAGGTCTCCTTGTAGGTGTACCACGCCAGTAAATACTGGCGCGCCGAAGATTCTTAAAATGGTCCGTTGTTAGTGGATTAGGTTATTAGTGTTATTTTGAGGAATGGGTTTTGAGGTCTGGGTCTGGCTTACCAACAAATACGCGCAGCACCAACTTCTGAGCAAGATTGCCGTAAGGCGGAGAAAAGAGCTGGATAGGAAACCACTCTCTCATTTGCAACACTGTGCGTGCATGGCTCAACTCACGAAAACCTTCTTCGCCGTGGTAGTTACCAATACCAGAGTTACCCACACCACCAAATGGCACCGAATGGTTAAGTACATGCCAGCCCCAATCGTTTATGGTGACACCGCCACTATGAGTTTGATTTAGCAGCGCTTCTCGTTGCTGCGTGTTATGGCTAAATAGGTAACAAGCTAACGGTCTGGGGCGCTCAATAATGTATTGCACCACATCGTCAATTGACTGGTAACTATGAACTGGTAGTAATGGCCCAAAGATTTCTTCCTGGCAAATTCGCATACTCGGTTTTAGATTAGTGGCGATAAAGAGCGGCATTTTTCGACCTTCGCCTTGAGACAAACATTGAGTGATCGTCGCCCCTTTAATTCGCGCATCTTCGACTAGAGCAGCAAACCTTTGATACTGTGCATCATCCACTAGAGATGTGTAATCAGCGTTACCCTCGATCTCCTCGTACATCTTGATGTGAGCTTTTTTGAGCGCTTCTACAAATGCATCGACCTTGCCTTCTGGAACAAACGCATAATCCGGAGCGATACAAATCTGTCCTGAGTTAAAGCCTTTGCCATGAGCAATACGGCTTGCTGCTTTCTCAATATCGTAGTCATCAAAAACCACCACCGGAGACTTTCCGCCCAACTCTAACGTCACAGGCGTTAGGTTAGCCGCCGCATTGGCCATTATGGTTTTGCCGCTATTTGGTGACCCGGTAAAGACCAGATGGTCAAACGGCAAGTGAGAGATTTCCATCGCTTCTGGATGCGTACCATCAACAATTCTGACTAGATCTGGCGCGTATATCTCGGCCAACATTTTTCGCAGAGCCTTTGTGGTTGCCGGACAGTTAGGCGGCATCTTAATCATGCAGCGATTACCTGCTGCCAACGCGGTAATCATCGGGCCAATAGAAAGATAAAGCGGAAAGTTCCAAGGACAGATAATCCCCACCACACCTTTTGGTTGATAGCGAACCTGTAACTTATTGCCTTTAAACAACCATTCCGTTGGGCGACTTTTCGATTTCATCCAGCTTTTCAAGTGGCGATTGACATGGTTGATATCGAGAATAGGTGCTAACACGTCAGCCATTAATGACTCGGTATGGCTGCGCCCGCCAAAGTCATCACTCATTGCCTCCGCTAGCACCGATTGATATCGCGTTAGCTGTGTTTTAAGAGCCTGCAATCGCTGTTTTCGCACGGCAAGTGAAGGGTTGGTCTCTTGTTGGTATGCGGTTTGAAGCTCAGAAAACCAAGTATTAAGCTCGCTCACTTCGACACTTTCGCATTCAGAACTTACATCTTTTACCCAATCAATCATTTCACTCATTTATTAATCTCGCATTGAAATTTGCCTCATTACAACATTCTGATAACATTGAGCACAGGTTACATTGAGACAAAAAGCGGTGAAATTCGGACATTGTTCAGACATTGAGATCCCACAATCACGCTAACTTATTGAAAGTCGCCTATTAACCTTTTTGGAGAAGTTGGATGCAATACACGGCAGTTTATGAGCCAGATACTCAAGCTTGCGGGATTTTAGATCTTCAGCTTATGGCGCGTTATCTCGACAGTCGCTTTGCCACCGAATCATTATTTGAGGGTACGACCGTCACTTCTTCTCAACTCTATCAGCCAGATACACAGCTCACTTTTGCTCAAAAGATGGCTATCTTCAGCAACGCACTCACTCAGACAAATGAAGCGGGTTTAGGGCTCCAAGTGGGTAAGCAAGCAAGGTTCAGTGATTTTGGAGTGTTGGGCTATGCGGTGTTCAGCAGCAACACCATGCTTGATGCTCTTATGATGGGGTTTAAATACCTTCGTCTGGCCGGCCCTGTGCTTAAAAAGAAGATGTGGGTCGAAGGTAATGTCGGTTATTTTCGCGCCGAGCAACTTATCGATTTAGACGAACTGCTGCCGTTTTGCTCCGAGTACTGGTTCACTGCCATTCAAAATTTGTGTGAAGAGGTGATGCAGCAGCCGTTCCCTTCAACACTGATTAAGTTTCCCTTCCCTGAGCCAGAATATGGTCATCTATACGAACAGGTTTTTCATTGCCCCATTGAGTTCGAAAGTGATTGTTTGGAATGGCAGTTTGACGCTACGGTACTTTACGAGCCTCTGCCTGCTGCCAATGCAATGACGCTGAAAATGTGTTTGAAATCTTGTGATGAAATGCTGGAAAAAGCCGGAGGCGGTACCAGTTTGCAAGAAAAAATCAGTCAGATATTTATCGAACGTCTGGGCAACTATCCATCCATTGAAGTCTTGTCTTCCGAGTTGGGCATGTCATCACGTACGCTGCGCCGTCATTTGAAAGCAGAAGGGACCAGCTATCAACAGGTGCTTGATAATGTGCGCTATCGACTGGCCCGCCACTACCTGCTTACTACACAAATCACCATGGAAGAGATTTCAGAGCGAATTGGTTTTTCTGACAGTGCCAATTTTCGGCACGCATTTAGGAAATGGAGCGGGTGTTCGCCGAAGGAGTTTCGTAAGGCAGGTGAGCAATAGGTGCTCTACTGTTGTTCGCCTTAATACAACCCGTCATTTCCTTGAAAAAGGAAATCTCCTGCCACAAGTGACTCCCCTACCTTATTCTCACAAAGAAAACGAATGTTTGAGCTGTGCTGAAACTGTTTGAATGGAGTAAAACGGTGACGTCGGTGTGCGCTGGGAGTAGATTCCTGCTCGGAGGCAGGAATGACGTGCACTTGAAGCAATTTCTAGTATGAAAAACACCCTCATTAATGCCTTCTAGACCACCAAACCTCTAATTAAGCATGTTGTTATTAACAATGTGATACCGGTTTCAATTTTAACTAAATGGCATTGCGTAAAAAAGAATCAGCACGTAAATTGAAACTAGTTTCAATTAGAAGGAGCTTCCGTGTTTGATATCTCGATAATGTATCGATACTTAGACTCGTTTATAGAAGGATTTGCGATAACCGCTAGTATTAGCGTCGCTTCTATTATTGGTAGTTTTTGTATTGGTTTGCTGGTGATGTTTGCGTGTATTAGTCAGTCGAAAGTGCTGTCTAAAACGGGCTATACCTACATAAACGTGTTTAGGAACATTCCCTTTATTGTTCAGGTGTTCTTTATTTTTTATGGCCTACCTGAATTACGCATTTTCATTGATCCCTACACCACGGGAGTGTTGGCGCTTTCTATTGCAGTTGGTGCTTATTGTGCTGACGTGCTGCGCGCAGCAGTTCAGCAGGTTGATCGAGACGTGATCGAAGCAGCTCAATCTTTCGGCTTAAAACGCTTAACTATCTATAGAAAAATCATTCTTCCTATCGCGTTGCGCAACTCGATCAAACCGTTAGGTTCGATCTTCGTGAACCTAATTTTGACCACCTCTATTTTATCGACAGTAACACTTAACGAACTCACAGGAACCGCAAAAATCATTGCGGCGGAAACATTTAGACCATTTGAAGTCTACTTCTTCTTATTACTGTTCTACTGCGTGCTGACGTACATCTTATCCATTCTTATCACTTTAGCGCACAAGCGACTAAATCGATTTTCTGAAGCGGGAGCATAGCAATGTCTAGTAATGAATTTGTCCCCTATGACCTTATTGTTCTGCTTAGTGGCATCAGCGTGTCGTTAAAGGTGTTCTTGGTTTCAAGCTTGTTTGGCGGTCTATTAGGATTAGGGCTCGCGCTCTTTCGTCACTATCGATTCCCTCTATTGAGCCAGCTTTCTGTTTTTGTGAGCGAGTTTCTTAAAAACTCTCCAGTTCTGGTTCAGCTGTTCCTGATCTACTTCGGCCTGCCGATTTTCCTCTCCATGGACATGTCAGCGGAACTAGCCGCCACAATCACGCTGACTGGCAATACGGCTGCATTTGTCTCCGTCATTATTGTTACCGCAATGGCAGCGGTTGATAAAGGTCAGATTGAAGCTGCACGCTCGTTTGGAATCTCCGAGATGGTAATTTTGAAGAAAATCATCACGCCTCAAGCACTGCTAGTTGCCATTGCGCCACTCGTCGGTCTTGCGGTGAACCAACTTCAGGTAACGTCACTGGTCTCCGTTATCGGGGTTATGGACATTACCAAAGTCGGCGCCATTTTGAACCAACGTACGTGGCAGCCATTTATTGTTTGGCCTGTCATCGGGCTGACCTACTTCGCCATGTCGATGGCCATCTCCAAGCTGGGCAGAAAGCTCGAGCTCTACTTACGAAAACATCAAACTTGGTCTTTAGCATAAGGTGAACCCCATGATTTCAATTAACAACGTAAAGAAGTCGTTTGGAAGCAACGACATATTAAAAGGGGTCAGCCTAAATATTGAGCAAGGCGATGTGGTCTCTATCTTAGGTGCAAGTGGCTCTGGAAAATCTACCCTACTGCGCTGTATCAACGGACTAGAAGCGATTAATGACGGTGACATCACCTTCCGCGACCTCTCGGTCTCCAACAAAGCGGAATTACAAAAGATCCGAACGTCAGTGTCGACGGTGTTCCAACACTTTAATCTTTACCCGCATTTGAGCATTTTAGACAACATCACCCTCGCACCTATTGAAGTGCTAGGGCAAAGCAAAGAGCAAGCTGAAAGCACCGCGCGAGAACTGTTGCAGCTTGTTGATTTAGCGGACAAAGAGACCAGCTTCCCAGCTCAACTCTCTGGCGGACAAAAACAGCGTATCGGTATTTGTCGCGCTCTAGCGATGAAGCCGGAGTGTTTGCTACTAGACGAAGTAACCAGTGCACTTGATCCAGAGATGACCTCAGAGGTGCTTGACGTGCTCGCGGACCTTGCCAAATCAGGCACAACATTAATCTTTGTCACTCACGAAATTGCCTTCGCGAAAAAGATCTCCAATCGCATTGTTTTCCTCGACGAAGGGGTAGTAAGAGCTGACATGGACAAAGATGCTTTCTTCTCCGATGAGGGCGGTAAGCAAGACGAAAGAATTAGACGATTTTTAGAGAAAATGGATAGCAAGTAATGATTGTATTATCAAATTCAGAAGCCTGGCCGGGAATCGACGACACGGTAAGTATGCTTAATAACGGCGACAATGGTCTCGATGCGATCATTTGTGGTATTGAAAAAGTCGAAGCAGAACCAAGAATTCGCAGTGTTGGTTACGGTGGCTGGCCTAACCTATTGGGTGATATGGAATTTGACGGTGCAGTAATGGACGGCAACACGCTTCGAACCGGTGCCGTTGGGGCCGTCAAAGATCATTTTCACGTCACGCGCATTGCCAAAAAAGTGATGGAAGAGCTGAACCACGAGATCCTCGTAGGTGAAGGTGCTACACGCTTTGCCTATGAAATGGGTTTTGAGTGCCCTAACCCTCTACTAGAAGACTCTAAAGAGGTGTGGTTTAAGAAGCTTCAAGAAATTACTGGCGAAGACAACCCCGATATGTCGACTCGTCCGCTTGCACACCTCAACTCAATGATCACTGACCCAGAGAAAGTCCGTGATACCACCGTCTTTCTCACCAAAGACAGTACAGACAGTATTTATGCAGCCACTAGCACCTCAGGCTGGGCATGGAAATACCCAGGACGCCTTGGCGATTCACCTATTGTCGGCGCTGGCTTTTATGCCGATAGCCGATATGGCGCGGCGGCCTGCACTCATACTGGCGAAATGACCATTAGAGCCAATACCTCCTACTCCATCGTAATGGCGATGCGTCTTGGCTTTTCGCTCGATCAAGCGGTGGATATGGCCATTGAAGAATTAAATTCGCTTAGAACAGGCTTTTTGGCTGGCGTTGTCATTCATGCAATCGATAAAGATGACAATTACCGAGTAATCAATTTTGGATGTGAAGAGGACATCAAATACTGGGTTTACAAATCTGGAATGAGTAAACCTGAACAAAGAATAGCGGAAAGACGCTATATGGATAAACGAAATGAAATGGAGAACCACAATGAAATTTAAGGCATTGGTTGCCACCATATTGGCAAGTGCACTCGCAATCAGCTCCACCTCAGCGTTTGCTGGCAAACTCGAAGACATTCGAGAGCGCGGCTACATCAAAATCGGTGTATCACTTGGTGGCGAACCTATCGGATTCCGTGACCAAAAGAATAACCCAGCAGGTTATGACGTTGATCTAGCGAAACGCCTAGCAGAAAAACTTGGCGTTGAGGCACGCTTCACTGATGTACATGGTGACGCTCGTGTTTCCATGCTGTTTTCTGACCAACTAGATGCGGTCATTGGTAACATGTCAGCGACCTTAGAACGTGCTAAATCGGTGAATTTCTCCATTCCTTATGCACGTGCTGGTCTTCGTATTGTTCATCAAAAAGACCAAGATATTAATTCACTGCAGGATCTTGCAGGCAAACGCGTTGTTGTAGGACGCGGTTCAACAGGCGAAGCCTTTTTGAAACGTGAAGTGCCAGAAGCTGAATTAGTTTATACCGATAACTTCGCACCAGACGGTGTATTGTTGCTTCGTCAAGGCCGTGTAGATGCGGGTATCGAAGACAGCTCTCTGATTGATTACCTAGCCACCAACAACCCAAATCTTGTGACTCTGCCAGGCTTACACTCTAATGACCCTATCGCTATTGGAGTTAGAAAAGGCGACGCCGAGTACTTACGCTGGATGGATATGTTTGTCTCTGACTACATTAACTCTGGTGCTTATGAAGCGTCTTACCACAAATGGTGGGGTGCGGATGCTAACCCACCTAAACTAGCGGGTACTTGGTAAACCGATAACTCAAAGGCCCTTTCCCCCGGGCCTTTTTTTCCTCTCTATCTTTCCATAAGTTTCAATGAGCGAGCTGTATGAAAATTGAAGTCTGTATCGATAATATTGAATCACTGCACACTGCCATCGAGGCAGGCGCCGACCGAATCGAATTGTGTAGCGCTCTGTCACTGGGCGGCCTAACGCCTTCATTAGGGTTAATAACTCAGGCTGTCGCGGTTTCCTCCATTCCTATTTACGTGATGATTCGCCCTCGTGATGGTGACTTTGTCTTCAGTGAAGAAGAAATCCACTTTATGGAGCAGGAAATACTCAGCTACAAGTTGCTTGGCGTTGATGGCGTAGTTATTGGTGCACTGAATCCCGACGCTACCATCAACGAAGATGCCCTGCGTCGATGGACAAACGCCGCTCAAGGTATCGGAATCACTTTTCATCGCGCATTTGATTTAGTTGCCAACCCGATAGAGAGTTTAGAGCTCCTCTTCCATTACCCGATTGAAAGAATTTTAACTTCAGGTCTCCAGCCGACTGCGCCAGAAGGTAAAGCGATGATTAAACAGTTAGTCGACACCGCTCAGGGTCGCCTATCCATTATGGCGGGCTCTGGAGTAAACGACAGCAATGCGCTTTCACTGGCTGACACAGGCATCACCGAGCTGCACCTTTCTGGTAAAGGTCAGCGCCCTAGTAATATGATTCAACAGTCCTCACAAATCTCCATGGGAACAGAAAGTTGCGATGATTGGGTCTCGGTAACAGACTATGATAAAGTGAAGAAAATCGTGAGGTTATTTGTGAATGAGTACTAAAACGCTACCTACATTGCAGGATGTAGCAGATCGAGCAGGCGTATCAAAAGCGGTTGCTTCTCGGGCTTTTTCGAAAGAGAAAAAACCCATATCTGAAGTAAAAAAGCAGCGCGTGTTGCAAGCCGCCGAAGAGCTCGGTTACGTCATGAATCCCTTCGCGCAAAGTTTGAATAGTAATACCACTGGACTCGTCGCCATTGTGGTCAACCACATTAGTGATTTGAGCGACCTTGAGCTGTTTGATCATTTACTACGAGGACTGCAATCAATAGGCAAGCTGCCGATCTTCATTCGCATCAAAACCGAGCAGGATATTGCATCAATTACCGACAACGCGTTCGTTCATCGCGTAGACGCTGCGATCATTTTCTCGGATCTCATTGAACCTAAAGACATGCCAAAGCTGTTTCTTACTCCGCGAGTGATTAACCTTAACGGGCAAAACTGGGACAATACATGGTCGGTGTTACTCGACGAAGAACACGCCATTCAGGATGCGGTGAATTATGCAGTTCAATCCGGCGTTAAAGAAGTTCATTTACTTGCCGGACGACAAAGCTCTGCCGTTGAAGAACGTCGACTTGCTCTCTACCAAGACAACCTCGAACGCCACGATATCTCCCTGAAAAACATCGCCTATTGCAACTACAAGTACAATGAGGCGAAGCAGTATCTCATCGGCAATTCAAACGACATTGTTCAACCAAACAACGGTGTGATTTGTACCTCTGATGCCATGGCGATGGCAGCGGTGGACAGCTTTGGTAACCAAGATGACCGTCCAGTAATTATTGGGTTTGATAATACTTTCTTCTCTCATTTTGGCTCTTACCAATTCCCAAGTATTGGTTATTCAAAGGAAGAGCTGATTGATATTGTGTTGGAGTTGATTTCCTTATCGTCGGATAAGGAGAATCTCTCTGGTGAAAAGTACATTCGTAACTTTTTTAATTGCCATTGAGATTGGGATTGAGTGCCACACTTGAGGGCGGTAGGCGCTTTGAGTAGATTCCTGCTCGGGGGCAGGAATGACGGGCGCCTTTGAGGACGATATATAAGAAGACTAAGTGTTTGAGGGCGCGGCTTTTGGCTGCGCCCTTTTGTTTTAGTGTGACTAACTAGTAGTTAGAGCCAATCAAAACAGGTTCTCCGTATTTGCCTGCTTGCGGCATAGGGACGTAGGTTGACTGTTCGTTGCGAAGGAAACGGATTGCTTTGATGCCCACATGCATTGAGCTAGTGATATCGGAGTCTGAGTCACCGTAATATTGCTCAACACCAGCTTGTTTGAGTTGTTTCTCTTTTTCTAAGCCACCAGCGAAGACCACAGGTTTGATTTGGTCACGGCGATCTTTAGGGAACAGATGGCGGATGGTGCTGGTTAATGTTTCTTTGCCTTCTGGAGCGTTACGACCGGTGATGAAGTAAATAGTGTCACCGTGCGCTAGGTGCATGTTTACTAAGGCAAGCGCTGAATGCTTAGGTAGTGAGAAATCATCCCAGCCTGTGCTTGCTTCGTTCCAGAAGTCTTGGTTCTTAAGATACGCATTCGAGCCCGGAGAGTATTTTTGCTGGCCGCGATAGAACACCGGTGAAGAGAACAGCATGGTGTCGTCGATATCCAAACCGACAGTAATTGGATGGTCAGGAAGCTGCTTCTGAATGTCAGATACTGACACCCAATTGATGTCTTTATAGACTTCCATTTGTGGCGCTTGATGGCTGACAGCCTGCATATCGGTGGTGGTGTAGACTTTAGCGAATGACAGTGGAGAGGCAAGAAGTACAGAGAGAGTAATAAGCTTCAGCGAACTTTTAATGTTCATCTTAGGGTCCTTGATACTTGGATTAAACAAACGAAAAACCCAACTACGGTACACCCGCCGCTATCGTTCTGAAAGTTAAAGATAATTCACAGTTTTCAAGCAAGTACAGACCCAAAATCAACACACAAAACAAGATTAAGAAAGCAAGGTAAAGAGACAACAGCCTATCGTTCAAAGATAGACTGCGATAGAAATGAATTACCAACTATTGATCTTGATGCGCTCCGATCTGGCGCGCAAATATTCAATGGTAAACAACAAGATAGCCGACAAGACGACCAATAAGGTAGCAACGGCCAGTATGGTTGGATTGATTTGCTCTCTTAGTCCCGAGAACATCTGTCTCGGAATTGTTTTTTGCTCCGGTCCTGCCAAAAATAGCGCGACTACTACTTCATCAAACGAGGTCACAAAAGCAAACAACGCCCCCGAAATCACTCCTGGCCTAATTAGCGGCATAATGATCTTAACAAAGGTATAAACCGGTCTTGCGCCCATTCCCAATGAGGCTTGCACAAGCGAATAATCAAAACCCGCTAATGCCGCGTTCACTGTGATGATCACGAATGGCGTCCCTAGAGCTGCGTGTGCAATCACCACGCCCCAGAACGTGCCCGCTAAGTTGAGTTGGGTATAGAAGAAAAACATACCCGCAGCGGTAATAATCAAAGGCACAATCATCGGAGACAACAAAATCGCCATTATGATGCGCTGCATTGGCATCGCTGAGTTACTTAGCCCTATTGCGGCTAATGTCCCTAATACTGTGGCGATAATCGTGGCGCAAATACCTATTAAAAAGCTGTTTTTGATGGCGAGCAGCCAGTTATCATCATGCCAAATCTCAGCGTACCATTCGAGCGAATAGGCCTCTTTTTCAAATGCCAGCATCCCTGGCGTAAAGCTAAAATAAGGCTCGGCATTGAAAGAGAGTGGAATGATCACCAAGATCGGCATCATCAAAAAAAACAGAGTCAAATACGCACTAGCAGAAAGAGACAGTGAGCCTAGTTTTTGTAGAGGCGTAAAATAGCTTGGAAATCTCTTCATACCGTTACCCTAACTTAATGTTGTTCACGCCTACCCAGCGGTCATATAACCAATAGAGCGCCAAAATCAGAACCAGTAGCAAGCTGCCTAATGCCGCTGCTAACTCCCAGTTATTGGATGACTGCATATGGAACGCAATAATATTACTGATCATTTGCCCGTCCGTACCCCCGACCAGCGCGGGCGTAATGTAGTAACCAATAGAAATAATAAACACCAGCAGAGCCCCTGCACTTAAGCCGGGTAATGTCATTGGGAAATAGATTTTAAAGAACGCAGGCATGGGTTTAGAACCCAGAGACAGCGCCGCACGATAATAGCTTGGGTCAATGTTCTTCATTACGCTGTAGAGCGGCAGAATCATGAAAGGCAGCAAAATATGAGTCATTGAAATGATGGTCGAAAACTCGGTGTATAGTAGATCAAGTGGCTCATCAATAATGCCTATCGCTTTTAGGGTGCTGTTCACTACCCCGTTGGTTTGCAAAAGCGCAATCCATGATGTGGTTCGAACCAATAATGAGGTCCAAAAAGGCAGCAATACAAACACCAACAGCTTATTGGCTTTGCTCGGTGAGGCTGTAGATAGATAGTACGACAATGGAAACGCAATAATCGCGGTAAGCAAAGTAATGTACAGGGCGATTTTCAAGCTTTTCCAATATAGTTTGATGTAGATTTTTGTGTCTCTGGTTTCGATATCACCTTGCAAGGACTTTTTCAGATCCAATGCCGTTAGATAATAACGTTCTGTCCATTTGTTACCCGATACTTTAATCGCTACCCACACGTCGGGGGAGCGCCACTTTTTATGTTTATCTAATAGAATATCGGTGCCTTCGAGACGCAGCTCTTCGATCGGCATTCTTTTGATTTTTCGTGCAGTGGATTTGATAAGACTTGAAGAGCCCGGCAATGAGCGGTTGATTTCCTCGGCCAATTTTCCGGAGCGGCGTTCCTGTGCCAGTTCATGAAGCTCTAACGTGAATACCTGAATAACCTCATCAGGCGGCATGGCTCCGGTTGACTCATCCCATGATGCCATCGCCTCTAAGGTGTTTGGTACCAATTGAGCAACCGTCGGATGATAAACACTGCGATAAAGCATGGTGGTGATCGGCGCTAAAAAGGAAAGAAACACAAACAGCAGCAGTGGCAAAGTAAACAAAAACAGCATTAACTGTTTGCTGCGATGCTTCTTCTTACTCTCAGAAAGCTCTGTCAGTGTTAGCGTATTTTCACTCGCCATTCTGTTTTCATCCTTGAATCTAAACGCTTAAAAACTCGATTAAATGGGCTATCTAATACATTTAGATAGCCCAACTTTTGCTTATAGAATTGAGGCTATTGAAGTAACCACTCGTTAAACTTCTCACCCAGTGTTTCACCGTAATCAGCCCAGAAATCACCCGATGCTTTCACTCCTTCATCTAGGTGAGATGATGGCAGTTTTGGAATAACCGCAGGATCCACATACTGATAAGCGGATTTACGAGTTGGACCATACGCCACTTCAGGCATACCACTCAGTGGTTTTGAACCCGTTGCAAAGCGAATGAACTCTTCCGCTAACGCTTTCTTCTTAGTGCCTTTTACAATCGCCCAAACATCGAGATCGTAAACGTGCGAATCCCAGACCATTTCAAACGGTTTACCTTCACGTTGAATGGCATCGAAGAAGCGACCATTCGCCGACTGAACCATGACCGCGCCACCGTCGTTAAGCAGTTGAGGCGCTTGCGACCAGCTGTCGAACCAGACAATGTCATCTTTGATAGTATCGAGTTTAGCGAACGCGCGTTTTTGGCCTTCATCGGTACTTAGCACGTCATACACATCTTCTTTAGCAACACCATCAGCCAGTAATGCCCACTCTAAGTTCACTTGAGGACGCTTACGAAAAGCACGTTTACCTGGATACGTTTTGGTGTCGAAAAGATCTTGAATCGAGCTTGGTTTGCCACCCTGAATGGTGTCGTGGTTGTAGGCGAAAAGGACCGTCCAAACGATGTTACCTACCCCACACTCATTAGCGAGCGCCTCTTTGCTGAAGTCATCTTTGGCTGGCGTACCGTCATCACCAGGAGGCAAGGTATCCATTGGGAATACTTCTAGCAAACCTTCTGAACAGGCTCGCTCAAGGTCGATAACCTCAACGTCAATCACGTCCCAAAGCACGTTGCCACTCTCTACTTGGGCTTTTAGCTCTGCGATACCGCCTGAATAGTTTTCAGACAGCACCTTGTGTCCGGTACTCTCAGTAAACGGATCAAGCATGTGTTTCTTTTGGGCATCGCCGTAAGCACCACCAAACGACACTGCCGTTAGTTGGTCGGCCATTGCTGCGTTGCTCAGTCCAAGCGCAAGAGCAATAGGAAGCCACTTTTTCATTTTCGTCATCATATATCCTTTCTTTCCTTGACTAAGGGTGATCAAGCGCTAACCCATCAGAAATGGACCACGTTAGGCTGGCTACATCACCGGCCTTGAAGGTCGGTGCTTGTTGGTCATTGAGGAGCTTCACCATCACGTCTCTGCCGTCTTGCAACTTAAAGAAGTAACGAATGAAGTCACCAACGTACAATCGGGTGACAAAGGTAGCGGAGACTTGGTTACTGTTCACTTCGTCCTTGTCTCCGATAAAGAAGTTTTCTGGGCGCACTGCCAACATACAGCGCTCTCCAATTTCAGGAACATTTATCGCAGTCGCCACGACTTGAGTCCCATCGCTCAATTCAACATGAGCGTGGTCGCCGTCAATTTTGGTTAAAGTCCCCGGAAGATGGTTATTCTCGCCGAGAAAATCGGCGACGAACGCATTGGCTGGACGCTCGTACAGCGTAGAAGGGTCCGCACACTGCTGAACTACGCCGTCCTCAAACACTGCAATACGGTCAGACATAGTAAGTGCTTCGGTCTGATCATGGGTAACATAGATGGCGGTAAAACCTAACTGTTCGTGCAAGCGCTTAATTTCAAATTGCATCTGCTCGCGAAGGTTTTTATCCAATGCACCTAAAGGTTCATCCATAAGAACAATCGAAGGCTCAAAAATCAGCGAGCGCGCCAGTGCTACACGCTGCTTTTGACCGCCGGAGAGCTGACCCGGATAGCGGTCACCAAAGTGTTCGAGCTCCACCAGTTTTAAAAACTCTTGAACCTTCTGTTTGATTTGCTCTTTGGGAAGTTTGCGAACATTAAGGGGATAAGCGAGGTTTTCTGCCACCGTCATATGAGGGAATAATGCGTAGTGCTGAAATACCATGCCGATGTTGCGATGATAAGGCGCAACGTTAGTGATGAGTTCTCCGTTGACTTCTATCCCACCGCTGGTTACATCTTCAAACCCAGCGAGCATCATTAAGCATGTGGTTTTGCCAGAGCCAGAAGGCCCCAACAGTGTCACAAACTCCCCTTTAGCGATGTCGAGGCTAAAGTCTTTCACCACAAAATTGTGTCGGTCATAACTCTTTTTTACATTCTTGAATTGTACGTAACGACTGTCCATTTCTACTGCCTATCCCTCTGCTTCAAGCTCAACCTCAAAAACTGAGCGCTATTCAAAAACCTAGTTTTGATTAACAACTGAGCAACATTTGATTTTAGAAAGTGTGATTTATCCTTTGTTTTTCAGACATAAAGAGGGATTACGAAATGTTGCAACTTGTGCAAAAATTAAGCTCAGCTCGAATGAAGGTGTGAATTAGGAAGATCTACTAGATAAAAATATCAGTGTCATAGAAATAAATGGAAGGAACTGCTTATTTGATAAATCAGTCGTTAAATTTGATCTTCGTATCAACACGCCCTGTTAGAACAAATTTAGCAATATCAACGTACTACAAGCGCTGTTACATTGTGATACTTAGATGGAATATGGGCCTAATCAGTATGCTATTTGACTTCATAAAATCGTTAACCTACTAAAATAACAGCGTTATTCTGGTTAAAGCCGTCGATGTCTACTGCCCGCGCATCTCTCAGAGGAAACGTTCCTACGGCAATCAAACAAAAAAACCGAAGCAAACGCTCCGGCTTTCAACTCATCTCAAGACGGGTCATCACACCATCGATTAAACGATACGCAGACCACCTTGAGCGATAGCAAAACGACGAGCACGAGTAAACGATAACGCGTTAGTAATACCCTCACCCGTTGGACCCGCGATAGTGAACGTAGACGTTCCTTCTGCGTTATAACCCACACCAGACAGCGTTGGTCCGTTGTGCGCAAAGATAGTGGTGTTGATGCGAGCACCAAACTTAGTCACGTTCTCGATGTTACCCGAGTAGATACATGCCGAGTGCTTATTGGCCCGCTCAGCCGCCACTGCGCGGTCGATGGCTTCATCGATATCTTTACAGATAACCACAGGAAGCACAGGCATCATTTGCTCTACGTGAACCAATGGGTGGTCGTTTTCTACCAGCATTACGGCAAGGCGAGTATCAGACTCAACACCGATTGATTTTAGGATTTCACCTGCATCTTGACCGACGTGTTTTTTCACCGGGTGCCAAACACGAGCAATTTCATGGGCTGTGCACGGCTTCGCGCCTTCAAACTCATCTAGCGTCAAAATTTGCTCGGTTAATTGCTCAGCTTCTTCTGCTGTTAGCACGTAAGCGCCAGCTTCTTCTAGCTTATCAAGGAATGCATCTGCTACAGCTTCTTCAACGAAAACTTCTTTCTCGCCAATACACAGCAGGTTGTTATCGAAAGACGCACCGCCGTATACGCCCGCCGCAGCTAGCTCTAGGTTAGCAGAAGCGTCTACGATCACTGGTGGATTACCAGCGCCTGCGCCAACACCTTTCTTACCAGATTGTAGGATAGCCTTAACAAGGCCAGGACCACCTGTACCCACAAGCATATTAATCAGTGGTGACTGAGCAATTTCGTTTAGTGTTTCTAGTGTTGGCTCTTTTACCATGGTCACTAGGTTCTCTGGGCCGCCTGCTTCTACGATGGTTTTGTTTAACAAGTCAATCATCACCGCAGAAACCACTTTAGACGATGGGTGAACGTTAAACGTAACCGCATTACCACCAGCAAGCATCGAAATTGCGTTGTTCACTATGGTTTCTGTTGGGTTAGTCACAGGCGTTACCGCGCCGATAACACCATAAGGTGCGCGCTCACCAAGAGAAATACCGTTGTCACCAGACCATACTTTAGTATCCAGTACTTCCGTACCCGGCGTTTTCATTGCCGTAAGGTGGTGCTTAGCGATTTTGTCTTCCACGCGGCCCAGTTTTGTCTCTTCACGAACCATTTTTGCGAAGTCTTCTGCTCGCGCTAATACTGCTTCACGAATAGCAGTTAGGATGGCTTCACGACCTTCTTTGGTACAGTTTACGTAGAACTCTCGTTGAGCTTTATGAGTAGCTTCAATCGCAGCGTCCACTGTCGCGAATACACCTTTAGCGTTGTTAATATCAAAAGACATAGTGATTACCTCGTAAAATTGGGTATTGTGAAGAACTAGGCGTTATGCCAGTTCTTTTCGACATGTTTAGTAAGGCTAATTCCTCACCTAATATGGCTATAATTTAACCCAGACACTCATCAACACGATGTCACTGGGTGTCAGCTTATTTGACCCATTAACGCAAATAACCCACAGCGATAACTTGACTCATTACGTAACCCCTCATCACCTTTCACTTCATAGCAAACAATACGTTAGTTCACCCACAACCGTAGTTTGTTAACCTATCAGCCCAATCCCAACCTCTCCTATCTGACAAAAGCGACATTAATTCAAAACGTTAACACTAAGTGTAAAATAAATTGACCCTCAGTGACATGCTGCATTTTTGACCTCAAGCTAGACTAGCGTTCATCAAATCGATACCCAATTACGAACACTTCGTGAGGAATGAATATGAAAAATCAAGCGCTTTTAGAAGAGTCTGTAAAGCAACTGAGCACTATTTTAGAGACACAGCAACAGCTTCTAGCTGAGCACAAAGCTAACCAGAACTATGCTGAGCGTCTTGAGAACATTCTGACTCCAACCGACGAGCTAACCACTCAAGGTGACGACTTATTGATTGGTGGTTGCAAAGCCACTGATCTTATCGAGCAATACGGTAGCCCGCTGTTCGTGTTGAGCGAAGACACGCTTCGTAACAACCTGCGCCGTGTGAAAAACGCGTTTGGCAACTACTGGCCAAAACCAGTTAACGTGATGTTTGCTATCAAGTCGAACACCAACTTCGCGGTTCGAGCTATCTGTAACGAAGAAGGCGTGGGCGGTGATTGCTTTGGTCCAGGTGAAGTTGAAGCGACATACATTGCTGGCGCAGACCCAAAAACCATCGCACTGAACGGTACCGTTAAGCCTGAACTTGCTATCCGTAAAGCAATTGAATATGGCTACGCGATTCACCTAGATTCTTACGAAGAGATTGAAATCGTAGAACGCATCGCTCGCGAAGTGAATCCAGCGGAAAAAGTACGCATCGCGGTTCGTCTAAAAGTTATCCCTGAAGATTTCTTCAATGACTTCGAACCAGATGCTTACCCGTTCCCTAACTTTATCGGCGCGATGAAGTGGATCAAATTCGGCTTACTAAAAGAAGAAGCGAAAAAGATCGTCAACCGCGTAAAAGAAATCGACATTTTCGAATTCTACGGTTTCCACACTCACCTAGGCCGCTTCTCTAAACAGCCTGAAGGTTGGGACGCGCTATACCGCGAATACGCACGCAACATTATCGAAATATCTCGTGAGTGTGGCGTTCAACCTTTCCAAGTTGACCTAGGCGGCGGCTGGCCACGTGAGCGTGAGCCTGAGTGTCGTAGCAAAGAACACATGATGAACCCGAACACCATCGAAGACTACGCAAAAGTAGTGTGTGCGGGCATGCTAGAAGAGTTCACTAAAGAAGGCTTCGAAGTACCACAACTATGGCTAGAACCAGGTCGTTATATCGCGGGTAACATCGGCACGCTACTTACATCGGTATACGTTGTGAAAGACGATCAAGAGATGGATTACACCTATACCATGGTTGATGCATCGACTTACCTAGCTACATTGGTCGAGTCTCAAGAGTCGAAGAACCCAGTTCTTCCAGCAAACAAAATGACCCAACCATTGGTAGAGAGAACCACTGAAATCGCAGGCCCAATCTGTATCCCATCTATCTGGGAAAGCGGCGCACGCATACCAGCTCTACAACCAAAAGATGTGCTAGCGATTATGGATGTCGGTCACTACGCTGAGTCTCAAGCGAGCCAGTTCAACTCACTACCACGCCCAGCAACGGTGCTAGTGAAAGACGGCCAAGCGGAACTCATCAAACGCGCTGAAACGGTTGAAGATGTATTCGCAACGCAAATTCTTCCAGAGCGCTTTGTAAAAGCAAAAGCTGAAATTGAGAAGAAAATGGCGAAGCCAGCTGGTAAAAAGGCAGCAACTAAACGCCGCGTGGCAAGAACGCCGAGTTATTCGAAATAAGCAGGTTACTGAGTTTTGAGCTTGGTGGTTTGAATTGAGAATTGGTAATTGGAAAGCTCCCGTAGGGAGCTTTTTTTGTGTTTGGTCACTCACTACCATTCATTGATAAGCAGACGACTCTTCACACCCCGAATCTGTAGTCCCATCGCATCAAAAACTTCTTCAAAATCCTGACATCTAGGAGGAAGGTTAGGTAGCGACAGAGTGGCCTCAGTGAAAAAACGCTGTCTATGTTGGTCTTGCTCTCCCCAAGCAAGATGCCACCAGTTCACGATACGATTTCTAGATTCGACTAACCGCTTCTTGCTTGGCAAACGGTCACTTTTACTAGTATTTTCGTTTTCGGTCGTGGGGAGCAAGTTCCACATATCATTGTTTGGCCAATAAGTGAAAGGTAAACAATGGTCAACATGAAACGACTTAGTTAGTTTGGTATTGCTCCAAACGCTCGACACGCGATGTTTCTCTCGCTGCAACTCACCCACCCTTTTCCGCACTTCTCGTGTATCGTGATCCTTATCCAACCAAACCAGACAGTCATGGTAGCTTTGCAGCGATATATTGTTTTTCCGGTTCAACTCAAAACGCTGCATTTGCATCACCCACTGATTGACTACCAACGGTTCTATCCAAGAATTATAGAGCCTGAAGCACTCCCAAAGGCTCTGCTTAAGAACAAAGAAACCATAACTTTCGAAAAACTGAGTATCTAGATACACATTACTTTGTGTTCTACGCCGTTTGGCTGGCGCTAAGGTTGAGAACTCGTGTTTCTTGTCTTGTTTTGTTCCAGTAGAGATATGGGCGATTGGCCCTTCTTTCATGGCTTTAATCGACGCCTGAATTGTTTTCTGCAACGCTTTCGCTTCGTCTCCCCAAAACAGGCTACCGACAGCAAGATCATCCGCTGATAAATGTTTGAGCTGATGCCAACCCTCTTCTGTCACAAAACTCAATCCACTATTGGGGTTGCTATTCTGCTGTAATTTTCCGATATCGATTAGACGCTTAAAGGCTTTAACCCAATATAACGCCACCAATCCCATAGGAATGACAACTTCACCGCCAGTTCTATCTGACACGCATCCAGGGTGAGCATCGGCTATACGTAAAAGTACTCGCAGTAGCGCCAATTTATAGGTTGCGCTCTTACTGTCATTGACGATGATATGTCGTACCTTACTTAGGTCGCCAGAGCCATCGTCGGGTAAGCTTAAGACCACGGTTTGCCAAGATACACGGCTACGCCCTAATGAGTCACCCGAATCACTCACAGCTTTAACAAGTAAAGCCGTGTCTTTGGCAAATTGCTCCAATTCTGATGCTGAAACTGGGTAGCCAATTCGCTCATCGTCAAAGGGGCCATGACGTAGAGTGATGATCAATCTTCCACTAGGAGCAAGGAGGTTTGATAGCTTACGAAACGCTCGACTTCTTTGACTCGGCGGGACATGCATCCAAACAGCACTCACCAAAATTAAGTCAAACCGAATTCCAAGGCTCTGTGCAGCTTTTAAACTAGGTAATTCATCTTGTAACCACGTTACGTCATCACCAGTATTCGCCTCACCTGTTTCTCTCATTGCTAGCGACGGTTCCAACGCAAAAACCTCCGCTCCTTGTTGCATCATCCATTTTGCATCTCGGCCCGATGACGCACCCACATCCAAAACCGTATCCCCTTCAATAGGCCAATATGCTTTCCAAGAAGCGTGAACTTCCTCAAACTTGAGTGAGTTGTACTGCTCAGCCAACGAGTCTGCATTTTTGTCGTAGAAAGAGGATGTTATGGACATTGTGAGAGCCTTTTATTGGGTTGCTCCCATAATATAAGGCAGAGTTGCATAATGCTAGAAGGTCTTAGAATAGTATTAGATGGTTTGAGGTGAATCTCGGTTAGAGGATTTAGGTCTTACTAGTCCTAATCTTTCCCTCAATTAGATGAAATGAAAAAGCCCCAGCATTTCTGCTGGGGATTCGAATATGGTGGGATTGAGACAGCACACCTAAGTCAATAAACCATTGAACTTTAAACTAAACAACAAAAAGATAATAGCTAAGTATTACCATAGATATTACTGTGCGCTAGTAATGACTTTTAAAAGCTTTCCTCTAATTGTAGAGCCATGAACAACTGTACCTTCAAGACCATGCTCCTCGATTATTTGCATTTTTCTTTCATAGTCTGCAACCGTTTCAACTCTCAACCATTGCGCAAATGCTGAATAAGTAGATTCAGGATCTAAACAATCCAAACAATCATTTAGACGGCTATTTGTTTGGTGAGCTGGATTCATCTTTTCAGTTAATCTTTTCTCTTTCCAAAACCGACCTGTTCCGTAATAGGCGGTTAAAAATAATCTAGCCCCAATGAACGAGGCTAAAGCTGGTTTCTTAGCGACTCGCTACCTTCTCTACAAAAGACAGTTCCAGTATGTGTTTAGTACGAATTCAGACTTGATCTACATCCAACACACCTAACACTATCTTGCCTATTTGCTTTGCTAAATATGGTGGGACAGCATTTCCTACCTGGACATACTGCTGAGTTCTATTACCTTCAAACAAGTAGTTATCTGGAAAAGTTTGTATACGAGCAGCTTCTCTAACCGTCAAACTTCGACATTGCTGTGGGTCATAATGAATGAAGTAATGGCCATCTTTAGAAATATGGCTAGTCACTGTCGTTGCACATTTGTTTGCGGCTTGGGTACGAAAACGATCTGCATGTGAACCTGTAGCCCAATTTTCATGATCCGGAGCGAGCTCTGCTGGAAAGTCTCTCGCCTTAGGAGAAATACCACCACTTACCCTAGTAAAAGACGCACTGAAAGCATATCGTAGCAAATCAGATGTCATATGCCCGCGCGTCTCGTGATTTAACACACAATTTGGGTGATCATCTAGATACCATTTCGCTAAATGTTTGGGGATATTGTGCTGGACTGCCGTTACTTGACTAGCTTTACGCTCTAATCCTAATTTAGGCTCTAGGCTTAAGCTACCTACACTATCCCTATCAAATGTTTTTTCTAATATTCGCTTCAGCTTTTGTGAGTTTGCTCTAATTTGCTTTTCCCAATCCTTCCGGATGTCTTTTTGCTTAGAAAAGCCACTTCTTAGAGGAGGCAAGTCGGATAGAACTTGTTCAACAGTTACTATTTCTGCATGTGGAGGAATTGGGTCTGGAATACGGAGTATATCTTGACGTATACCTAATAGAATTACTCGGTGTCGTGCTTGTGGTACACCATAGTATTCGGAGCGAATAAGAAAATCAGATGAGTCGGTGTACTTTGGATCCTTTGAATCCTTAGCTTTAACTACAAGCGAGAAGATTCTATATTTCGAGACTCCGTGATCACCAGTAACTAAACCCGGGTTCCTCAAGTCTTTTAATATCTGAGGAAACATCACTTTGCCATCAATTTTGGCAGACAAAATACCGCGTACATTTTCCATCACAAACACATCAGGCTGCGCAATAGAAAGTACTTTAAGGTATTCCTTGTATAAAAAGTTTCTGTGATCGTTTTCGGCCTTATAGTCTTTTATTCCTGCATTCCGGGAACGACCAGCCAATGAATAGGCTTGGCAAGGAGGACCACCAATAACGACCTTTGGTCCTTGATGAACTGACAACAACTCACGAATTCTAGCATGAACTAATTCATTATCGTCACCAAGTGCCCTAGGCTCTTCTAACGTTTCGTAACTGGCCGATTGAGCTTGTTCGGGATACAAACTAAAAATTTCTTCTCGAGTTAGTTCTCCACGGACATATCTGAAGTAATCATCTAACCCACCATCCAGCTCTTTGAGCTTTCGAAAGAGCGCTCGCGTTGTTAATGTTCTATGCGCAGATGGTTCTTTCTCTACAGACACGCCAATTTTGAACGGATAATTACCACTCTCATCTTTAACTGAAGATATACCTTCGCCAAGCCCGCCAGGTCCAGCAAAGAGATCGATTACAAGAACTTCACCTGTTTTCATTTCACTACCACTAATAAAAATGCTTGGCAATCATACCAGGCTAAAGCTGACGAGCAATAGGTGACGTTAGAAAAACTGGTTAATGATTTACTTGTTAACTCAAATCTAATGACTAAGAATGGGCTTGAATTGAAGCTTGTCACGTATGAAAACCTTCCCCCTGTAACTTTCTAAGCGCCTCAAACGCGATTCTACATTGTTTTGGCGAAGGTACTTTGTTGGGGATAGCTGCACAGATTTCAAGAATGCTAATCTCTCTGGGGCTCAGCATTCCACGCTCTTTAGCCCAGTTTTTAGCCTCTCCCCAGAACTTGGCACCCAGGTTAAACACTTCTAGCTCAACATTAATTGAATTTACTAAAGCACTGTCAGCTTTTGCTTCTTTAACATTCTCATCTGCTAGCTCTGAAGATATTAAGAATCCCTTAAAGGCATCATCTAACGTCAAGTCACTCTCACTAACCCTTTGCCAACATAGATGTTTTTTTGCCCACTCGCTGTAGTTTATAATACCCTCGGGAGGAGTAGTTATAACTTTTTGAGCCAATTCACCAGATGAGAGAATAGACAACTTTAAACCTTCTGGTATCGATTGCATTTTCCAGATGAGGTCAAGATCTATGACCATACCTAATCCCTCAGCCTCATTAACAAGTTTGGCAATTGCATATGTGACGATATTGGCTCGATAACCTCCTTCATACCACTCAGCATTTGAGACGAGCTTTTCGGTTACTCTAAATATGAGCGCTTTAGCTACCAACCTTTTAAACCAAAGTTCATTAAAAGAGGCTCCCTCCGATCCCCAACTTTTACCAATTTTTTTCGCAAACTCTGAAAAATTCTTTTGCGCACCTAAGCTAACAACATGTGGCAAGCATGCCCAAGTATTTTCATATTTCGCAAGGTCTGTCTTAACAAAGAACTGACTCCGAGGATATTCAGCATCGAACTTCTTACGCTCTGTTTGAGTTTTTCGACTTCTTTCGTCTGCGAACTGACCTCTAGCTCGCTCATAAAACCACTTCGTTTCTCGATAACTATCTATGCCCGAGGGAGCTAAAATACGTCGGGACAACTCCTCAACACGTATATGAAACGGATGATTAGAAAAAAAATCCGCGGCGTTCACCTTATTCTGGCTATTAGCATACTCAGAAATTCTAGGAACAATCTCTTCAGAGCATTCTTTAGGCGTTATAGTTAGTTTCATTTGCACAAACACTTGCTGTATTTGTTCCTTAAGCATCTTACTAGCCGCGAATAGTGACGCCGTAGTTTGACCACCATTCACGATTTGAAGGTTGTTCACACTAGTCAATTGATAACCTGAGCTTGTCTTATCTATTTCTAAACTATCAGCCGTAGCGCTTAACCCGTTGTTATAAGGGAAAAACATATGAGGCTCATCCCGAATTGTGTCACGGATGCCCTTATTCACTTTACCTCGAGCCTGCAAAAAGCTTCTTACGTTAGACTCAAGTAGTCTTGGCCCCCATTTATCATAAATTGCAGCAAGTTGGCTTCCCGGGATAACAGCCAAATAACTCTCTAGAGCATTACTTCCTCCAGATGCTTTCAATATCGGAATACCACCACCAAAGTCGTCTTTAAAGTTGATAACTGAATCAGCCCTGACAAGTCCTTGTTCCATAAAGCGCCGCAGACGTTTGATATCCCAGATACTCAATGTAATTGGCCTTTCATCAATAACACCAAAGTTAGTAGCATCTGTTCTGGCTCTATAATCTCCATTGGTCGCTATAATCAATTTAACTTTTTCAACGCTATTCCAAGTTGCTTTGATCAAATCAGTCACACCAAACCCAGGACTAGTTTCTTCCAACCTTTCCCGGAACCGATCATCAAGACCGGCATTCAGAAACCTAAATAGTTTTTGCGATAAACGTTGAACATGCTCCTTGTGTAAAAGTCGAATATCTCTATCTAAAGTAAAATCACACAGTATAAGGCTCAATATCCCGTCATTTTCCCTAGGATCACCACCATATCCATCAATTTGCGCTTGCCCACGAGAGTATAAGCCTTCATAAAAAGCTCGATTGGCGCTTTCTATTTCGCCCGCCTCAGTCAATAAGTCACCAACCTTTTCAAAGAATGCCTCTACCGTCACCAATCCCAATGCATCTGCATCACCTTGTATATCAGCGATAAACTGAACGTTGAAATCTTCAAGTTCCGTCATGTCTATATAAACTCTCGGAGGTAATTAATGGTATTGTCATTTATTTTAAAAGGCTCACAGGCATCTAAAGAAATAGAATATCTTACGTTCTGCACGCCTTGTGGTAATGGGCAATTAACACGAGGAAACCCTTCAAATACTTCATAATGAGTGGTGGACCTTATCAGCCAACGGCGATCATCGTACTTATTTAATGGGTCATAACCTGTTGAGTAGATTGCATCTTCCCACTTCGTATAGGTACTACAATCTTCCTGAAATAAAGCCTCAGTTAACGCGACATAGTCATGCAGTGTCATACCCTCTGGTACAATTGCAGATTCGACATTAGTAACACTAAGAAATAAACGGCCACCATCACAGACAGCTAGCTGATCTGCTGATGAAATAGAAATTGAAGGTGTTGCTGCAGTTCTTCGTGTTTTAACTTCAATAGAGCATCCAATTAACTCAAAGTCTTTTGGAGCCCCAGAAGGCCCTTTCCATGCTTCAACTGCCACTTCAGAACCAAAACTGGTTGCGAGCTCTCGGAGAAAGGCTAATTCACCTATTAAACCACGCTGCTCTTCAATCGTCAGACCTTCTGAGCGTCCTGAACGTAAAAGATGATGCCACCTTTTAGTCCGCTGTATCGCCCTAGAGAGGGCTTCATCCAGATCGGAAGCCTTCTCAGCTGACTCAACGACATCTCTGCAGAGAGTTTCAAAAAGCTCCGCTTGGCTATTTTCTTTAAGGGCAAGAACAAATGCCCATCGACCAGATATAATCCTGAAGTTGGCTATGAGATTTTTGAGTTCAGGGAGCTTAGGCTTACTAATTGGCTCAATTGGCAATCTAAGCATAAGCGCTGGCTGTTTGTCCTCTACAACAACCCAAAAAAAGTCATACTGCCCGTTATGGTTAACTCTTCTTGCATTGCTGAGATCTAGATCTTTCCATGGTGAATTATCCATTTAATTCAGCCTCATATTCCTCATCGATATCATCTTCACCATAAAGTTCTTTGTAACGTTGTGTGTTAACGATATAAGCAACTTTCTCCGATGTTTTTTTTGAAACTGGAAGGCTGATCCCCCAGGCAACGACAGGGTAACTTGGAATCAAAGCCACTCTACTATCACCTTGTTTGTTTTTTGGACCTTTTGGCTTAACAAAGTGCAGAATAAATAATGGTTTATCTCGTACTTGCCGATAAATTGAGTCTGGGTAGTTACCATTCTTGTCATAAGAGTTTTCGGCACATTTTGCCTTACTTGGCTCAACACCCGCTTTTTCTATACCTCTTGATGCAACCCTCATTTTTTTGCCACTAAAGGACATATACCCATCTGTTAGATCATCTAGATTAATAGAACGGTTTGTAGGAATGATACTAACCCCTAGCGTATGGTCTTCATCTCCTTTTTGTAGACTTGGGATTAGCAAATCCCATAGAGCCAACTCATCTTCTTTTCGTGCGCTGAGATAGCTTCTTACTGGCCCAGTTTCAGTAATCACACTCTCAGGTGCATTGCTCCAACCCGCTAGGAACTCATCGATATATTGGATTGGCACATCACGAAGTAATAGCCCCCATTGAGTATCTTCAATCGTGAAAGTGTTTTTTTTCAAATTGGAAACAAGCTTTTTAGCTATGGTTAAATTCGAATCTAACTTTGTAGAGTCGACACTAACCTTTGCGGTTTCTATAAATCTATTTGAAAGACCAACAAAAGTGGTTACTTCGACGCCTGCTCCCATCTTATTTTTTGCTGTAACCAACAATGATGCAGGGTGACTGCGAACTGCAAGTCCGAAATCTTCAGGAGTCGCTTTGGCCTGCTCCATTGCTTTAAGCTCATCATGAAGCTCTTCAGCTGCGTTGGCGATAAAGGCATACCAATCTGTAGCATCATCAGGCATCCAAATTCGACACAGATCTTCATATCCATTTCGATAACCAAACCATCGTCCCATTTGCATCAAGGTGTCGTACATCATGGTATTGCGCAGGAACCAAGTAACTGTAAGCCCCTCTAGAGTCAACCCTCGCGAGAGAGAGAAACCACCGACAGCAATGACAGTTTGCCCTCTATCACTCGAATTCGAGTAGTCTAGCTCATTTGCTCTACTGTTAACTTCTACAACCTTGGCAGAAGCAATTGCATCAAATATAGTTTCTTGTATCTCACCCCACTCAAACTCAGTGTCTTGATATTCTGTTTCCCAGACATCAAACAAAGATTTGATTTCTGGGTCCTGCAAAGCCGTGGTTAAAGATGAGTTTAATCTCAAAGAGTTGTGGATTCTTTCTAGCGCCTCATGCAATCGGTTTTTTAACTGACTTTGTATTCGAGTGAATCGACTAGCATTAACCAGCATTGAACAATGTGAACTTGACTGGCCTCTTAAATTTCTAATGGCTCGAGATAATAGAAAAGTACGCAAAGCAAACATCAGCGAATCAGGTAATTGAGAGACCTCATGACCTATCTTATGCTTGATCGGTAGAAGGTCTTCATTATCCGAAATACTCCTTAACCAAGTTGGTTCTTCGTCATCAGGCAGGCCGTCGATAAAGATTTTCTTTGGACCAAAGTAGTTTGTTGGGGCATCGAGACCGATAATGAAATCTTTAGGGAATAGGTCCTCTTTGTGTACATCGTGGTGCTCATCCGGATCAATAAAAATATTAGCAAACGGAGTTGCTGTATAACCCACGTAGCAACTACGATGAAACATTTTTAAGAGGTCGCGTATTTGCCCATTGATCTTGGTTACTAATTTATCACTGTATTTAGTGTTGATTGATGCGTTATCAGCCTCATCATCGATGAGTAGCATTGGCTGGTCAATCATTTCTTTATCACCACGAGCGCTGTTGTCCTTAAGCCACTCTAGAAGATTTTCAAGCGTTCGGTGATTTTTTTTGATAACTAAGACGACTGGCACTCTATACGAGTCTATTTCACTGGTATTTGTCGATGCGGTAGGTTTATTAAAGTCTCTGGATGTATTCGTCAAACTAACTGGAGTTCTATTCGAATCAAAATGTCCAACACCGATAACATGCTTAGCATTTCCAGCTTTCTTATCAGAGTTTTTTCCTGTATCCCGACCTATGAATCCTTCATCGATTCGAATTTGAGTTTGATTGCGAAGATTATTGTGTATGCCAGCTACAACGATAATTAGGCGATACCCTGCATCAGCCGCCTTACAGATCAAACTTGTATAATTCAGTGTTTTGCCACTTTGTACGTGACCAACAACCATACCTCTACGATCCCATGAGGAATATTCTTGAGGGTTTCCTAATCGGCCAAGTATCTTGTCTGTAACGATATCCGTACCTGTAATAACATCTCTAGGCAATCCGTTGTTTAGCAGGAGTTTCTCATATCTTTTCCAGTAAAAAGGGTCTATTTCTGATTTTGCATCGTCTAACCAAGGCTTGAACTTAACACTATCAACTACTGCACCGAGGCCAACTTTTATCCCCTGTTTTGACTCAATCTCACGAGCTATTTCCTCGATCACTGTGTCATCTAAATTACTATCCACTACTTTAGCAATATTCTTAACCAACCCCCTCAGCTCATCCTCTGATTTACGAGGCTGACAGTACAGCCCTGCCTCTACCATATCTAATACTCGTTGTCTGCTGCTCATAAGCCTTTTTCCTTTAGATAATTTGCAACTAGTCGTTCTGAAAGTTCCCAGTTTGATTGCAATAATGGATAATTCTGAAGAACATCTTTGATTCTATCCGGAGTAACATTGCTAACAAGCAATGCGTCAGTAAGGTCAACCACAACTTGATTCAAATCTGATTCAGAGGTCTGCATTGCGACAACTGACTCCGCGTTACCTAGTAGTTCAGAATGAAGTGCATCAATAGGTAAGCCCGCACCAAGTAACCTAATACAGCGCTCAAATCCTTCTTTTAATTCATGAGGTAAAAAATTTGAGTAAGATTGAAATACTGGATGTTCTGAATTGGGTTTAAAGTGTATTCGGCCCTCCACTTGAACTCGATTCCAAATTGGATGCATCGTGCCTTCAACTAATCTTTGCCCCCGACTTCGATATGTTCTTTTAGAGGAGCCAACGAAACGCTCTATGATTCGCTTGAGTCGCTCTCGAACCGGTAGAGGAAGCTGCGCCGAAGATTTCTTTACATCAATTTTCCATTGCGCATCCATCGTGTTAGGTATGTCGATGGCTATTCTACTTAATTTTGTTAGCTCCGTTTGCTTAGCAAGTCCCAGCCAGCTCCCTGCGATAATTAATCTATTTTCTCTATAGATATAAAGTCCTTGGGATTTTAGGTGGCCTTCTGGTCCACCAAGCTCGTCCCATTCATGTTGACTCATTTTTTTGTAGTGTGGAATGGTATAACTGCGTATACGAACATGACCACTAGATAAACGAATGTTATCGTCAGGATCCTTTTGAGTCGATGGATGAAAAGAAGCCATAGGGTCAAGCGGGGTTAGTTGTCGATTATTGATACTTAGTTGGAACTGTGGTTTAGGAGCATCTAAAAATCGATGAAAAGTAAGCCTTAAATGTCTCTCAGCATGAGAGAACTCGGCATTCATATGCTCAGTTTTTTTCCCCGGTGTATCAATTTCACCGACTAGTCGATCTAATTTTTTCCAAATAACAACCGTTCCTACCTCATCGAGCAAGTCACAGCCTAACTCATCTTCAAAATCTTCAATCAGCTCTAATGTCCATGCATTCGTTTTGGCTACTAGATCTAAATCCCAGCGAGCACATGATGTAATTCCATCTTGCCTAGTTATTACAGTAAGTGAGCGACACTGAGAAAAACTAGCGCTTTTTAAGCCTAAGCCAAATCGTCCAAGTTCAGAAGGCAACCTGTCAAACGTGGGGTTTTTACTACCTAACCTCATCGCTTCAATTAATTCAGTTTTGCTCATTCCACAACCATTATCAGCGATAATAACTGATGGAGAATTTGAAATAGTATCAACCACTAGGTTAACTCGATCAGCACTGGCAGAAATAGAATTATCTATAATGTCAGCCAAAGCAGTTTTGAGACTGTAGCCAAAGTCCCGGTGCCCCTCAATAAGTGCTGAAGCATAGGGAGCAGCATCTATATAGCGAGCTTCATGCAGTTTACTTAGCGTCATAGTACTTATATTTTTTTTATGGGTATATTATTCACCAACGAGACTATCACCTTTGTTGCGTATGACCAAAATTTTCAGGTAGATATCATCAACGCGAATACCTGTAATGAGATCCCAAGCTTTGCTGCACAATTCGAGTGAACTAAATCAGGATATTACGATCAGATCAGCAAAATCCACTCACAAAAATGCTCTCATGCCCAAACCCTACTTTCAAACCAAGAACTGGCGGCAGTACAACAATTCATTGATTAATCGAGGTTCGCTCACGTTTTGGATCGACGAAGAGTCTATTAGAGACTGGAAACAATCAAAGTAAGGCAAGTGCGGTAGACCTCGCATATTTAGCGACCTCGCAATCACGACAGCGCTTATGGTGAAATGTTTGTTCCCTATGCCGTTGAGAGCTTTACAAGGCTTTATTGACTCGGTGTTTAGTCTGGCCAATGTTCCTTTAATATGCCCACACTATACCTACATCAGCCCCCGAGCAAAGGATGTTGAGGTCTCATTCAAACTCTCTACTCGCGGACCAATACAACACCTAGCCTTTGATGCAACGGGCCTGAAGTTTTATGGGGAGGGTGAATGGAAAGTTAAAAAGCATGGCACCGACAGCAAGCGTAGAATGTGGCGCAAGTTTCACCTAGCCGTCGATACTTCCACTAATGAGATCGTTGCTGCAGAGTTGAGTTTATCTGGTGTGACAGACGCCGAAGTGCTGCCAAGTCTTCTTAGTCAAACGCAACGTACCATCAAAGCAATATCAGGTGATGGTGCTTATGACACGAGAAGTGCTATGAAGCTATTGGTCACAAGAAAGCCACTTCTTTGATACCTCCCCGTAATGGTGCGGCATTTTGAGAGCGTGGACATCCTCGGAACCTTGCTGTTGGCCGCCAGAAACTTTACGGCTTAAACAAGAAATGGAAGCAGAAATACGGCTACCACAAACGCTCGCTGCCTGATACCGCTATGTATCGGGTGAAACAGTTTCTAGGCGCCTCATTAAGCCTACGAAACTACAATACTCAAGTCGGAGAGACTTACGTCATGCTCAAAGCACTGAACAAGCTTACTAGGCTAGGTATTACTTATGGCTGATAACTATATAAATTATATCGAGCTATAGCTCATGATGATGGAGAAAATGACAACAAAGTAACACCAGAATCAATACTCTAAAGTAATACTCGCATCAGATAGCAAGCCTGGGTATTACTTTAGGTATTTCGAAAATCAAACACTTTTATGCAACATTATGTGACGCTACCGGATCGTAACTTGTTGATTTTGATAACCTTCAGATAAGAAAAAGACGTCCTGAGACGTCTTTAAACTTAAATGTGGCGGAGAGATTGGGACGATTATGGGAACACGTCACATATCATTAAAATCTGATGGTTACAGCTACAGCTCCTCGAATTCTTGCTCAACTTCGTAACCTTTGGCATCCAACAAGCGATCAATTGAACTCGCAATACTCAGAAGAGATTTTTCTGGAGAGACTTCAAAGCCTAAGTGTTGATCTATTTCATCAGCCAAAAGCTTCAGTTTATTTCCGAACGTTACTTCTAGCATACCTAGATATGAAGCCGTGCTAGACTCATCAATATAAGTATGAAGCTTATTCAACGCCTCCAAGCAATCTTCATCATCAAAATCGTCAATACTTTCAATGTTTGAAATAGCATCATTCACTAGAGTATATGTATCCATTCTAGCTTTAGAATGTTCTTTTGAATTTAGTCCAAGTATGTCGATAGTAGTCTGAGCTATGGATTGCTTGTACGCTGATATCCCAACCTTAGGAGCCAAAATTAACAACTTACCTCTACGATTTGTAATAGTTCCGTACTTAAAAATATCTTGTGGACGAAGCTTTGAGGGGTTTAATAGTAATGGCTTCTCTTTTTTTACTTTTCTACTTGATACAGAAAGTGAGTCTTTACATCCACCTTCAATTGAAAGGGGGGCATGGATAGCATCGCCATACAGAGGGAATAAGTTACCTTTCCCTACGACTTTAGAACAACTTTGCTTTTCATTGAGAACAATAACCTCTCTTTTTTTAAGAATATTACAAGGAGTGCATGCTGGATGCAGATTATACCAATCAGAGGCTAACCAAAAGTATCCAGGCTTACTCAGTTCTCTAGGGCTGTTTAGGTCAACGGCAATCGCATCTTTAGGTCTATAGTGCTCGATGGACAACTCAGTATACTTACCACAGTATGAGCACCGTCCTTTAGTCAGTAAAGGAACTTCTTTCTTGAGATTACGATAATATTTAAACTCTAGATTTCCATCAATTTCCCCAAGGAACTTTTTAATGTTTTCCCGAACTTCTTCGTCTACCTTCGGAGGATTGCCACTTCTTTTTAGAGGATAGAAACGAAGTTTGTTTGGCTTAGATTTATTATGTTCAGTTTTTCGCATTTCTAACTGCCAACTCAAGTTTTATCGAAAGTTCTTCTATGGAAAGTCTTTTATGTTTTTGAATTGACTCATTAACAATTTTTCTAGCAAAAAAAGTCCTTAAACTCTCACCCTTTAGCCTTTCATGTGGTGATGGCTCATAGTCTGCTTCAAAAAGAGGGGAGGAAAGTAGCATATCTATATCATAATCGCTAAAATCTATGACAGACGTTATATCTGAACGACCTCTTTCGTTCTTTTCAATTTTTATGCAACATTCATCATCACATTGTTGTAGCACTAATGGATCATGTGTAGTGATGATAAAAAATACTTTAGGGAAATTTTCCGTTAACTTTTTAACTATTGTTGTTTTCCATTTAGGATGAAGATGAAGTTCTATCTCATCTATTAAAGCTAATAATTGATATTTTTCTATAGATGATTTTTCATACTCCCCTACACTGATTTCTTCCAATTGCCTAAATATAGAGATGACAATACTAATTATTGCTTTATAACCACTACTTAGCTTACCTAGATCTTGTCTTTTTCCATCAAACTCAGCAAAGATTCTATCTTTACTTCTATAAAGCGTAGAGTCATCAAAATTTAAGAAGCTTTTGATAATTATAGCAACCTTAGAAAAAGTATCATTATTTTGGATGAATAGCCACTCTAGTTCTTTTGCATGTTTTCCATAATTATTTCTCCCATCATCCAATGATATAACTTTGATATCTTTCTTAAACCTGCATTGCGTATTATTATTCTCTTGATATCGTGAAATTTCACTATTTCTATAATTTGATTTTATATTTTTTTCGTTGTTACCAAAGTATTCGTCATGATCATTTATATCCTGTTTAAAAAACTTTTCGTGAATATCACTGTCTTGTTGATATTTAAATGAAAGTTTTAAATCCGAGTTTCGCCTGAAGAAAAAATTATCATTGTAAAATAGGCTGTTTTTATCACTAGAAATTGCACTGTAAACAGACTGCATCAAAGTAGACTTTCCAACACCATTCTCACCAAGAATACACATGTAGTTTTTTTCTCCAAACACTAACGTGCCAGTGCCTAGTTCTCTTAAATTTTGGAACGAAAAGTCAATAGGTGAAAAGTGTCGATATTTATATTTATCGTTAGGCTTGTAGTAATTTCTTACTAAAATATCAGTATAAGCAATATTCTTATCTAATATAAAATGTGCGTAATTATAATCTTCTCTTTCGGAGTTGGAATTAAGAAACATATGATGTATTGATTCATATGAATATAGTCTGGCTGATTCTAAGTGGTCACTATAAATTTCAATAGACTTAGTGTAATTTAAAATATCTGGAGCGAACATCGCCATCGATCGGTCTAATCTATTTGTCCCATATGAGTATCGACCATTTATGTAAGACATATGCTGAATAGTCGATTCAAGGTGAGGAATGACTATTGAAGGAATTCTTTTATTCAAATCATCCCCCTCTGGCAGGATTGTTGTCACTGTTAAAATTTAACCAGTATGGGCGGTATTGAGTAAACTTTGTCTCGTATACCAGCAGAAAGAAAAGAAGCC